>MAAD01000034.1 GCA_002162985.1 Bermanella sp. 47_1433_sub80_T6 | reverse complement strand
TGTTTTATGGTATTAAGCGTTTAAGTTCAACACTTGTAGCGTGTCTTTACGCACGGTTTGTAGCAGCTTGGCATCGTCAATCAAGGACTCGCCGTAGGATGGAATCATGGTCTTTAGTTTTTCTTTCCAACCGCATGTTTCCAGGCGATCACTAAAGCAAATTTCAATCACATCCAGCATGGCTTGCACGGCAGTGGAAGCACCCGGGGACGCACCCAACAAAGAAGCGATGGTGCCGTCTTCTGAGGCCACTATTTCGGTGCCAAATTCCAGGGTGCCACGACCTTCATCATCTTTCTTGATGATTTGCACACGCTGACCGGCGCTGGCCAATGACCAGTTTTCATCTTTGGCTTCAGGGAAGTATTCACGCAAAGAATTCATACGGGAACGGTTTGACTGAAATACTTCACTAATCAGGTAGCGAGTTAGGTCCATGTTGTTCATGCCCACAGACACAATCGGCTTCAGGTTGTTACCCTTAATAGAAGCCGGTAAATCCATGATGGAGCCCTTCTTAAGGAACTTAGTGGTGAAGCCGGCAAAGGGGCCAAACAACAGGGCTTTTTTACCGTTAATCACGCGGGTATCCAAATGCGGCACCGACATTGGTGGTGCACCGATGGCGGCCTTACCATAAACCTTGGCATAGTGCTGTTCGGCCACGTCTGCGTCTTCACATACCAACCATTGACCACTTACTGGGAAACCACCGTAACCCTTGCTCTCTGGAATGCCAGATTTTTGCAATAATGGCAGAGCGCCACCGCCGGCACCCAGGAAGACAAATTTCGCTTTGATGCGGCTTTCTTTGCCGGAATCGCGATCTTTCACCGATACCGACCAACCGTCATTGCTGCTTTTCTTCAAGTCTTCCACGTTGTGGTTGAGCAATAATTCAAAGTCATCCTGGTTTTGTAAATGGTCCATCATGTAACGGGCTAAAGAGCCAAAGTCCACATCACTACCGCGCGGCATGTTGGTGGCAGCTACCGGTTCTTTATCATCGCGACCGTTCATAATTAACGGCATCCATTCTTTTAACTGCTCATGGTTTTCACTGTATTCCATGCCAGCAAATAAGTGGTGAGCGCTCATTAATTCAAAACGCTTGCGCAAGAAGGCGACGTTTTTTTCGCCCCATACAAAGCTGCGGTGCGGCGTGCGGTTTATAAATTCACTTGGAGTAGGCAAAACCTGATTCTTAACCAGGTGAGTCCAGAATTGTAATGACAATTCAAATGACGCATTGATAGACAGGGCTTTGGAGATATCCACATCGCCGTTGTCGTTTTCAGGGGTATAGTTTAGTTCGCAGTAGGCGGCGTGACCGGTTCCGGCATTGTTCCAGCCGTCGGTACTTTCTTTGGCGACACTCTTGAGACGCTCAACCACACAGATTTTTAGATTGGGATCCAGCTGCTTGAGGATCATGGCCAGGGTGCTGCTCATGGCACCGGCACCAACCAGTAATACATCTACACTTTTTACTGTCATGGGTTTTCACACTCTTTTTAAAATGAAAACAGGCCCGCTACCTCTGTGCTGCCCTTGGGGTGGGGGCATACACACGCGTGTTTTTGTAAAACTGCGTAGTAGGGCTCGGCTAGCGTATCTTGGCGCTTAGCCTGATTTATGCGGCGCGAATTATACACGATTTACAGCTTAAAGCGGCAACTAATTATCATATGTTAATGCCTCTTTAGTGCTATTAGTCTACTGCTCTACCCCCTAGGAGCTATAGCGCAGAGGCTAATTAACGGCCGAGATATTGAAACTTTACCCGCTGGGTAAGTTGACAGAATAGTTCATAAGAAATGGTATCGCAGAATTTAGCCACCTCATCCACACTCAAGCCCATGCCCCACAGGGTGGCGGAATCGCCCAACTTTACCTGACATTGACTCACATCTACCGTGATCATATCCATGGAGACCCGCCCCACTAACGGACACTTTTGCCCGGCAATCACTACTGGAGTACCAGGCTTGGCCGATCTGGGATATCCGTCGCCGTAGCCTATGGCCACCACCGCGATGGTGGTGTCTTGTGTAGCCACGAAGGTTTGCCCATACCCCACGCTTTCACCTGCACCTATGGTATGCAGCGCGATGACGTTACTTTGCAAGGTCATTACATGGGAAAGCTGCAAATCACTGGCGTCACGGCCCTGCAAGGGGCTAGACCCAAACAACATGATACCCGGACGTATGAGGTCCCCATGAGCCTGAGGCAAGGACAATATGGCGGCACTGTTACTCATGCTCCAGGGCAGTTTCATGGGGGCCAGTATCTGCATTTGTTGTATTTGGTAGTCATTAAAGGCATGGCCTTCTTCATCGGCGCAGGCAAAGTGACTCATGAGCTGCACCTGGCTAACACACCCCAGGTTGCGTAAGTCACTGGCCACCGCAGGCACCTCTGCTCCGGCAAACCCTAAGCGATGCATGCCACTGTCGACCTTTATCCAGATACGCAATGAACCGGTCTTATCTTTAAGCCAGGCCACCTGCTGGCGCTGATGCACCACCAGCTCCAGGTCCAGATCCAGGGCTATTTGGCATTCCTGTTCATCCATGGCCCCTTCAAGCACCAACACAGGCAACAGGATACCGCCTTGGCGCAACTCCACCGCTTCTTCTACACACGTTACCGCAAAGCCATCGGCCATACCCGATAAGGCATTGGCCACCTGCAAAACCCCGTGACCATAGGCATTGGCCTTAATGACCGCGTAGGCTCGGCTATTGGCCGCACTGGTTTTGGCCAGCTGATAGTTTTCACGCAGCGCGTGCAAATTGATAATTGCTTGTGTCGCCCTTGCCATACTGCTTCCCATGAACCTTTAACTATATTTATGCACCAACCCGCCTGTGAGGCAGTGATCGCCAGGCCCTGTTAATAACCATAGCACTCAGCTGCCATGGCGGCTGCTCACAGGGGAATTATCGGTTATACTGGCGGCGCGTTTTACTGGCCACTCAATACCGCTTGATGACGAATTACAGTTAATTCTAACCATGCAAGCAGGTCTAAGCGACACCTAAAGGCAAAACACACCTTTAAATTTCAAGTCTCCGCTGTGTATGATGCATGGCCGACATCCGTGCCCACAGCACGATTTAGTACCAGGTTTAATGAATTCAAGATTATGGCTCACAGTTTAATTCCAGAGCGTATGTTGGTGATCTCGCCTAATTTGGCGGCCACCATCGGGCTCGAAGAGGCCATCATGCTGCAAGCCTTAAATGATGGCGGTCGCAGCCATGATGATGATTGGCAAGTATTCAATAAAGATGCCCTGCGTAACTGGCTGCCTTTCTGGCAGGATCAGGATATAAAACGCATTTTAAAAAGCCTCACCGATAAAGGCATCGTGCATTTTAATAGCCCGCCGTTTGGCCAAAGCGAACAGCTTTTTTTCAGCTTTGAAAATAAGGCACCCGCCAGCCACCGCCAAAGCAAGACCCAGGTGGCCTACAAGGAAAGCCAACAACAATTTAAAAATGCCATCCCTAACAATTGGCAGCCCGACAGCGAGACCCTTAAGTACATAGATGAAACTCTGGGCATCGCCCGCCGTTACGCCAAGCTGCAGATTCGTGATTTTGTGTATCACTATCAAAGTCAGGGCACCCTGGCCGCCAGCTGGTCGACTATGTTTATTCGCTGGGTAAATAAACGCAATAAAGACGACCAGAGCAATCCGGCCATCTTTAAAGGGGATGCTATGCGTCGCCAAAACATGGATCAAAGCTGGCAACCGGAAGGCGCTACCATGGAGATTTTGCACAAGGCCGGGGTGGACCAAAACTTCATTCAGGATTGTGTTAGTGAATTTGTATTGTACTGGATGGAAAAAGGCGTGGCCCACGATACCTGGAATACCAAGTTTGTGGCCTGGGTACGCAGACAATGGGCCCGATTTAGCGCAAGCCTTGCCCACCCCACCGACCCCACGCCCATGCAAGAGGGTTGGCAGCCGGCTGAAGATGTATATGACATACTGGCCATGGCCAATATTGACAGGGCCTTTGCCGTGAGCCTAGTGCAGGAATTTATATTATACTGGCGAGACAGTAAGCAGCTGCACACCTCCTGGAACGTGAAATTTTTGCAGCATGCCAAACACCACTGGAGCAAACGCTTAAATGGACAAAACAGCGCAGCAACTTCTCAACGAGATTACGCAGCAAATACCAGTATCGCAGAACGTGTCAAAGACCTCAGCTGGGCTGACGGCCTCTAAGGAACACAAGGAAGCACTGGGCGCCACTTTTGAGCTGTTTCGCATCAGCTACGGCAATCAGTTTAATGCCGCCTACCCTGATTTAGAGCGTTCCACTGCGGCTATGCGCCTGTGGTTAACTCACCTGCAAGATTATCCGCCGGCGCTTATTAAAGCCGCCGCCGAGCGGGTGGTGAAACACGAAAACTTCTTGCCCACCGTGGCAAAATTTAGAGAACACTGCGATCACGCTTTTGAGTTGTTTGGCCTGCCCGATGCGCACAGCGCCTACATGGAAGCCTGCCGTGCCCCTGCGCCTAAAGCCGAGTTTAATTGGAGCCATGTGGCGGTATATTATGCTGGCCTGGCCAGTGACTGGTTTTATATGGCCAACTCCATAGAGAGCAAGGCTTTCCCTGTGTTCAAACACAACTACGCCATCTTGTGTGAAAGGGTCATTAGAGGGGAAGACATAAAAATGCCGGTCTTAAAGGCACTGCCACAAGAGGTCAGCACCCCATTAAGTGTTAAACAAAACCAGAAAAAATTAACCGAGTTACGTAAGAAGCTGGACCTGTAAATTTAATACACGCTTACTCAGGCCGATAAATTTGGCAGGATAATCGTCACTTGCGTGCCATGGGGTGACACGTTTGTAAATTGCAGCACCGCCCCCCACTTTTTGCAGACTCGTTCAACGATGGCCAGACCCAAGCCCACCCCCTGCTGACTGCGATTAAGACCAGAATCCGCTTGCACAAAGGCCTTATTAAGTTTTTTTATCTCCGACACATTGATGCCTATGCCCGTGTCGCTGACGCAGATTTTTATATCGCCAGCTGGCAATTCTTCGCAGGATATTTCTACTTGCCCTTGCTCGGTAAACTTAATAGCATTTCCTATTAAGTGCCTCAATACCACGCCCAAACGCCTGGGGTCACCACACATAATGGCCTTATCGCTGACCTGCATAATTAAATCGATATCTTTATTTTTTACCTGCTCCATCAAACCATGGTGAGTGGTACTGATCACATCGTACAAAGAAAAATTTTGAACCAGCAACTCATGGTTTTCCAGATCGGCAAAGTCAATAATGTCATTAATTAACGTTAACAGTTGAGTGCCCGATTGATGAATGCGCTCCACTGGAATTTGACACTTAGCAGGCAATTCAAAGCCATTTAAAATACTGGAGAAGCCCATGATACTGTTTAAAGGGGTGCGTAATTCGTGGGTCATATTATTTAAAAAATCGGTTTTCCCACGGCTCACTTGTTCGGATTTGTCTTTGGCAATATTTAATTCTTGAGTACGCGCCAGCACACGTTCCTCAAGATTTTCATTAAACCTTTGCAACACCGTCATTGTATTTTTTTTGTCTCGAATATTTTGTGACAGCTTTAGTAAAATATCATGCAGGGACAATCTCAGCAGATCCACTTCGGCCCAAACATTCAAGTCACTGAGCATCATTAAGTCATGTTCACTGATATTGCCGGTATTGATTTTTTCCACCACCTGAGCCAGCTCACGAATAGGCCTAGTCACCTGACGCTGCACCACCCAGTACAACAGCAAAAGACTCACCACACCCATGAGGCAAGAAAACCAAATTTGCTGCCATATTCTTTTTTTGGCTTCGACTATGGTCCAGTGAAAATCCAGGGTCATCTGCAAGCTGCCAATGGTCTTATCTTGATAATAAAGCTGCCATTGCCGTTGCTGCCATGCCCCGCTGCCAGACGAATGACTGCGCGCCCAATGACTCACCCCCCCTTGCTCATCATCCAATAGCCACACCGCCTGCACCGAGGGGTAGGCGGCAAAGGTTTTAAGAATCTCTTGGGAGTCACGTTCGTTATACTGATACAAGGCTTCGGTGATGGCGGGGCGCAGGCTGGCCACGACTTTCTCAATCTCTTGAAGGCCGGCCTCCTTGGCGTGGGGAATATCTGTGGATAGGCGATAAACAGCATGCACCAACTGCAACACTATGGTCACTAACACCATCCACAGCGCCAACCGCATCGACAGCCGCTGCAGCATCAAGCCACTCCATTTAGAGATATTCCCCTAAGTGTAGCTCAGTGTTGGCATTCTGGAATTCAAACATAAGGAAGGAATAAACGGTCACATCAAGCCACCAGCATTCGCTTGCGACTTAATGTTCGTTTATTGGGTACATTACAAGCTGCGCTGGCGCACCGCTTCAAACAGACAAATACCGCTGGCCACCGACACGTTTAACGAACTCACGTTGCCAGCCATAGGGATATTAATTAAATGGTCACAACCCTCACGGGTTAAGCGACGCAAGCCCTTGCCTTCAGCTCCCATAACAATAGCAATGGGACCAGTTAGCTTGGTTTTAAACACAGACTCGCTGGCTTCACCTGCGGTGCCGTACAACCACACACCTCGATTTTGTAACTCTTTTAGAGTTCGCGCCAGGTTGGTCACCTGATAAAACGGCACAGATTCCGCCGCACCACAGGCCACTTTACTCACAGTAGAGGTTAAACCCACTGCCTTGTCCTTAGGGGCAATCACAGCATGAACGCCGGCAGCATCGGCGCTGCGTAAACAGGCGCCTAGATTATGAGGGTCGGTAACTGAATCCAAAATCAATAAAAACGGGTCCCCAGACAAGTTGTCCAGTTGCTTATACAGCTCGGGTTCCGTTTTTGATTGGGCGGCATTGGCCTTGGCCACCACCCCTTGATGATTACCGTCGGCAATACCATCTAAAAAGCCTTTTTTGGCTTCCTGAACCGACACACCGTTTTGGCTCGCCAGCTTAAACAAGGCCTGAAAACGTTCGTCATCACGACCTTTTAAAATATACAGTTCTCGCACACGCTCGGGGCTGCGCAACAATAAATTGTTAACGGCATGAATGCCAAAAACGATTTCTTCACTCATGAACAAACTCTTTTAATACTGCTTAAACCAGGTCACAAGCCTTACCGCTTATATTAAGCACTAAGGCTGACGTGACTTATTTCTTTGATTTTTTCTTCTTGGACTTCTTAAGTTTTTTAGCCGCGTTTTTAAGACCGTCCATTATCGTTTTCTTGGCTTTTTTAGCGCCAGAGAAAGGGTCTTTAATGGCTTTTTTAGCGGCCGGTTTTTTAATCGCTGGCTTTTTATCGCCCTCTACTGCGCGTTTTCGCACCGGACGTTTAGGCTTTCTGGAACGGGGTGCCGAACGGCCATCAGCTGATTTAGCAGGGCCCTTTTTCGAAGGCTTTTTCGTGCGTTTTTTAGGCGCGCCTCCGGCAGAACTGGCGTTGGCGCCGGCCAATTCAAAATCGATCTTGCGATCATCCAGGTCTACACGACTCACGATGATGGTTAGCTCGTCTCCCATGCGGTAACTCTTGCCACTGCGTTCACCCGTTAGGCGTAAACGAATAGGGTCGAAGCTGTAGAAGTCATTATTCAAGTTAGTAACATGAATCAAACCTTCAATGTACAAGTCTTTAAGCTGTACAAACAAACCAAAACCCGTCACCGCGCTGACCACACCGGTAAATTCATCGCCCACATGGGTGCGCATGTACTCACACTTTAAGAAGTCCATTACGTCACGGGTAGCGTCATCGGCACGACGTTCAGTGAGGGAGGTTTGCTCGCCAAACTGCAATAACGCAGCGGTATCGTAAGGATAAATTTCGGCCTTGGTTAATACGCTGGCGCCCTCGGCACGGTGAATGGTTTTCAGTAATTCAGGTTCTTGGCTTTCACCGCGAATTAACGAGCGAATAGCACGGTGCACCACTAAGTCGGCATAACGACGAATAGGCGAAGTGAAATGAGTATAGGCTTTATACGCAAGACCAAAGTGACCATTGTTTTCAGGCTGATAGACTGCTTGGCTCATGGAGCGTAACAGCATAATTTGCATCAAGTGTGCATCAGGGCGTTCCTTTATTTGCTCCATCACGTGCAAATAGTCTTTAGGAGTAGGCTCGGTGCCACCGTTTAACGTGATGCCTTGCTCGGTTAAATACTTACGCAAGTTTTCAAGCTTTTGCTCACTCGGACCATCGTGCACACGATACAAAACAGGTACTTTATGCTGCTGTAAAAACTGTGCGGTGGCCACGTTGGCGCACAACATACATTCTTCAATAAGTTTATGAGCGTCGTTACGTGTAACCGGCACGATGTCTTGAATTTTACGATCCGCATTAAAAATAATACGCGTCTCGGTGGTTTCAAATTCAATGGCGCCACGCTTAGTGCGCTCAACTTGCAACACTTGATACAAGTCATAAAGGTCATCGATTTGCTCAACAATATGACTGTGTTCTTGACGTAATTGCTGCGCTTCATCGCTGCCTTTGTCTAACATCTTACCCACTAGATTATAGGTAAGACGAGCATGAGAGTGCATCACCCCTTCATAAAAGGTGTAGCCATCTAATTTACCGCTGGCGCTGATGTCCATTTCGCAGACCATGCATAAACGATCAACTTTAGGTTTTAAAGAACACAAACCATTACTGAGTTTCTCGGGCAGCATGGGCACCACGTGTTCAGGGAAGTACACACTGTTACCGCGATTAATCGCTTCTACATCCAGCGGGCTATTCACTTGAACGTAATGGCTTACATCGGCAATGGCCACATACAAGGTCCAGCCTTTTGTGACTTCATTAACTTCACAATACACGGCGTCATCAAAATCTTTAGCATCTTCACCATCTATGGTGACAAATTCCATTTGACGTAAATCCAAACGAGTGTGTTTGTCGGCTTCACTCACTTCACTTTCGATGGCTTCTGCTTGTGCAGTGGCATCGCTGGCAAATTCAAACGGAATGTCATGGCTGCGCAGGGCAATGTCTATTTCCATGCCCGGTGCCATATGATCACCCAACACTTCTTTTATCGCACCCACAGGTAAACGACGAGAGTCTGGTTGACCCACTATATCCACCACCACAAATTGGCCGTGCTGTGCACTGCCCATGTCGGAGGCGTTGATTAAAATTTCGTGGGGAATACGGCGATTATCTGGCACCACATAGGCGCTTTCACCTTGTGTGTAAAAACGGCCCACCAGTTGATGGGTATTGCGCTGCAGTATTTCTACGATCACCGCTTCTTCTTTACCACGGTTATCCACCCCGGCCACGCGTACCGCTACCTTGTCACCATCAAATACCTTACGCATTTGCTTGGCCGACAGATGAAAGTCTTTTTCACCGTCTTCACGAATTAAAAAACCGTAACCGTCTTTATGTCCCTGTACTCGACCACGAATTAATTCAATTCGGCTCATGGGAATAAAGGCATTACGACGATTTTCGATTAATTGTCCATCGCGACACATGGCGATGAGGCGACGTCGTATGGCTTCAATTTGGTCTTCGTCGTGTAAATCGAATACCTCCACCAGCTGCATGTGGGTGGCAGGCTCATCGCAGTTTTCCAGATACTCAAGCATTAGCTCGCGACTGGGCACCGGATTTTCGTAATTTCCCGCTTCGCGCGCTGCGTGGGGATCGACCCAGGAAGATTTTCCTGACTTTTTATTGTGTGTTTTTTGTTTACTCATGGCGGCTATTATACACAGTAAAACCCATGGATTGTGTGAAAGATAAGCGAAAGCACGCCGCTATAGCACTTCATCGAGCTTTTTTCGCAGTTGATAGCCCTGACGCTGAACAATATGCTGTATCAACAGCTCTTGGTACGCGTCGTGGATGCTGTCAAAATCAAGATGAATGATATAGGGCTCGGCCTGATTGCTGAGGGAGTCGGGGTTAATATTTACCGCCGCCACATGGGCCTGAGTGCGAACAAGGTCATGTTTAGGCTGTAAATACAGACTTAACATGACCAATTGATTAATTGCTAATTTCTCGTGCCAGGTAAATGAGATGCCACAGGCGCTGATATTAGCCGGTTTCAGTAGGGGGCTGGACTCAAACAGGTGCTCGCCGGTGCGCAATAGATTCATTTTTTGATTCAATAAATCTAAAATTACAGCCAGCTTAGGATCTTTGGCGCGCAGCTCCAACATGGCCTGACGAATTTGAACCTCCAGGCTAATATGAAATTCCTGGTTCAACGCCAGGGTGTCATTCGTTAGCAGGTCTGCTGTCACCTCCCCTTCTATCAGGCTAAAACTCATGGCCACTTCGTCATTTATTCTAAAATAACGGCGACGCTCCTGGTCACTCATTTTAATTCACTCCCTGTACTCAGCTATTATTTTTGTATTAGCCTCATCACAACACTAAAAAATCTCATCCAAATCCAGTTCAAAATCCTCTGGCCTGGCATCCAGTTGTTCGTCAAATGGATTATCTGAGTCTTTGATTTCCGGTTCGTCATCGGTGTCATTTTCATCACTCTTAACAATAATGATTTCCACGCGGCGATTTTTAGCGCGATTTTCGGCGGTTTTATTATCCACTATGGGCCTCACGTGGCCATGACCCACTACCACAAAGCGACTTTCGTTCATCTCCGGGGCAATGAACAACTGCTCGGCCACGGCGGCGGCACGAGCAGCACTTAAATTCCAGTTGGTTTTAAAGCGACCGCCCCGACCCAAGGGGCTGTTATCGGTATGACCTTCAACACTGATGCGCCCGGGCACCTCCACCAGCACTTCGCGAATACGATCCAGTACCGGTAAAAAATCATCTTTCACATAATCACTGCCCGCTTTAAAAGAGCCGTTAGAGCGAATGCGAATGATGATTTTACTGCCCTGGGTTTCCATCTCTACTTGGCCCTTACTGATCTCTTGCTCCAGCTCACTGGCCATTTCCAAGGCCTGCTCTTCTACTTTTTCAGGGGTGGCTGGTACCGCTACTGGCACCACCACATCTCGGGTTTTTTTACCTTCATCCCCCTGGGATTCTTCCTGGGACGTCACCGCATCCTGGCACAACACTTCCAGACTGCTCTTGGTCACATCCGAGGTTTTTTGCCGGATTTCATTGATGGGGGTGGGCTCGGGAATGGACGGACTGAAATGTTTGGCAATGATACTGGTACCCTTGGGTGGATCATCGGCATTGATGACCGTTTGCACACCAAACGCCATCCGCAATTCACCGGCCAGACGCTTAAACTTTAATGCGTCCATTTCGGCAAACGACAATAACAACACAAAGAAACACATCAACAGCGACATTAAATCACCAAAGGTCGCTAACCATGCGGGCAGCCCTGGGGGACATTCGGGGCATTCGTGCTCTTCTTCATCAGCCATCTAATAACCCCAATTGAATAACATGTTGGTGATCTACTCCCCTTCTTCGCCACGCTTGGATTCGGGTAGATAGGTGCGCAGAATGGATTCAATAACCCTGGGATTTTGACCGGCCTGAATGGCCAACAAGGCATCCAATACCATGGCTTGCAAACGGCCTTCTTCATCGGCTCGCAAACCCACTTTGTCACCGATGGGGATGGCTAACATGTTGGCTAACATGGAACCATAAAGGGTGGTTAACAGCGCCACGGCCATGGCCGGACCAATGGACTTAGGGTCATCCATGTTCGCCAGCATGGCTACCAAACCGATAAGTGTGCCTATCATACCCATGGCAGGACCGGCGTCCCCCAACTGCATAAACACGCTCTTTCCCACATTATGACGATCGGCCGCCAAACGCATATCCTTGCCCAATAGGCTTTTCACCACATCCGGATCATGGCCATCTACCAATAATTGAATTCCCTTAGCTAAGAAGTCGTAACTCACTTCTTTGCCTTCCAATGCCAGCAAACCATTTTTGCGAGCCTCGCCGGCCAACTCAACGATTTCGTCAATCATGGCATCTGGCTTTGGGAGTTTAAAACTGAAGGCTTTGGCGGCCACTTTACCGGCGCCCAGGAATTGACTTAATTCAAATTTCATTAACACAGCAAAGGTGGAGCCACCCAGCACAATCAGCATAGAAGGGATATTGATGAACATGGCCGGGTCGCCGCCCAGCACCATGGCAAACATGATGATGGCCCAAACACCGATAACCCCAACGAGTGTCGCTAAATCCACATTGCCACCCTAAATTCCCTTTTAACGCTCTTAGTCCCTTATTTTTTAGTCTAGACAGAGAATTTAGGTTTGCACGGTCATTTACGCTACAATCTCGCCTCACAAGATGGCCGTCACAGCCACATTCAATTCAGCCAGGAGGCGGTTATGACCGATCAAGATAAGCCATTGGATTTCGAAGCATCCTTAACTCAGCTGGAAACTCTGGTTGAAAAACTGGAGAACAGTGAATTTACTCTCGAGCAATCGCTGCAAGCGTTTGAGAGCGGCGTGAAACTCACGCGTCAATGCCAGCAAGCCCTCAGCCAGGCCGAGCAAAAAGTGCAATTATTAATTGAAGAAAACGGACAAAGCCAAGCCATTCCCTTCCAGGGCGATGCTGATTAATGTCTTTTGCCCAGTATCAAAAAGAGTGTCAGCAGCGCATCGATAAAGTTTTAAAGAGTTCACTGGTAAACCAGCACGCTCCAGCCAGCGCCCAACGCCTAATGAAGGCCATGGACTACAGCTTATTTAACGGCGGTAAACGTGTGCGCCCCTTATTGGTGTATGCAACAGCCGAGGCGGTGGGCGCCAGTCTGGAGCAAGCAGATTATCCGGCGGCAGCTGTCGAAATGGTTCACGCTTATTCACTGGTGCACGATGACTTGCCCGCTATGGATGATGATGACCTGCGCCGCGGTCAGCCCACCTGCCATATTGCCTTTGATGAGGCCAGCGCCATTCTCGCGGGAGACGCCTTGCAAACTCAGGCATTTTCTATCTTAAGCGAAGCAAATAGCCACCTGAGTGCCCATCGACAATTGGCCATGATTCAAATACTGGCACAGGGCAGTGGTTTATATGGCATGGCAGGCGGCCAATCCCTGGACCTGGAAGCCGTGGATCAAGAAGTGGATTTGGCTTACTTAGAAAATATGCATAAACACAAGACTGGTGCCTTAATTACCGCCAGTGTGTTGCTGGGCGCCCATTGTCAGGACAATGTAGAACAAGCTAGCTTATTAGCGCTAAGGGAATACTCTGAGATCATTGGTTTAGCCTTTCAGGTGCAAGACGACATTTTAGATGTCACTAGTGATACCCAAACGTTGGGCAAAACCCAGGGTGCCGATGAGGCCAACAATAAACCCACTTATGTGTCTTTGCTGGGTTTACAGGGTGCACAACAAAAAGCCCAACAACTGCATGAACAAGCTTTATCGATACTCTTGCCACTAGGTTCGCCTGCTAGTCGCCTTAAAGACATCGCCGATTACATCGTTGCCCGCCGCCATTAATGATGGCGAGTAGCTGTCTATAACCCTACTTGAGCATTACCTTTTGGGGCATAAGCAGGTAGAATGTGGCCAAATTTTTAAGCTGTAATCACTGGGTAATGAATGTTCCAGGAAATTCCGCAAAGCCGCCCAAACACGCCATTACTGGACAGCATTGACGATCCAAGTCAATTACGTGAATTGGACGTTAGCCAGCTATCACAACTTGCCCATGAGCTACGCCATTTCTTGATATACAGCGTAGGGAAAAGTGGCGGACACTTTGCGTCTGGTCTTGGCGTGATTGAGCTCACCATCGCCCTGCATTATGTCTACGACACCCCCATCGACCAATTATTGTGGGACGTGGGTCACCAGGCCTATCCTCATAAAATATTAACCGGGCGTCGCGATCAACTCACCGGTATTCGCAGTAAAGATGGCCTTTCGCCTTTTCCTAAACGCAGCGAAAGTAAATTCGATAGCTTTGGCGTTGGGCACTCATCCACATCCATCAGTGTTGCCCTGGGCATGGCCATTGCGGCTAAAAGCATGGGTAGCGATAAAAAAGTCGCGGCAATCATAGGTGACGGTGCACTCACCGCTGGCATGGCATTCGAAGCGCTAAACCACGCAGGCCATACCGAAAATGACATGTTAGTGATACTCAATGATAACGACATGTCCATCAGCAAGAATGTGGGCGGGCTGAATAAATATTTAAGCAAATTATTAAGCTCCAAAGCCTACGCCAACATGCGTGAAGGCTCCCGTAAGGTTCTTAGTGTTATTCCCCACGCTTGGGAATTGGCCACCAAAACTGAAGAACATGTGAAGGGCTTTTTAACCCCTGGCATTTTATTTGAAGAGCTGGGGTTTAATTACATCGGCCCGGTGGATGGTCATGATGTTGAAACCCTGGTTAAAACCCTTAGAAATATGCGCGACCTAAAGGGCCCGCAATTTCTGCATATCATCACCAAAAAAGGCAAAGGCTTTGAGCCCGCCGAGCAAGACCCTATTAAATATCACGCCCTGTCTCCGGCTAAAAAAGCAACGAGCAACGAGCGCCAGGTAAACGTTAAAAAAACACCCACCTTCAGTAATGTATTTGGTCAATGGGCAGTAGATAAGGCTGCCGAGGATGAACGCTTCATGGCCATTACCCCGGCCATGTGTGAAGGCAGCGACCTGGTTGAATTTTCCAAGCTCTACCCACAACGATATTTTGATGTGGCCATCGCCGAACAGCATGCAGTGACTTTAGCGGCGGGCATGGCTTGTGAACAGGCTAAACCGGTAGTGGCTATCTACAGTACATTTTTACAAAGGGCCTACGATCAGTTAGTACATGATGTGGCCTTACAGAATTTGGATGTGACCTTCGCCATAGATCGCGCCGGAGTGGTGGGGGCCGATGGGCCGACCCACGCGGGGGCCTATGATATTAGTTTTATGCGCAGCATTCCGAATATGGTGATTGCTTGTCCCAGCGATGAAAATGAATGCCGTTTATTATTGAATACTGTCTATGAGTTTAAAGGGCCAGCTGCTGTTCGCTACCCTAGGGGTAAAGCTAATGGTACAGAGGTGACCTGCACTAATGAGACTCTAGCCATAGGTAAAGGGCGCATTATCAAAACAGGTAAGCAGGTTGCTATCCTATGTTTTGGACCCTTGTTGCATCATGCCGTTCAAGCCGCGGAAAAATACGATGCCACTGTGGTGGATATGCGATTTGTGAAGCCACTGGATGAACAGTTGCTGGGCTCTTTGTGTAACGATCACAGTAGTTTTATCACAGTTGAAGATCACGCTATTATGGGGGGCGCAGGATCCGCTGTTAGCGAATGGTTAAACGCTCAAGGCTTGCAAAAGAATATTATTAGTTTGGGCATTCCCGATGCTTATGTGCAGCATGGCACTCAGGAAGAGCAGTGGCATGAGATGGGTATAGATACTGCCGGTATTGAAAAGGCACTTGTCGGGATTTTAAAAACCTAATTTCAAAACTAACCACTACCAATTTAAATGCCTACTTTATGTGGGCTTTTTTATTTCTGCTTTTTACTCCCCAGCTGGGTTAATTCAAAGTTCAGACGATTTTAAAATGAAGATATACACGCCTTCCTACTGGCATTTAAAACTATTCAGTCTTAATCATTCAAAGCCCAGACAGCCTTTCTGAATACGGATATTCATGGCATGGATGCCATGGGTAAGCCTACAGGGATAATGGAATGGACCCACTCCTCTTTATATACGGCCTCAAAAGGGCCAAGATGAATATCTAAACGACATCTGAAAAAGGAGTGGGCATCATGAAGATTAGCGTAATTGGTCTTGATATAGCAAAGTCTGTTTTTCATTTATTCGCTGTTAATCAGGCAGGCATGCTGGTTAAGAAGAAAATGTTAAAACGGCAGCAGTTGTTAAGCTTTTTTAGTCAGTTAGAGCCTTGTTTAATTGCCATGGAAGCGTGTGGCGGTGCGCACTATTGGGCGCGAGAGTTTCAGGCCCAGGGTCACCAGGTTAGGCTCATCGCCCCGCAATATGTGAAACCGTTTGTGAAGGGCAATAAAAATGACTACAACGATGCACAAGGCATAGCAGAAGCCGCGCTGCGTCCCAGCATGCGGTTTGTGCCGATAAAAGCCCTGGAACAGCAAGATATTCAGATGGTGCATCGCTTGCGTGAGCGATTGGTAAAAAATCGCACCGCCTTGGTGAATCAGATTCGCGGTCTGTTAGCCGAATACGGCATCGTCATTAAAAAAGGCATTGCCGCCGTGCACAAAGAGCTGCCTTTGATATTAGAAGATGCTGAAAACGGCTTAACTGTGATGGCGCGTGAATCATTCTTTACCTTGTATGAAGAGCTATTGGAGTTAAAAGAAAAGCACCACGTGTGTGAGAAAAAAGTCATTGAAATCAATCGTGCTAATGAAGTGTGCCAGCGGTTGGATGAGATTCACGGGATTGGTCCAGTCACTGCCACGGCGGTTTATGCGGCAGCTGGGAATGGGCACGATTTTCACAATGGCCGTCATTTTTCGGCCTGGCTAGGCTTAGTACCAAGACAGCATTCCAGCGGCGGAAAGGCAAACTTGCTGGGCATTAGCAAGCGGGGCAATGCGTATTTACGCACGCTTTTTATTCACGGCGCACGCTCGGTATTAAGGTATGCCGCCAGTAAAGACGATCGCTTTAGTCGCTGGGCACATGCTTTAGAAGAGCGTCGCG
>MAAD01000207.1 GCA_002162985.1 Bermanella sp. 47_1433_sub80_T6 | reverse complement strand
AATAACCGGAATATTTTGCGTTAGAGGGTCCTTTTTAATTTGTGCCAACACCTCAAGGCCGCTCATGATGGGCATCATCACATCCAGCAAGATCAGGTCAATCTCGGGTTCACCGTCTTGGGCACTCTGGTGCAAAGTAGATAGGGCCTGCTTACCGCTCAAGGCTTCAACCACCTCATAACCTTCATCATTAAGATGAATGCTTAAGATTTCAACATTGGCAGGGATGTCATCTACCACCAGAATACGCGACATGGTTACCCGTTTGCACACTATTTCTAATAACTATAGTCCATGTAAGTACAGTGTATTAAACTTAAAATGAATTATAAGAGCGGGGTTGGCGGGGCGATTTAGCGCGGCTGACCAGGCTTTAGACATTAAGCAAGCGTCAGACAAGATATTTGGCTCAGGCTGACTATACTGGCATGAGGGAGAGAGGGACATTATGAGGTATTGGTGGGTCCTGTTGTGCGGGTGTTTGTGCGGGTATTCAAACTTAAGCCTCGCTTATTCAGTGGTGGAAGTGCAAACCCCAGCTCAGTCTCCTTGGTTATTATGGGCGGCATTGGGGCTAGTGTTGGCATTGTTAACGGTTATCTCGACTCTTTGGGTGGCCAACCGGCGCCTGTTGCGCGGTCAACACAAACTCAGTGTGCTGTGGAATCATGTGCCGGATATCCTCACCGAAGTGGATGCCCAAGGCAATATCTGTGCGCTGAATCAGGTGATCAGCAGTGACCTGCCGCTTGAAAAAGTACTGGGCACCAGCAGCTTTGATTATTTAAACGAAAGCGATGGCCAGCTGTTCCGAGAGCAGCTAAAAAATGCCCTATCCACAGGCAAGGACAGTCACTACCAACTTCAAATTAACCTTCCTGCTGGCACCACCTATTTAAGCAACCGCATCGTGCCGTTAACAGATTCAAGCGCAACGGATCCCCGAGCCTTAGTGATTACCACCGACATAAGTCATCACAAAGAAGCCGAAGGTATTTTAAATCAGGCTAAAAAACAGGCGGAAGAAAATGCCCAGGCGCAATCGCGCTTTTTGGCCAATATGAGTCATGAGATTCGCACGCCGTTAAACGGCATTCAGGGCATGATTACCCTCATCAGCGACGCCAGTGAGCCCGGCGAAGTATCCCAATACACAACGCCTTTACTCTCCAGTGTGGAACACCTTAGACGTATTGTGGATGATATTCTGGACTTGTCTAAATCAGGATCCGGTCATATAGAGCTGGATGAGGCCGACACGAGTCTGTGGCACATACTCGATGACCTGGAGGCTTTGTATTTGCCCCAGGCAGCTCAGAAACACATTCATTTGCACGTTAGGCTGGCCAGTAATGTGCCCAGAATGATTCATGTGGATGCCTTTCGCTTGCGCCAGGTGCTGTATAACCTGCTGAGTAATGCGGTGAAATTTACCTCCCAGGGCTCGGTGGAGGTCATGATTAGTATGCAAAATGTGTCACAGCAACGGCTGTTAAAAATTTCAGTTAAAGATACTGGAATGGGTATCCCGGCCGAGCAGCAAGCTCATATTTTCGATGTGTTTCGTCAGGCCAACGCCAGCACCGCCCATGCCCATGGAGGTACCGGTTTGGGTCTGTCTATTTGCCGTAACCTGGTGGAGGTGATGGGGGGCGTGATCAGCGTTCAAAGCGAGCCTAACCAGGGGGCCGAATTTTGGTTTACCCTGCCTTTGAAAACCTGTGATGCGCAGGCCCAGTTACCTCTATGGCAGGATCGGGGCGTTTACCTGGCCCTTGAGGATAGTGAGCTGGAATTGTGGTTTAGGGGTTTCTTTCAAACCCTGGGTATTGAGGTGCATGAACTTGAGCAAAATGCCCACTTACCCCTCCACAGTTTATTGGTGAGCGATCATGTTAAAAATATTCAGGAGAAGTGGTTGTGGTGGTTGGGGGCCGACTACGACATGAACCTGGTTCAGGGGGTGTCGTTAACCAAGCCCTTGCGCCGGGAAGCCTTATGCAAACGCCTGCGAGACTATGAAAAACTCACTAAGCCTGCCACATCAAACAGCCAGGACACTAAAACTGAAAAGGCCTCACAAGGGCATCTGTTATTGGTGGAGGATAACCTCACCAACCAATTGGTGGTGCGAAAAACCCTAGAAAAAATGGATTACCAGGTAACCATTGCCAACAATGGTCTGGAGGGCGTGCAGGCTTATGAAGCAGGGGAGTTTGTGGGCATCATCATGGACATACAAATGCCGGTGATGGATGGCATAGAGGCCACCCGCAAGATTCGTCAGCTAGGGGGGCGTTATGTCCCTATCATTGCGCTTACTGCCAACGCACAAAAAGAAATAGAAGAAGCCTGCTTTGCCGCCGGCATGGATGCTTTTCTCACCAAACCTGTGAATCGACTGGAGTTGCAAAGCACGCTGGAGTCGGTGTTGGGCAGCGACCTGCATCAGCGCCAGAGCAGTGCTTAAAAGCCAATGTTAAAGCAAGGGGCCAAAGGGTAAAAACTTATTGTCGCTGTGGGCTTTTACCCACTGTACTAGAGGTTTGTCGATGCCTGCTATTTTGCGCAATTGTTTAAACAGGGCAATGACAGGTGATTTTTCCGCCAGATTCCAGGCCTGCTGTTCTTCCAGCTGGGTTAACATTCGAATTAAATCAATTAAGGGCTGTTGAGCCAAATTTTGTACACTCAATGCCCAAATCTTGTTGTCTATCTGCGCTAATGGCTGAATCCAACTCAATTGTGCGGTAAGGTCAGAGTCTTGCGTATAGCTGTGCGCCAATGCCATTAATTTTTTAAGATCTGCCTCATCCAGTGTGGTTGGGGCCTGTACCGGTTGCCAAGAGTCAACGGACATAAAATGGAGTCCTTAGTAAAGTTAAGCGTGTTTAAATGGGGAATGCTCGTATTGTCCCATAAGCGTAAATTTATAAAAACCAGTGTTTTGTAGGGCTATAAAGTGACGTCACCATGACATTGAAAAACGAAATGTTGGCCAAGATACAATACCCTTTAGGGGCGTTTATTTTTAACAGTGGTATGGGGCGTTGGCAAAAATGGCTGCATGACCTTTCCATGAACTGCCTGCAACGTGCCGCCAACGCAGGTCATGGTCAGGCTTTGTTGATGGCAGGGCAAATATTAACCCATCGTGGGGTAGGTATTTCTTCGCGTCAGGTGGGGGTGAAGTACTTGCGCACTGCCGCTGACCAGGGCAACCCGGATGCACAATTCATGTTAGCGCAGGCCATGTGTGATGAAGCCTTGGGTTTAAAACATAAAGACGAAGATATTTTGGAATTGTATAAACAAGCCGCTAACCAGGGTCATACCATGGCGGCCTTGAAATTAAAAAAAGCCTATACAGATGGCTTGTGGGGGGTGTCGGTGGATGAGACACAAGCAAGTTATTGGTCTGAGCAATTTATGAAAAGTAGTAAAAAATAGTATGAAACAAGATTTTGATGATATTCGCGCCTATGCCGACCATGAAGTAAATGATGTTTTACTGTCACTGCTAAAAGACAGTGAGTTTTTGCAATTTTTAGCCTTGCAGAAATTCCCGCGCCTGCAACGGATTTTTCCGGGCCTTATTCAAGGGCGCATTAAAAAAACCATGATGCGCCAATTTAAAAATGTGCACAGCGTGCAGTCCATGCAAAATAAGTTAGCGCCCTTGGTGCGCTCACTCATGGACAGAACCGTCACCGAATTTAAAGTGACGGGCCTGGAGAACCTGGATAAAAACAGATCTTATGTGTTTGTTAGTAATCACCGGGACATTGCCATGGACCCTATGCTGGTGAATTACGCATTATTAAACGCAGGTCACGCCACCTGTAAAATTGCCATTGGCGATAATTTATTAGAACGTCAATTTGTGGCCAAGCTTATGCGTTTAAATAAAAGTTTTGTGGTGCAGCGCTCACCCGGTACCCGTAAAGATAAGTTGGCCGCGGTGAATAAGTTGTCGGCTTACATACACCACAGCATTAAAACCGGGCAAAGCATTTGGATTGCGCAAAAAGAAGGGCGTGCCAAAGACGGTAAGGACATGACCGATACTGCCGTGCTAAAAATGCTACACATGGCGGGGCGTAAGGCGGGTTGGGAATTTAAGGAAAGCATGAATTACCTAAAACTGGTGCCGGTTTCCATCAGTTATGAATGGGATCCTTGTGATGAGGATAAGGCCCGTGAGTTGGATGCACAGCGGCGCCACGGTCATTACGAAAAATCGAAAGATGAAGATTTTTTAAGCATTATTAAAGGCATTAAGGGTAAAAAGGGTCGAGTGTCGGTGCATTTCTCTGCGCCGTTGTCACAGGATGACAATATGGCCGATCAGTGGAGTAAAGCCATCGATCATGAAATTCATAGTCATTACGACCTGTTTGATAATCACCTGCAAGCCCAGGCATTGGTGAGTGGAAGCAGTGAGGCAGACGATGCCATGTGGCAGCAGAAATATGGCCACCTGCCCAAATCTGTGTATCAGCAGATCATTCAAACCTATGCTCAGCCCGTTATTTTACAAGCGGAGGCCAAGCAACATGATTGATCCTAATCGCAAGTCACTGCTGCCTTTTGGTACGGCCACTTTGGTTTTTTTAGGGGCAGCGATAGTTTATCAATGGTGGCCGGCCCCCTCCTGTGAACAGCTGGAGCAGAAGATGCAAAAGGGTTATTTTATGCGTTGGCTGCCGCCGCAATTAATGTTAATCACTGCAGACAAAAAAAGTTTGATGGTTCAAGCACAGAGCAAACAAAGTGCTTGTAAATTAATGATCGAGAAAATTAACCAATAGCGGCCCTTACTAGCTGGGCGTTAATTTTCCAGCATGTTGCTCAAGGTGGATCTTAACGACGCCGGGTCTATGGTCTTGTCGAACAGCGCGCAAACCCCGGCCTGACGCACAGCGCTTAAGCGGCTGTTGTCGGATTCACTGGTGACCATGAGCACAGGTATATAGGAAAACTCCGAACGGGTTAAATATTCGGCCAGTTCCTGGCCATTCATTTCCGGCATGTTGTAATCGGTGATAATAAAGTCGACACTTTCCTGGTGCAACACTTCAATGGCCTGACGGCCATTTTCGGCCTGTAAACAATCTTCAATTCCGCAGGCCTTCAATAGTTTCGAGATGTGACGACGAGCCGTCCTGGAATCGTCCACCACTAGGCCTTTTAAATTATCCATATCCAAATTTTTAAGCGTCAGGCTGGATACCTCCAGAGTATCCCGGGCCGAGCGCAGGGCGGTGCGAAAGTCCCTGCGATCAAACGGTTTGGGCAATACCGCCAATACCCCGGCCTGTTTGATGGGGTCAAGCATGGCAAAACTGGTTTCACTGGAGATCAGCATGAAGTTAATGTCTTGACTGTGTGATTGGCCACGAATGGTTTGCACCAGCTCGATGGCGGTCATGTCATCAAAGTACATAGTGCTGATGAGCAGATCGGGCTGACTGGTTTTCACAAAATCAAGTGCTTGCTGGCCGTTCTTGAGGATATCCAGTTTATCTATGCCTTCATCCAGCAACACCTGTTTGATGATCTTGCTCTGGGTGGCAGAAGGCTCGATGAGCAACACGGTTAAATCTTGTATTTGCAGAGACATACTCGCTCCTTCATGTTGTTCGGCCTAGTAGCGCACACAATTTCGACCCGCCTCTTTGGCTTGGTACAGCGCCGTGTCGGCACGCTCTAACACCTGTTTGCTGGTCTCGTTATCCAAATCGGCATGGGCCAGGCCGATGCTTAAAGTTACATGGGGCTGGCAGTCTGAATATTCGTGTGGGATGTTGGCCTCTAACATGGCTTCAATAAAGCGTTGTGCCACCTTTAAAGCGCCGGTGGTGGCGGTGTCGGGCAATAACACCACAAATTCTTCCCCCCCGTAGCGGGCCAGCACATCGATGGGGCGCTTGAGGGCTTGTTTTAATGCTTGCGCCACCTGGCGTAAACATTGATCCCCTTGTATATGGCCGTAGTTGTCGTTGTATTTTTTAAAGAAATCTATGTCCATCAACATCACCGTTAAGCTGGCTTTGCGGCGCTGATGATCTTTCCAGTAACGCTCCAGCATGTGCTGGTAACCCCGGCGGTTCATAATTTGGGTGAGCACATCAAAGTGAGCCACTTCATCGAGTTTTTTATTGGCCTTCATTAGCTCGGCCTGAATAGATGACAGGCGCAACATGGCCCTGGCAATGGCACTTAATACATCCTTGTGCACCGGTTTACTTAAATAGGTGTCCCCGCCCACATTTAAACCTTCCACTATGTCCTCCGGGTCGCTGCGCCCGGTGAGGTAAATAATGGGTACCCAGTGCTCCTGTAAAAAGCCACGAATGGCTTTACAGGTCTCAAAGCCTGACAGGCCCGGCATTTCCACATCCAGAATAATAAGATCGGGTATCTGCTCGCTCACCGTCATGAGCGCTTCCTGGCCCGACTCACACAGGATGATGTCACAATCTAACGACCGTAAATATTCGCTGACGATCACCCTCTGGGTGCGTGAATCATCCACCACCATTACCTGAGGCATTGCCTTTCCTTTTATGACTTGGCTTAAGCATAGTAAATTTCTGGGCGGCTGTGATTTGGCTCTGCTGACCTAGGCCGATAACTTGGCTTTTATGGAGGAAATAGAGTGGATTGGCTAAAAATTATAGCCATATGCGCTAACAAAGGTGCTGCTGCATATGTTTGGTACTTTATACTGAGATATTGAAGGGCAGCCTGTTTGGTATGCTAGGGTTATATGGATAGTAAGGGTTTATTTCATGAGCAGTCATGATCATCTGAGTCGGCAAGCCACCTTGGCCTCTATTGTGGTGGCGGTGATATTAATTATAACCAAGACTTGGGTTTACTGGGCCACCGGCTCGGTGAGTTTGCTGGGCTCCTTGCTGGATTCCTTGCTGGATGGCGTGACCTCTTTCATGAATTTCATCGCCCTGCGTTATGCCCTGCAGCCCGCCGATAGCGACCACAGATACGGTCATGGCAAGTTGGAATCCATTGCCGCCCTTGCCCAATCGGCTTTCATGATAGGTTCAGCCGTGGTGTTAGTGCTTAACAGTTTCGATGCCATGCTGGATGAGCGCCAGGTGGTCAATAGTGAATGGGGGGTGGCGGTGAGTTTGTTTGCCATCATCCTGACGCTGGCATTGGTGCGCTTTCAAAAATATGTGGTGAGTAAAACCAGGTCCTTGATCGTCGAGGCCGACTCTTTGCATTACCAGGGGGACCTGTTAATGAACGGTGCGGTGATGATCACTATGGTGTTGGTGGGTTTTGGTATCTTTTGGCTGGATTCGGTAATGGCCGTGGGCATAGGGGCATTTTTATGTTTCAACGCCTGGAAGGTGGGAGCCCGAGCGGTGGAAGAATTAATGGATCAACAATTGCCCGAGGTGGAGGAAAAAATAGAAGAGTTAGTGCGTAGCTCTCAAGGCAGCGAGGGCTGCCATGATGTGCGCTGTCGCATGGCGGGCCCTAATTTATTTGTGCAATTTCATCTGGAATTGGATGAAAACCTGGCTCTGTGGTCTGCCCATGAAATTGGCGATCGTATCGAGAACCGCATCACTAGCGAATATAACAATGCCGATGTGATCATTCACCTGGACCCGGTTAAGGTAGCAAGCTGATGATGAGAGTCATGGCGGGTTTTTTGAGCATTATCATGGTTTTCCTGTGGAGCCCTGGGCTGTTGGCTGGCAGCAATGCCAAGCCTGCCAGGGTGATAGATGAGCCCGCTACCCCGGATGAACATTTCCAGCCAAAAGAAGAAGTGATTGAAGAGCAGGAAGATATTGTGGTGCTGGAGTGGTCACGGGATTTTGCCAAGGGTTATGTGGAGAGCCTCAATGACGGGGTCGATTCATTTTTCATGGGAGCCTTCTTTGATGACGAGTTGGTTAACGATGAGTCGTCAGGCAGCAACGGCCGCATTTTTTTTACCACCCGCCGGGTGCAAGGAGAGGGTGTGGATTATCAGGTGGGCATCAACCTGAAGCTGGTTTTACCCAGATCCCGGGATCGTTTTAAATTATTGGTGGAAACCGATGAAAATGAAGACGATCAAAAAGAATCCGATCTCATTGGTACTACCGGTAATGTTACCTATTCCACTGCCATTCGTGTGGAGCTACGTGATGGCAAGCGCTGGAAGACCAGTTGGGATAACGGCGTGCGCTGGGCCGGGCAGCCTGTGTATTTTTCCCGAGTGAGAACCCGTCGTACCGATTATTTTAATGAGTGGCGTTCACGGCTGTTACACAGTATGTCATGGCGCACCGACGTGGAGTGGGGCACCTCGGTCAACGCCAGTCTCTTAAGGCCCTTGGATATGCGCCGTCACTTTCGCACCGCTTTTAGTGCCGACTATTTATTGTCCAATGACTTTGCCGAGTTGCAGACCAGTGCCGCTATTTTTGATGAATTAAGTCACCGCGCGGCCATGTTATATCGCATGGTTGTTTTTGGGGATACTGAGCAGATTGCCAAAGTTAACAATTACGTTTTGTCGGTGAGTTATCGTCGCAAGATTTATAAACATTTTGTATTTGCCGAGATCGTGCCAGAAGTGGCCTGGCCCAGAGAGAAAGACTACTTTCCTACCGCAGCACTTAATTTACGCTTCGAAATGATCATTGGTCCGGATGAATATTAATACTTTCTCCAAAGCAGTCCAGTAGATTTAAAAGGAGTGAATGCCATGTTTTATGGATGCATGAGGCAGGGATGCCGAAGCAAGCCTTCATGGATGAATTTACGGCGTTCCACAAAATAAGGTTATCACTCCTAAGAACCATGAGTACGGGCTAAACTACATGATAGAAGTATACGTGCCTTAATAGCATAGAGGTTATTTAGGCAGGTCAAAATAAAAATGGCTGCCGCAATCTGGCGCGTCTTTATAACCTATGCTGCCCATGTGGGCCTCCACAATTCTTAGGCAAATGGACAACCCCAGTCCGTGACTGGACTCACCCCCTGTGGTTCTGTGGCCTAAGCGGTTAAAGGCTTTAAATAACTTGTCCACATCACCTTCATTGATTCCGGGCCCTTGGTCCATGACATTTACCCGTAAAAAATCCGATTCCTTATCTATGCTAACGGAAATTTGAAAATTCTCCGGGGAATATTTAATGGCGTTGCTTAACAGGTTATCGATTACCTGGGTTATGCGGGTGGGGTCAAATTCCACCATGGCACTGTTGGGCAGGTTTTCGATAATTTCGATATTTTTTGCCTGTGCTTTTTGTTGAAAGACCTGCACTCGTTCGTGACATATCTCGGTTAAATTTAACGGCAATTTGTGCAGGGTGATTTTTCCCGACTCGATGGCACTGATGTCCAGCAAGTCATCCAGTAACTGTTGCATGCCAGAGGTACTTTTTTGAATCATATCCAATAACAAATTCATTTTCTCAGGGGTTAATGTGCCCTTATGCAGGCGTTTACTGGCTTGCTGAATGATGCTTAATGGGTTACGTAGGTCGTGGGCGGCCATACCTAAAAACTTGTTTTTTTCATCGCTTATTTTTTCCAGATCACGAATCTGATCCACGTAGTCGGCTCGTTGATTGATTCGGTGAATAAATTCTTCCGGATTAAAAGGGCGCAGTAAAAAGTCGTCGCCACCATTTTTTAGGAAAAAAGCGGCGGTATCCTTGTCGCCCTTACTGGATACGCCGATGATTTGCAGGGTGGGGTTGGTATGCAAAGTGCGAATATCGCGGCATATATCATGGCCCATACCATCCGGTAAAAATTGATCCAGAATCACCATGTCGGGCTCATGTTTCATGGCCATCATGCATTCGCTGGCGTCTTTTGCACACAGTATTTGAAAGCCCTGGTTACTTAGCAGCTTTTTAATGTTCATGAGAGCCGAGCGGCTGTCGTCCACTACCAGGATGGTAAAGTCCTGGTTGAATAAAACCCGGTTAATTAACCGGCAGATGTACAGGATGCTGTATGCCCCGGTTTTAAATACATAATCCACCAGGTCGTGGGTATGAAAGTGGGCACGTATGGAAGGGTCATGTTGTCCGGTAAAAACAATGGCGGGTACATTATAATTATTTACCAGGTCAATGGCGGCACCTTCGATGCAATCGGGCAATTGCAGATCCACGGTGGAAATAAAGTAGTCTTCAGGGGCAGCTTTTAGCAGGGCTTGGGCTTGGGCCAGGGTGGCGGCAATGTCTGACTTTATCTGATAGGTTTCTTGAAGCTCGGTTTTGATGGCTATGGCCAAAGATTGGGTGTCTTCAATAATGAGTACTTTTCCGCCGAGCATGCAAAGAACTTCCCTTTCTCGTGACCTAGTGTTGCTCTGTGTGAAGGTGCACCGAACTTTTCAGTACACCTCCTTAGAGGTTAGACCAGAAAACGAAAAATTAGTCATTTTTTGCAAGTTAATTCAGTCCACTAGGGACATGGCGGGGCTTATCCGTTATGCCATCTCAGCGTCACTGAAGATGCCATCAAATAAGACCGTGGATAAGTAACGTTCACCAGAATCAGGCAATATCACTACTAGGGTTTTGCCCTGGTGCTGCTCTTGTTCGGCCACTTTAATGGCTGCCGCCACCGCAGCACCACCTGAAATGCCGGCCAGGATGCCTTCTTCTTTCATGAGTCGTTGGGCCATTTCGATGGCTTCTTCATTGTCGATGGTCTCTACCTGATCGATAAGGTCCAGATCCAGGTTATCTGGAATGAAGTTGGCGCCAATGCCTTGAATCTTGTGGGGAGCAGGTGCCAGTTTTTCTCCGGCTCGCTGCTGGCTGATAAGCGGCGAGGCGCTGGGCTCCACTGCCACACTGGTAATTTGTTTGCCCTGGGTCTGTTTGATATAGCGACTTACTCCAGAGATGGTGCCGCCTGTGCCCACGCCAGCCACTAGAATATCGATGGTGCCATCGGTATCGCGCCAGATTTCCGGGCCAGTGGTTTTTTCATGGATGGCCGGGTTGGCCGGGTTGCTGAACTGCTGCAACATTAGGCGCTGTTGAGGTGCCTCATCTACTAGCTGTTGCGCCTTGTCGATGGCGCCCTGCATGCCCTTGGGGCCTTCGGTTAGTACTATGTTGGCACCCAATGCTTTCATGACTTTTCTACGTTCCAGGCTCATGGTGGCAGGCATGGTTAGGGTGACTTTATAACCTCGCGCCGCCCCCACGAAGGCCAGGGCGATACCCGTATTGCCGCTGGTGGGTTCCACGATTTCCATGCCGGGCGTCAAGGCACCATCTTTTTCAGCCTGCCAGATCATGTTAGCGCCGATGCGACATTTAACCGAGTTAGTAGGGTTACGGCTTTCAATTTTTAACAGGATGTTGGCGCTGGTGAGTTTTTTTAAACGCACCAATGGGGTATTGCCTATGGATTGGCTAACGTCATCGAATACTTGCATGGAGATTCCTTGTGAGTGACACGGGGTAATGTTGCTATAGAAACAAAAAGAGGCTTTAAAGAAAAGCCTCTTTTAAAAAGAAAGGAGAAGGGGGAAGGAGTTAAGCCTGCTTGGCTTGTAATTGGTCAATGAGCTGGTCTTTTTCTAGCCACATCTCATGGGTCCACTGTTGAAACTCGGCCT
The DNA here is from genome assembly GCA_002162985.1 of Bermanella sp. 47_1433_sub80_T6. Taxonomy (GTDB): domain Bacteria; phylum Pseudomonadota; class Gammaproteobacteria; order Pseudomonadales; family Oceanobacteraceae; genus Bermanella. The sequence continues at coordinate 25,918 of MAAD01000207.1, read as the reverse complement.
TAAACTCGGGGTCGTTGTTGTAATCCTTTTCGGTGAAGTGCACCGGAATGGCATTTTCTTCCACACGAACAATAATATTTTTCACCCGACCCGACAGGAAGTCCACAAAGGTGGGGATGCCATCCGGGTATACGATGGTGATGTTTAACAGGCTTTGAAACTTCCCACCCATGGCATTCATGGCAAAGGCAATGCCGCCGGCCTTGGGCTTAAGCAAATGAGTATAGGGAGACTGCTGCTTGGCGTGTTTTTTCGGCGTGAAACGGGTGCCTTCCATGAAATTCATGACGCTAGTAGGCATCTGTGAAAATTTTTCACAGGCGATACGGGTGGTCTCTAAATCCTTACCGCGCATTTCCGGGTGTTTTGCCAGGAAGTCTTTACTGAATCGTTTCATGAACGGGAAGTCCAGCGCCCACCAGCACAGGCCCATGACGGGTACTTTAATGAGTTCCTGCTTGAGGAAAAATTTCAATAACGGAATTTTTCCCTTAAACACATGCTGCAATACCAATATGTCCACCCAGGACTGGTGGTTGGCGTTTATCAGGTACCAGCCCTTGTACTGTAAATTACCCAGCCCCTGGACATCCCAGTGGGTTTTCTGGGTGAGGGCCATCCAGGCAGAGTTACCATATACCCAGATTTCCGCCACCTTAGTGATAACGGGAGTAATGAGCTTGTGCCAGGCCTTTAGGGGGATGATGACCTTGATAAAGGCCAGCGCTAATAATATCGGGCACCAAATACTCATGTTCAAAAGCAGTAAGCCAGTGGCGAGAATGGCTACCAGTTTTTTAGGTAAAAAATTAAACATATGTTCGCTCAAATTGAATGCCTGGAATAATTATTTTAATTGATAAGGCACTCAGGGTAATGGTTTAAAAAGGCCAAATTCACTGACCTTTTAATGGTTTATGTCTTGTTTGGCCTGCTATCTTGCCTGTATGGCAGTGAGCGCGATGGTATACACTATGTCTTCCACCAAGGCTCCGCGAGACAGGTCGTTTACCGGTTTAGCCAATCCTTGCAGCATGGGGCCAATACTGACCACATTAGCACTTCTTTGCACCGCTTTGTAGGTAGTATTGCCGGTATTTAGGTCCGGAAATATCACCACACTGGCCAGGCCTGCCACTAATGAGTCGGGTGCCTTGGAGGCGGCCACACTGGCAGTGGTGGCGGCATCGTATTGCAAGGGGCCATCGATGAGCAGCTGCGGCTGGTTTTGCTGAGCTATTTGAGTGGCCTGGCGTACCTTTTCCACATCTTCACCGCTGCCCGATGCCCCAGTGCTGTAGCTGATCATGGCCACCTTGGGCTCGATGCCAAAAACTTGGGCGCTGTTGGCACTTTGCAGGGCGATGTCGGCCAATTCCTGGGCATTGGGGTCCGGGTTCACCGCGCAATCCCCGTATACCATGACCTGGTCTGGCAATAACATGAAAAACACCGAAGACACCAGTTTGGCGCCCGGGGCGGTTTTTATGAGCTGCAGGGCGGGGCGAATGGTATTGGCGGTGGTGTGGATGGCGCCACTTACCAAGCCATCCACGTGATCCAGCGCCAGCATCATAGTGCCCAGCACCACGCTATCTTCCAGTTGAGCTTCGGCCATGGGGTAACTTAGGTTTTTGTGTTTGCGCAAGACCATCATGGGTTCGATGTAGTCGGGGCGTATTTCATCCGGGTCTAAAATTTGTAAGTCGTCGGGCAATTGAATGCCCAGGCTGCTGGCCAGTTGCTGAATACGGGCTTTTTTACCCAGCAATACACACTGAGCTATGCCTCTTTGCTGGCAAATCACCGCCGCTTGAATGGTTCTGGGTTCTTCTCCTTCTGGCAATACCACACTTTTTTTGGCGGCCTTGGCCATTTCTACTAGCTGGTAGCGAAAGGCGGCTGGGCTTAAGCGGGTGGGCAAATGAGTTTTCAAACTTTCCAGCATGAACTGGCCATCCAGATGGTCCGCCACATGATTCATGATGGATTCCACCCGCTCCAGATCATCCGGCATCACCGCGTCGTCCATGTGGGATAACTGCGATGCGGTTTGAAAGGTGTCGGTGTCGACGGTTAACACAGGTAATTTTTGCAAGGACGGAGCCAGTAACTCCATTACTCTGGCATTGGGCAGTAATCCGCCGGTGAGCAGTAGTCCCGCCAGCGGCACGCCGTTGCTGGCGGCCATGGCGCTGGCCAGCAAGATATCTTCACGATCCCCCGGGGTAACAATGAGGGTGCCCGGGGTAAGGGTACTCACCATGTTGGGCACAGTTCGCGCGCATAAACTTATGCGGGCGACCCTGGGACCCTGGGGCTTGTGGTCATTCAGGCAGCTGGCTTGTAAGTAACGCGCGATGTCTTCTATGCGGGGCGCCACCAAATTTGCATCCCAGGGAATCAGACCCAGTATTTTAAAGTGCGGGCTGTCCAGCTTGCTTAATTCATTCATGGCCAGCTGGGTGCTGGTGCCATTGCCGCTAACGATGGCTTGATCCTTGATGGGAACAGCCCGATTGTTGGGAGCATTGACCTTATTGATGATGACACCCAGCAAATTGCTGTTTTTGCCAGTGTCGTATAATCCCTGGGTCATGTGGATATGTTCTTCCAGTTGCTTAGGGGTTCGCCCCTGGGGAGCCGCCACCAGAATCACTTGCGCGTTGAGGGTTTTGGCCATCTCCACATTTAACTTGGCGGTATAGGGCTGGTTACGATCCGGGTCTATGCCCTCCATAATCACCACGTCGGCTTGGGCGGCCACGGTATGATGCATGGCCACCACATCTTCCATGAGACGGTCAATTTTACCACTGCCCACCATGGCTTGGGCGTGTGTCAGGGTGATGGGCTGAGGGGGCTCGATGCCGCTGGCATGATGAATCATGGCAATGGAGCGATGGCGATGGTTACCTTCAAAATTGGCGATGGGTTTACAGGTGGCTACCTTTAATCCCAATTGATCCAGGGTGCGAATGAGCCCCAGGGTAATGGACGTGAGGCCAGTCTTGATTTCGGTGGGGGCGATGAAAAAAGTGTGGGGCATATATTACTCCTTAAGACCGGCTACTAGGGCGTGAGTGTCCATGGCTATCATGAGTTCTTCATCCGTGGCCACCACCATGGCTAAAGTGCTATCGGCGAGGCTAATACGGCCGGTGGCATTCCCATTTTCCTGATTAAGTTTGCCATCCAGTTCAAAACCCAGGATGGACAGGTGTTCCAGCACTAGGCTACGGGTGAGGCGATCGTTCTCCCCTATGCCGCCGGTAAAAATCAGCGCATCTATGCTGGGCAACGAGACCGCCAGGGCCCCTAAATAACGAGCTACCCTAAAGGCGAATATTTCCACCGCCAAATTGGCGCGCGAATCCCCTTGTTGCGCGGCCAGTTGCGTCTCCCGCATGTCATTGCTGATGCCAGAGATACCCAGTAATCCGCTTTTTTTGTTAAGCATGGCCATAACATCGGCCAGTTTTAGATTTAAGCGTTCACATAAAAAATCGATTAACCCCGGGTCCACATCCCCGCTGCGGGTACCCATGAGCAAACCTTCCAGGGGTGTTAACCCCATGGAGGTATCCACACTCCGGCCATGTTTGATGGCACAGGCGCTGCAACCATTGCCCAAATGAGCGATGAGAAAGTGGCTGTCCTGCAGCGGCTTGTTAATGAGTTTTGCTGCTTTTTCACTCACATACCGGTAGCTGGTGCCATGAAAGCCGTAACGGCGCACCCCGTGCTGCTGGTATAGCTCCAAAGGCACGCCATACAGGTAAGCCGTCTCGGGCAGGGTTTGATGAAAGGCGGTATCAAATACCGCCACCTGGGGCAGGTTCGGCAATAATGTGTTGATGGCCTTGATGCCCAACAGGTTCACCGGATTATGCAGGGGGGCCAAATGATGCAGCTTCTCCAGGGAGGCGATGTTATCCGGGTTTAATAATAAAGACTCACTGTAAGCTTCGCCACCGTGTACCACCCTGTGACCCACGCCGCTTAAATTGGCCAGCAAACCGTGTTGCTTGAGGATGTCTAATACCGCTTCGATGGCCCCTTGATGACTGCTGCCATTAGGTTGTGTCGATTGCTTTTCACCGTGCTCGGCAAGTTGATAGTGAATGCTGGCCTGGGAGGTGTTTAGGCGTTCTGCCAGGCCCTGAATAAGAACCTGTTGGTTGTGTGGGGTGATGACGGCAAATTTTAACGAGGAGCTGCCGCAATTGAGAACCAGGATGTTTTTTTGATTCATGGGGGCGTCTTATGGCTGTGAGAATGAGGGTTACTGCATGTGCAAGGGAGAAAGCATGGCTTCCGGCACGGCTTGTTCAATGGCTTTTAAGATGGAGATGGCTTCACGGTAGGGCTGTTTATCCGGGCGCTCCAGTACAAAGTGCACACGGGTTTGAAAGTGGCGACCACAGGGTTCACACTCTTCAACTCGACCTCTAACTTCCCGAAGGCTGTGCAGACCGGCCTTAAGGTTGATGTAGATGAGGTCGCCGGCCTTGATTTTTTTGGTGCAGTTAAATACCAGGCTATAGCGATTAAATTTAATCACCGTGGCGGGTATGGGTTTTTTAGGGCGGCTGAACATGCCCAAAAGACTGATACTTATTTCCAACGAGTGGCCTCCCTGCGAACCATTAATCAACAATATTGTTTGTGGCGCTATTATGCACCACTTTGTTTAACTTTGTGTCCCAATTGTTGTAGATAGGTCACACTTTGCTCAGCCAAATCACCTTGTAATTCGATGACCCAGTTTTTTACCGCTCCGCCGCAGCCAAAGCGTTTCTTGAGCTTTTTACACAGGTCGCTGAGGGCTTTTTTATCTCCCTCAAAACCCGTGATGCAGGTGACGGTTTTACCACCTCGGCCTTTTTTTTCTTTCTGTACCCGAATGATGCCGTCTCCAACTGGGGCGCTGCCCTGTTTGCAGGTGCAGTCATCCAGGGGTTGGTTACATGCAGGGCACAAGCGCCCGTCTTGAGTGGAATAAACCAGGGCCATAAATTTCTCCTAAGAGTGTGGGGTGACGATTCCCTCACCAAGCCATCGGGTTTGGCATCACAGAGATTTCCGAGATTGCTGACGTTAGGTCGACTTTTCGATGGCCAATGCTTAATTATGCCCATATTGTAAAGACTCTTTGCTTCTTAGGTAAGCCTTGTTAAGTGCAATATTTTCTTAGATTTTTTTATTATTAGAAGACCTGTTTCATATCTTGAGAATAAGATATTCGCTACAGTGGCCCTACAATAAAAATGCAGCACATTTGGGGGCGGGGTGAATCAATCTTTCATCATAAATATACAAGTAGGCAATGATGAATTGCAGGCTCAATTGCAACAATGGGCGGGGGATTGCACCGATATTCAGATCTGTTTGGCCGAGCAACAGGCCCTATCAGCATGCCAGCTGCACCTGTGGGATTACGCGACCTTTAATTATCACACTCAGTTAAATACAGGTTTGCCCGAAGGGCTTATTGTCTTTTCAGATACTGTGAATGAAGAGGCCGAGCGCCGTGTACTACTAAGCGGCGCATTGGACTACCTTTGTGTGCCAGTGAATATGACCAACTTGCTGTTGCGCTTGTCCCATCATGTGCAAAGGTTACGGTATGTGGCACGGCTGGAAAGTTTAAGTGTGACCGATACCCTTACCGGATTATTTAATCGTCGAAAATACGATCTGGATCTGGATAAGTGTTGGCGTCAGAGCCAGCGTCTTAACAGCGTGTGCTCCTTGTTGCTACTGGATGTGGACCATTTCAAAAACTACAACGACGGCTACGGACATTTGGCTGGCGACAAGTGCCTGACTGCCCTGGCCGAAGTGTTTCGCAGTGAGGCGGTGCGCCCGCTGGATACCGCAGCGCGCATAGGGGGCGAAGAATTTGCCATTATCTTGCCGCAAACGCCACAAGCGGGGGCTCTGCATGTGGCCCAACGTATACTCACCCGCATCCGTGAATTGAACATTCCCCATAAAGGCTCACCGTTAGGCTATTTAACGCTCAGTATTGGGTTGGTGAGCATCTGCCCAAGTTCGGGGGATAATATTCTTGATTGGCAGCAAAGTGCTGATGATGTTCTGTACCTGGCTAAGGATCGGGGTCGTAACTGCGTGGTGGAAGGGGAGCTTAAAAGCCAGCTGGAGCCATTAACCCCTTGCGTGGCTACTCCCGCCGAATTTGCTTAAATGCCCATTGATTAGTCAGCTGAAAAATACGTCTTGGCACATTTTAATAAAGGCATGAGCTGAGAGCGCGTTTGGGCGCGCAATACTTCGTTTTCTATGAGTTTATTTAGGTTATTAAGGCAGTGGTCCATATCCTGTGCTGAACAAGATATGATTTCATAGTCGTAATGATGGTCTTGTACCGAAATTTTAGTGAGTTCGGTGCGCTCATTTTGTAGAAAACGCAGCCCGTTGAAACACTGATTTTTGACTGCCACCGACGGCGCTTCCCAGTACAAATTTTCCAAAACGTCTATCAGTTCGGCCACATACGCCGACGCCTCTGTGATGCTGGCTGCCATGCTCACCTCAAGTTAGGGTTTCATTCCTTCAGTGTAGTTATTTTTGCCAGTTTCGCCGTATTTATCTAGGTTATCGACTTACCCTATATTTTAGAGTTTCATTCCTTCAGGTGGCTAGGTTTGCCAGTTTCGCTCTAATTTAGCCGCTAGTAACCGATAATTAGGGCTTCTGAGGTTTTTTACGGATATACAGCGTTTTAATGGCCCGAGCCACTAATTTGCCTTCCTCATCCACAATATCCACTACAAACTTGGGCAAGAATTTCTCCCCCGAGGCGGTCTGTTCACGAATCTCTTCGATTTGTTCTTGGTTAACGGTGAAGTGAGCACTCACAGTGCCGGTACCCGGGCGAATGAAGTCGATGTTGGCCGACTTGTCCCACACCACATATTCCTTACCCAGCTGATTCATGATCAACAGCATGTGAAACGGGTCTACCATGGAATACAAGCTGCCACCAAAATGGGTGCCCACGTAATTTTTGTTGTACCAGCGCAGCGGCATTTCCACGGTGGCGCTGGAGAAGTCTTTGGCCAAGTGTTTAATCTTAACCCCGGCGCCGCGATAGGGGCGGTACCAATTAAAGGCAATGCGTAAAAATTTTGGCTGATTTAAAAAATTAATGAGCTTGTTTTTCATGGAGGACCAAGTGTTAGGCGATGGCACATTTTAGCCATATTTAGTGTGTAGCCCTAGCGCTTTTGTTTAACCACAACCTGCTAGGCTTAAGGGCATCACTATCATTAAAGACACTGTTGCAGGTTGCAGGTATGAAGACAAGACTGCCAATTGGCTTAATATTGACTCTGATCATGAGTGTTGCGTGTTGGGCCCAAGCGCCCAAGGCACCGGATGAAAAACAAGTGAGGCACATCTTTAATAACGATTACGGCCAGCGTTTATTGTTTTTTAAACCGTTTGAATTTCCCCAGGAAGTGGAACGTATCCATAAGGCCATGGTGGGCAGCCTGGATAAATGGGTAAAGGTTGGCCTGGTGACCAAGAAAAAATCCCGTTTCCTGGCCGAAAAAATTATGTACGGCGAGCCCCGAATGGTGAGTGTGGGCGGCTTCGAATACAATTTGAATCAGGACAATATGTGGGTGAGTGATCAGGGTTTTTTTTATGGACGGCCTAACCTTAAACAGGTTTTTGAGGTGAGCCCTCCCAGTCAGCGTGAAGAAGACTATTTTTGTGAGGTGTATTTATCCTGGTATGTGGTGGATATTCCCGACTGGCTGGCCAAGGTAAATTTAAACGACCGAAAAAACCGCCCCTTGAAGCGCGCCAAGGAAAGTGAAAAGCGCCCCTTCGAGAAACGCATTTATTTTATCTATCGAGACAAGCGCTGGCGCCTATGGACCGAGAAGGGCAGGCAGGACTTGTTTTAATCCGTGCCTGCTCTTTTTACGGTCTTATTTAAATCAGCGGGTTAAGCGCCAATCAGGGATTGCCCGCATACTCTCAACAGTTGGCCGTTTAAGCCATTGCTGCCCGGTTGTGCAAATAACGCCACCCCTTCCGCCACATCCACAGGTTGCCCTCCCTGAGACAAGGAGTTCATGCGCCGACCAATCTCACGAGTCATGAAAGGGATTTGGTCTGTCATCTGGGTTTCGATGAAACCCGGTGCAATGGCATTAATGGTTTTGCCGGTATCTTGCCAAAGCTGCGCCTGTTTGCGTACAAATCCGGCAACGCCAGATTTTGAAGCGGCATAGTTGGTCTGCCCTACGTTGCCGGCGATGCCACTGATGGAGCTAATGCAGATGACGCGTGCATCATCACTGAGCAGATTGGCCTGCTCCAGCGCACCGGTTACGTTTATGGGGGCCTGCAAGTTGATGTTAAGGGTCATCTGCCAAAAGTGATCCGGCATACGCGACAGGGTTTTGTCACGGGTGATGCCTGCGTTATGCACCAGAATATCCAGTTTCTCTCCCGCTAATACCTCGCTGATGTCCTGGCTAACCTGTTCACTGGTGATGTCTGTGGCCAGGGAGACGCCCTGGATTTCAGCCATGGTTTGATCCAAAGCTTGCTGAGCCGCCGGGATATCCAGGCCAATCACCTTGGCGCCGTCGCGGCTAAGGGTGCGAGCGATGGCGGCACCAATGCCTTGGGCGGCCCCTGTAACCAGGGCCGTTTTACCCGCTAAAGGTTTTTGCCAGTCTTGTGGGGTGTTTTGCTTGTTGTTCACATAAAGCGGTTGGCCGGATATATAACTGCTGCGATGGCTTAATAGAAAGTTAAGCGGTGTGGCCAGGGCCGCGCCCACTTGTTGCGTATATATTAGGTTTACGCTGATGCCTTTGCGCCCCATTTCTTTTGCGTAGGAGCGAGTAAAGCCGCTTAAGGCTTCCATTACCGCCGCCGTTTCAACCTTGTCACAGCTCTCTGGGTCTAGCCCCAGAATAACTATGTGGCCGGATTTTTTAAGTTGTCCACTGGCCTGGCTAAAAAACACTTTAAGTCCATCCAGCTGTGCCACTTGAGTAAAATGGCTGGCGTCTATTAACATGGCTTCGCAAGCCTGGGGCTGCCCTGAGGCAAATACCTGGCTGCGGATGTTAGCTAGCTGCAATACCTTTTGTAATTCCGGGCTGGCAACCTGTGCCAAAACCGTAAGGCCGGTTACCCAAGGGTTTTCACCCTGATAGCGGCTTAACTCCAAGGGGGATTTTACCCCTGCCGCGCTGAGCATGGCTTGGCCTGCCTTTGAATAAAACAGGCTTTCTATCATCTTGCCCATGGTGAGGCTCCTACAGTTTTTTGCGTATTTTAGGTGAGCGAGACTTGGCAATAAATGGCCAATTCATTCAGTTACGCTGTTATTTGAACGATCTTTGCAAAGATGTTTCTAAAAAATATAGCGCCACACATAGGCCATATTAATCAGGCACAGCGCCACTATGCTCACCCAGGTTAATACGGTTCCCCAGTAACGCCCGGTATGGGTGCCTCCCTGGCCTGCTTTAAACCCCCAAGCGTGCGCCAGGCGCGCAATGAAAAAGCTGGCACCGGTAATGTGCATGATGATCATGCTGGCGCCGTTCAGCTCGGCCAGGGCCAATAAAATCAGGGCAATGGGGATGTATTCACTGGCATTGGCGTGGTTGCGGCCCGCCAGCAGGATAGATTGCTCGCTGTGGCCCAAACCACTCTTGTGTTTAATTCGTTGTGCGACCACCTGATAGGCCAAATGAATGAGCAATAACGCCAGTAAGCAAGCATACAGCGCGGTGATGGGCAGGAAAGGCATAAACAAGACTCTTGGTAATGGAGCGGGCACCCTAATTCCTTACTCTGTGTGTGTCAAATTTGCGTTGTGAGGGGGTAAAGTGGCTGGCGGGTTCTGGCCTGTTGCGAGGTAATTGTCTATACCTTTAATAGACGGTTAAAAGGCGAAATACACTGTGTCCTGGAGCGAGTATTTATTATTGGGTCGCCTGATATTCTTTTTACTGCTGCTGACGCTGTTTGTCTTGTGGACAAATAAAGTACGTGGCGCCATGCACCTGCCTGGCTATTGCGCATTATTGGCCAGTTTATTGATGTTGGTGATCGCCCAAAGCCTGCACATGTACGCTCGGCATGACCCTTCCTCTTACTATCAAACAATGCCCTTGGGTTTATTCACCCTGGCAGTACTGTTACTGCTATTAAGCTTTATGGACCTTATTTGGTTGAGCCATAAACGTGCCCGGCAAAAATTGGGCGCAGACAGTCAAAGGGAATGGCTGCGAGACGTTTATGAAAAAATTCCGGCGGCGGTGTTTGTGGAAAAACAAGGGCGGGTGGAATATGGCAATAGTGCCTTTGTGAGTCTGCAGGCGCGCTTCGAGCGCCAAAACCCCTTTGAAGATTGTGTGCAAGCTCAGCAAGAAATCTGGTTAAGCACCGAAAAGGGTGAACGTTTTGCGTACTGGGTGGCGCAATTTCCCATGTTAGGCCAGGAAGGCTGTGCCTATATTATCTCGGACATTACCGCCATTAAGTTACAGCGGGATTTCATCGCTAAAGTATCCAGTGACTTGTATCACCATGGAGAAAAAACCTTAAAAGACATTTTAAATAGCATTCATGAACTCCTGCCCACTAGCCTGATCTATGTGGCGCGCAAAGAAGCGGATGAGAAAAAGTATGTTTACTTGCACCATATGGGAGGAAAGACAGACGTAAATGTTTTTGATGATCTGTATTTGAATCACTCGTTAAGTGATAAAAAAAATCATTGGCACTGGTTAACAACAAAAGCGCTGGGTGAGTTTTCGCAAGACAGCTTCATCGCTCAATATTCCCCCCAGCAAATCGGTGCCATTAGCCTGTGTGATGAAGTGGGTGGGGAGTTAGGCATTATTCTGGTGTTGCAACCACAATCCCAAAAAGTTAATCAGTTGTTGAAGAGTTTTTTATCTATTTTTAGTCTGCATGTTCGTTTTGAATTTGAACATTTTCAAAGTAAAAAGCGCTTACAAAAAAGTCATGACCGCTATCGTAGCTTTGTGGCGCGCAGCAATGAAGCCATCATGGATATAGATATTCTCCCGGGAATTAACATGGAGCATAGTTTTGAGCATCAGTGGCAGCACCTGTTGAACAAGGCCAATATCAGCGAATATAATCCGGCGTTCTCTCATATTTTTAATTTACATGGCGGACTTGAGATGAAAGAGCTGCTGGCCATTAAAAGCATTAAACATGTAATGAAATATATTTTGCAAAGTGGCTATGGCAGTGAGGCTATTGAAGTGGCCCATGAGGATAATGAGGCACAGTTACGCTGGATAAATTGCAGTGTCATGGCCGACACCCAAGATGGCAAGGTGCTTAGTTTAAGGTTGATTATTCGTGACATTACTCACAGTAAAATGCACATTCAAAATCTTGAATACCAAAATAGCCACGATCTATTAACGTCTTTGCCCAATCGTTTGGCATTGCGCGACACGGTGGATGAAAAAATAGAACAGGCCTTGCAATTTGGTTTCAAAATGGCGTTGTTGTTGATAGACCTGGATCGTTTTAAAGAGGTAAATGACACTTTGGGGCACCATTATGGGGATGTACTGTTAAAGAAAATTGCTCCCAGGATTACCCCGTTGCTGACGCCATACCGGGCATTTTTTGCCCGCTTGGGCGGAGATGAATTTGCGGTGGTGATGCCATCGTTTCAGAGTGACATTGAAACCCACGCCCTGGCCAAAAACATATTAAAAAAATTACGCGAACCGTTTGACCTTGGCCAGCTCACAGTGGAAATAGGCGCCAGTGTGGGCATTAGCCAGTACCCAAAAGACGGTCAGGATACCAGTGCCTTATTACGCTGTGCCGACGTCGCCATGTATCGGGCCAAAAAACACAGCAACTCTATATTGGATTACAGCCAGGAAATGGATGAAAACAGCCCCAGGCGTTTAGCCCTCATGGCGGCTATGGGGCGGGGCATCACCGAACGACAATTCTTTTTACATTACCAGCCCAAACTAACCCTGTCTGATAATGCTATTCGTGGCGCCGAAGCGCTAATACGCTGGCAGCACCCGGATATGGGGCTGGTTAACCCTGCAGAGTTTATTCCTATGGCGGAGTTAAGTGATGTAATAATCCCCATGACCCAGTGGGTGATTGAAGAAGCCTTGTTGCAGGTTAAAGAGTGGTTGAAAAAACAGCAGTACGTGAAGGTGTCGGTGAATGTTTCTACCCGTAACTTATTGGATGAAAACCTGTGGAGTTTCATCGCTGAAAAATTACAGCAATATGAGGTGCCCGCCTATTTATTTGAGCTGGAAATAACCGAGAGTGCACTCATGTCTGACCCGGAGCGGGCGTTGGATACCCTGAATAAAATTAGCGATTTGGGGGTGAGTATTTCGGTGGATGATTTTGGCACCGGCTTCTCTTCTTTAGTGTACCTGCGGCAACTACCCATAGACGCTTTGAAAATAGACATCATGTTTGTACGAAACATGTGTGCCAACGAGCAAGATGAAATGATTGTTAAATCCATCATCAATATGGCTAAAAACCTGTCGTTAACGGTGGTGGCAGAAGGGGCAGAAGATGCACAAACACTTGAAAAACTAAAGGACATGGACTGTGATCAGGTGCAGGGTTTTTACATTAGCAAACCTGTAGCGGCCGATGATTTTTTTGATTTTTGTGAAAGCTGGCAGCAAGAATAAAATACCGGCCTTTCCTGACCATAGCAGCCCTGGAATGGGGCTGCTATGGTCAGGAGGAACGGCCAGCGTCCGATTAATACCCCAGAGCGGTTTCCACTTCCTGTTTGCTGCCTAGAATAACCGGCACACGCTGGTGAATGTGTTCAGGTTCAACATCCAGGATGGCCATCTCACCAGTGCTGGATAGGCCACCGGCCTGTTCTACTAACATAGACATGGGGTTGCCTTCATACATCAAACGCAGTTTGCCCGGCTTGCCTGGCTCGCGGTTATCCCATGGGTACATGAAAATACCACCACGGTTAATAATGCGATGAACCTCGGCCACCATGGCGGCAATCCAGCGCATGTTGTAGCGTTTGCCCAATTTGCCTTCTTCACCTTGTAACAAGTCGGCCACGTAGTTTTGCATGGACTCAGCCCAGAAGCGCTGGTTGGACATGTTAATGGCAAATTCTTGAGTGGTGGCGGTGATTTGTGACTGCTCTTCGGTCAATACAAATTCTCGTGTATCTGGGTCCAGGGTGAAGATGTTAACCCCCTGGCCTGTGGTCATCACTAATAAAGTAGAAGGGCCGTACAACACATATCCTGCCGCCAATTGCTTGCGACCAGATTGTAAATAGGTGGCTTCCTGGCTGGCGTCACCGCCATTGCTTGGCAAGATAGAAAAGATGGTGCCTACGGTTACGTTGATGTCGATGTTGGAGGAGCCATCCAATGGATCGAAGATCACCAAAAACTCACCGTCTTTATTGGCAGGAACTGGTAAGTCCTCTTCTTCGCTGGCGATGCCGGCCACAACCGGACAGGCTTTTAAGGTGTCTTTTAGCAGGTCGTTGGAGATCACATCCAGTTTTTTCTGGGTTTCGCCCTGAACATTTTCTTGCTCGGCACTGCCCAAAACACCGCTCATGGCACCTTTTTGCAATAAAAAGGCGATCTCTTTACTGGCTTCTAGTACCGCGTTGATGGCCAAAACCAATGGCTTGGGAGTTTGGTTTTGCTCGAAAATGTGTTCAACAGTCTGCATGCATCAATCCGCGAAATCGTATGAAGTCAAAATTTTCTGCATTGTACACAAGGGGGCTGCTTTGAGCTACGCATAGCAGAAGATGGCGGGCAAAAGTTAAAGTGCAGGGTGGCGTGGAGCACTGACCTGCCTTAATACCTGCACCTCTATAATATGATTGGCCGCTTAAAACTTGTCCTTCATTAATCTTATCTCGCCAAAGACTTGCGCCGGGCCATGTAAGGGAGCGCCTTTATGGTGCTCTGCGGCGCGAATTACATCCGGTTGCCCCCAGCGTAAAAAGGGATTGCTCTTTAGTTCGTCACCTATGGTGGTGGGCAGGGTGGCTTTGCCCTCATCTCTTAATTGTGTGCACAGGTCCTGGCGGTGCAGGGTAAAGGTATTGTTGGGTTCGATGTGCAGGGCAAAATTGATGTTGGCCAGGGTGTATTCGTGGGTGCCGTAAATTAGGGTACTGGCCGGGAAAGACACTAGGCTCGCCAGGGATGCCTGGAACTGTTCGGCGCTGCCTTCAAACATGCGCCCGCAGCCACAGGCAAAGATATTATCGGCGCTGAACAAGTGACCCTGACCACTTTCATCTAAAACGTAAAAGGCAATTTGCCCCAAAGTATGCCCCGGGGTATGTACTACTTGCCAGGTAAGCCCCATAAGATCCAAACTTTCCCCCCCCAATAAAGCGTGCTCTAAACACGGCACTTCCTCATGGCCGGTGCCATACACCTGGCATAGTGGGTAATGCTGCTTTAAAGGGGCGATGCCGGTGATGTGGTCCCAGTGTTTGTGGGTCACTAATATGTAATCCAGCGTTAGGCCGTTTTTCTGTAGGTGCTCTATAACGGGTTCGGCGTGTCCCGGGTCTACTACGCACACCTTGCCCTGGTGTTGAATAAGCCATACATAATTGTCTTCATAAATGGCGATGGGAGTAACATTGAACATGGTTTAGCCGTAATTGCTGCTTTGTGGTTAGTTTACCCCTAATTGCCGGTGCTGACTTTATTTTGTGATTTTTGCAATAAGTCCTTGAATCGGTTTGGATTTTTTAAGACAATGCGCCTGCTTTTACAGCACTAGGTCAGTTTTTGTATGACCCATTATGGTGGCCTCCGGTCCCCTCGCAACAAGAAACTATGAACTCCGCCAGGCCTGGAAGGGAGCAACGGTAGTAGTGGATTTGTGTGCCGAGGTGTGGCTGGAGGTCCCTCCACCTCCTTGTTTTAAACCTCTTAGCGCAACTTTGTGTTGTTACTCCTGTTTTATCTATCGTTTTATTTTTGTGGCTTAATTCAAAACGGGTCGCTGTACTTCTCATCTGTAATTAATTCAAAATCCGTCAAAGTGTTTAAGAAAGCCACTAAGGCTCTGCGCTCGTCGTTATTAAAGCGATAGTGAATAGCCCGCCCGCGATTATCCCTTAATAACGGGTGCAGGTTAGGGTGGTTTTCAATATCTCGACTGTAAAACTGAATGACTTCACTAAGCGTATTAAAGCGCCCATCGTGCATGAAGGGTGGCCGCAGGGCGATATTGCGCAGGCTTGGTGTTTTAAACTTGCCTTCATCTGTACGTCTGCCGGTAGTTTCACCAATGCCCAAGTCGGTACGCGAAGTTCTGTCCAGGCCATTGTTGGCCGCTGGAACTACCCCCACAAATGCTTCGCTGGCATGGCAGGCGGCACAGGGAGGTAGGTTTGCCCCCGGGTTATTGAATAGACGTTTGCCCAGGTTTTGACTGCGACTGAAGTTGGGGAAATCATCCAGCGGGCTGTTTACCTGGGCGCGGCCCACATCATAGAGCGAACGAGTACTCACGATGCTGCGCACAAATTGAGCCAGGGCGCGGGCGATACGATCGCTGTTGATGGTGTTATCCCCAAAGGCATCCATAAACAGGGCAGGGTAAAAGTCTTGTGAGCTCACCGCGGGTACTAAAGAGGCTAAGTCCATGCCCATTTCCACCTCATCCTGAATGGGCATTAATACCTGTTGCTCCAAAGTGTCGGCCCGTTCATCCCAGAAGAATTTACCATTGGCGTAAAAGCGGGCATTGCTCAGGCCAATACTGTGTCTGCGGGTGAGGCCTCCTGCAAATCCCCGGCTCAAGCGGTTGGGGTCAGAAAAGGCGAAGGCTTGCAGGTGGCAAGAGGCACAAGATACCGTGCCATTGGCGCTTAAACGGGTGTCGTAAAATAATACTCTTCCCAGGGTGGCGCCAGCATCGCTAATGGGGTTGTTATCCGGGGTATTGTCGTTATCCATGGCGGCGCTTTGAAAGGGCATGCTGGCCGGGTACTGGTTTTGTAGATAATGCTGGGGCAAGGGAATGTTGGCGTAATTGAAGGTCGTGACCGGCAGGTTTAGGGTGCGGCTCTCATCACTAACCGAGGCTTCGGGCTCATTTTGTTCGTTGGTCGTTTGTGGTGTGTCGTCCTCAAATTCCTCCGGTAGCTGGATACAGGCGCTGACGCTCAGGGCCATGGATGTGCAAAGTGCCAGAGCTTTGGATCGGGATAGCAAAAGACAGGCAATATCGGGCATATATTCCTCACATATAACTGCTGCGCCGGGCGCGATAAGGTTAAAACGGCTGGCATTGGCTTTGGTTGACCCTGGTCGCAACAATCTTTTGGCCAGCGGCAAATTGAGGGCTTTAAAGCACGCTTCAGCGCAGGTGCTCCCTAGCTTCTTGGGCACAGGTCGGCTATTATCTGCCCCATTAAATTTCCCCCGTAATCTGGCATTTTGGGCCCACGGCTAAGTAGATATTTTATGAGTTATCAGGTTCTGGCCAGAAAATGGCGCCCCCAGTTTTTCAAAGAGATGGTGGGGCAAGAGCACGTATTAAGGGCCCTAATTAACGCCCTCGATAATCAGCGTTTGCACCATGCGTACTTGTTCACCGGTACCCGCGGGGTGGGTAAAACCACCATCGCGCGAATTTTGGCCAAGTGCCTTAACTGTGAGCAGGGCATCACCTCTGAGCCCTGCGGTACCTGCAATAGCTGCGTGGAAATCACCGAAGGGCGCTTTGTAGATCTTATTGAAGTGGATGCGGCGTCCCGAACTAAGGTGGAAGACACCCGCGAAATCCTCGATAACGTGCAATACGCCCCCACCCGTGGCCGTTTTAAGGTGTACCTAATCGATGAAGTGCACATGCTGTCCAACTCCAGTTTTAACGCCCTGTTAAAAACCCTGGAAGAGCCACCGCCACACGTTAAATTCTTGTTGGCCACCACAGATCCACAAAAATTACCGGCCACAGTGTTGTCCCGTTGTTTGCAGTTCAGCCTTAAAAACATGACTCCCGAGCGCATCGTGGGCTACTTGAAAACCATATTGGAAAAAGAAACCATCCCCTTTGAAGAGCCCGGTTTATGGTTGTTGGGCAAGGCGGCCGAGGGCAGCATGCGTGACGCCTTGAGCCTCACCGACCAATCCATTAGTTTTGGCGAAGGCAAAATTATCGAAACCGATGTGGCCAGCATGCTGGGCACAGTAGACAGAGGGCGGGTATTTCAGTTGGCCATCGCCCTGGCGCAGGCCGATGCGCCGCAAACCATGGCGTTAATTGCGCAAATGGCCGAACACGCGGTGGACTTTAATAATCTGCTGGCGGATTTATTGGGGCTGATTCATCGCATCGCCATCGCGCAAGCGGTACCGGATGCAGTGGATAACAGTCAGGGCGACAAAGACCAGGTCATGACCCTGGCCACCGCCATGAGCCCTGACATGGTGCAATTGCTGTATCAGGTGGCGCTCACCGGCAAACGAGATTTGCCATTGGCCCCCGACCCAAGGGCAGGCATGGAAATGACCTTGCTGCGTATGCTGAATTTTGCCCCCATTGGCGCCAAGGTGGGCTATGTGCCGCCGGCTACAGCGGCATTGGTGGACACAGGAGAAACCCCGGCAAAAAAGCCTGAACTGGCGCAGCTCAAGCGCCAGGTTATTGAAGGCTCACAAACACCTGCACCTTCGGTGGCACCCCCCGCGTCCGAGGTGGTGGTGAATGATCCGCCGCCCTGGAATATTGAGCCGGATAATCAAGTGTCGCAGATTCAGCCAGAAGCGGTTCACAGTGAAAGCCTTAAGCCAGAAATGACGCAGGCTCACATCATAGAACAAAAACCAGCCCCAATAATGCCAGCGCCACAGGCCCACATTATTGAGCAAAAGCCGGCACCTGTTGCAGAGGCACCCCAGGCCCATATAATTGAGCAAAAAACCGCGCCGCTAGTAGTAGTGCCACAGGCCGCGGTTATTGATCAAAAGCCCGCTCCGGTAGCCGCGCCACAGGCTCCTGTTATTGAGCAAACAGCGGCACCCGTTGCAGCGACTCCCTCTGTGCAGCAAAAGTCTGTAGACCCAGAGCCCGCCAAGGTTAAACAGGAGGATGAGTCGGTACTGGCCATGGAGTTGTCTTCCCACAGTTGGCCCATCATGTTTACGGCCCTGCCGCTGGAAGGTATGTTGCGCAACCTGGTAGCTAATACTTGTTTGATGAGCATTGAAGGCAATAACCTGGTTTTTCACAGCGATGCGGGCCATATGCGCTTGTTTGGCGACAATCACCAGCAAAAGTTTAATCAAATATTAAATACCGCCCTCAATAGCCAATACCAAATACAGGTGATCGAAGGGCCAATTCAATATGAAACCCCGGCCCAGCGTAATCAGCGGCTGGTGGCCGAGCGCCTGCAGGCGGCGGTGGACAGCATAGAGCAGGATCCCAAGGTGCAAGCTTTGCGACAATCGTTCAATGCACAGGTTATAATGGACAGTATTACCCCCCTGGATAGCTAGTTTTCAGGTTTAACCGTTATTTAAATAATAGAATTTAGAGGAAATCAACATGATGAAAGGCGGCATGGGCGGCTTGATGAAGCAAGCGCAAAAAATGCAAGAAAAAATGCAAAAGGCTCAGGAAGAGTTGGCCAACGCCGTCACCGAGGGTGAGTCTGGCGGTGGTTTGGTAAAAGTGGTAATGACAGGTCGTCACGATGTGAAAAGTGTGTCTTTGGATGACTCCCTAATGGAAGAAGATAAAGAGATCATCGAAGATTTGTTGGCCGCAGCGGTTAATGATGCGGTGCGTAAGATTGAAGCCACGTCCTCCGAGAAGATGGGTTCCATGACGCAAGGCATGGGTCTACCCGGTGGCATGAAGCTGCCTTTCTAGGCTAAAGCAGTAGGTATTTATCAATGGCATCCCTTAGCCCGTTAATTAATCAGTTAGTGACGTCTCTCACTATCTTGCCCGGGGTGGGTCCTAAATCGGCCCAGCGTTTGGCTTTGTATTTGTTAGAAAAAGACAAAGCCGGTGCCGCCATGTTAGTGCAGCACTTAAGTGAAGCGCTAGAAAAAGTGGGGCATTGCCAACAGTGCCGCAACCTCACCGAAAATGAGTTATGCCCGGTGTGTGACGATGCCAAACGCAATCATGAGCAGTTGTGTGTGGTGGAAACTCCGGCCGAAGTATTGGCCATAGAGCAAACCGGATTCCGCGGCCGTTATTTTGTCTTGTTTGGACGCCTGTCCCCCATCGAAGGCATTGGCCCGGATGCGTTAGGGCTGGATAAGTTGAAGGCTCTGGTGATAAACAACCAGGTGAAAGAAGTGATCCTGGCCACCAACCCCACAGTAGAAGGGGAAGCCACCGCTCAGTACATCCAGCAATTGTTATTCAGTTTGGATGTGGTAGTGAGTCGTATCGCTCATGGTGTGCCCTTGGGCGGTGAGCTGGAATATGTAGACGGTGGCACTTTGGCTCATGCCATAGCCGGTCGCATAGATATCTCCTAGATCGAATATGAAAATAGCCAGTGTTAATGACATGCTGGCCATGTTCTTGGCGGGCGCATCGACATCTCCTGATAAAGAGAATCGTATTACTAACACTCTGACCCACTAATAGTTGAAACTAATTTTTATGTCCCACATTTACATTCAAAGTAATGAATCCTTGGCCGAAGTGGCCGAGCAATGGCTGCTATTAGATCGCATTGCCCTGGACAGCGAATTTATGCGCGTGGATACCTTTTATCCCATTCTGGCTTTGATTCAAATCAACGATGGTCGTCAGAGTTTTTTAATCGATCCCACAAAAATTGATCAATGGCAGCCATTGGCTGACGTCTTCAGCTGTGAAACGGTATTGAAAGTCCTGCACAGTCCCAGCGAAGATCTGGATGTTTTTTTTAACAGTCTTGGCGTGTTGCCGCGTCCCATTTTTGATACCCAGTTAGCGGCGTGCATGGCCAGCCTGGGTGGCATCATGGGTTATCAGAAGCTGGTAAAAAACTTACTGGATGTGGACCTTGAAAAAGGCGAGACCCGCAGCGATTGGCTGAAGCGTCCGTTAACGGACAGCCAAATTCATTATGCGGTGGAAGATGTAAACCACCTGTTGCCCATGACAGACAAGCTTACCCAAAAACTGCGTGAATTAGGTCGGCTGGAATGGCTACAAGAAGACTGCAATCGAGTGTTAGACGACTGGCTTATTAATCAGCAGCGGGGCTACAGCCATGAGCGCATTAAAAAAGCCTGGACGTTAAAGTCTCACCAATTAAATGTGCTAGCGCAGTTAGTAACTTGGCGCGAGGTGCGCTGCAAGGAAGTTAACAAGCCTCGTGGCCACTTGGTGAAAGACGATATCTTAATGGACATGGCATTGCGCCTCCCCCAGACGATAGAGCAACTAAGCCACATTAAAGGTTTGCGTCATGCCACCTTGAAAAAAGAAGGCAAGATGATTGTTGAGCTTATTCAATCTTGTAAAGATATGGATAAGGATCAATGGCCGAGTCCCTTAGCTCGGCCATTATCCCAGGCCGCCGGGGAGTGGTTTAAACAAATGCGCAAACTGGTTAATGAGTTAGCGGAAGAAATGAACGTTCCGCCGGAAATATTGGCCAGAAAAAAACCATTGGAAAAAATGTTACGGGATGGCTACTCAACCGGCCCCTATGAAATTCCAGATGCTTGGCAAGGATGGCGTCAAACTGTGGTGGCTCAGCCACTTGTTCAATTATTAAATCAATTATCCAGGTAATAATAGCAAGCAGTTACCGGCGGCCTACTATAAGCAGCCAACTGTTTTTAATTATTAAATGAATTATCCAGGTGACAGTATGAAGCAGTTATTGACCGTGTGGCGTAGCCCTAAAAAAGACGAGATGTATTTATACACAGATCGTCTTGAAGGCCTTAAACGTGTGCCTGTTGAGTTACTTAAGATGTTTGGTGTGCCTAAAGAAGTCATGGGTCTGCCCATTAGTGAAGACAAAAAACTGGGCCGTGCCGATGCCAAAAAAGTCATGACTGAAATAAAAGTGAAGGGCTTCTACTTACAGTTACCTCCGGTACGTGAAGATTACATGCTGGATATTCACAAAGACAGTTCGTCAAAATACACCGACATATTGTGAATTTTAGTATAAAGAAAGCGTAAACGGTAATCGTCATGGCTAATAAAGAAAAACCATTTTGGGAAACCATCCCGTTAATGGAAATGAACAAACAACAGTGGGAAAGTTTGTGCGATGGCTGCGCTAAGTGTTGTCTGCACAAGCTCGAAGACGAGGACACGGGTGAGGTTCACTATACAGAAATAGTGTGCCGTTACCTGGATCGTGATAACTGTAACTGCACTGAATACAAACGACGCCAGGAACTGGTGCCTAACTGTGTATGGCTTAAGCCTGAAGATGTGAAAGAATTTCACTGGCTTCCGTCCAGTTGTTCGTATCGCCTCATTAGTGAGGGTAAACCCTTACCTAAATGGCATCACCTTAGAAGCGGTGACAAAGATTTAATACATAAACGCAATCAGTCCATGCGTAACAAGGGCATTCCGGATGACAAAATCCCGGAAGACGATTGGCAAGACCACATTATTTGCATGGAATAAAAGTTAATGGCGTATTACCTTACCTATCAGTATACCTGGATAGCCTATTTGGCCGCGGCCGTAGGTATGTATTATTGTGTAGTGAAATTCACTAAATACTGGAATAGTGTTGATTTACGTAATTACACTCGCATGGTGGCGGCGGTGATTTTGTTTACGCCCGCCAGTCATACCATAGAGGGCACGTTTTCCCTGGCCCCAGCGTTTATTGTTAGTTTGGGTGAACTGCTCACCCATGGCAGTAAGGCTGCCATGCAGGGTGTTGTCCCCTTGATGTTGGCCCTGTTTCTAGGGGCGCTAATCTTAACGGTGCAAGCCTTTTGGAGCAGTAAAAAAACAGCCTAATTATATTGTTTTGTATAACGGCGTAAGAATGAATATTTACGTCGTTATTTTTTAGGCTCAAATTCCTCCCCGCGATAATCGGTATGGCAACTACGACACCCTTTATTGGCAAAGCGCCCCATCTGTTTCTTAATTTTTTTGTAGTTACCTTCTTTAGCCACCCGTACAAACTCCCTCGCCTGGCTGCGCATGTCGGTGACCTTGGCCACAAAATCATCGGTGAGTTTGCCGTTTTTATCCCAAATATTATCGGTAACACGAGACTTGCCTCCGGCGGTGCCAGCTGGAAACAATATCAACATGTCATCGGCCATGGCGGCCAGGGCTTCTCCATGGGTAATAATATGTTTGAGGGATAATTTGCTTTTAATAAGCAGTTTAATGGCCTTGGCGTGTTTGCCCTTGGTTTCCATAAACAGGTTTCTGTAACGCATCATGGATGAGCGGTCTTTATCAGAGGCGTAAACCTGCGAGCTCAGGGTAAACCCGCTGAGGCTCAATAATAATATGAGGGGTAATGAAACCAATAGCTTGTGATGAACATTCATAGGGTTACCCTGTGAGGTGGCCAATTATGAGCTTGGGATATTGGCCACTAGCGATCCCCCCCACCACTTCGATCGTGGGAGCACTTAAGGGAATAGTTGATGGTACCGCTGTAGCGTTTGTCGTTAGGGGATTTAGCATCTGCCAGCCAAAAGCTATTGATGCTGATGTTCATAACGACAAAAGAGGGGTGATTGTCTTCCGGGCACTCAATGGAGGCCTCGCCCATGGCATCTTCATTGTTGCCGGTGGCGATATCTTTACTGAGCTTAACCGCGTCCTCAAAAGCCATCTTCTCACTGCTTCTTAGTGGTGTGTCTAAACTTTCTTCCACTACGAGGGCAGATACTCCAGAGACACAAATTAATCCCAGTACCAAAATAGCAAACACGTGTTTCATGGCTATCCCCTTCATTTATGCGCTGAATAGTTGCTACCTAGTATCCATTTTAGCTTAGGTGTTTTGCCATGTTCCGCAAGCTCATATTGCGCAAGGGTACTGGTTATAGTTACCAGTTATAAAGTTTTCATTAATAGAGGCAAAAGAGCATCTAAGGGCCTTTAGGTTTATAAGACTATAGTTAGCTGTATGGCAAATATAAACCCATTAGGCTGGTTAGCGGTTGTTATGGTGTTAACCAGTGCTTGTAGCGACCCCAGGGTTCACCCTGCACCTCATGAAATGTATTTTCAGGTGGGTTTGTTTGGCCATGGGCGTGGTGTACTGGGGGATCTTGAACTGAACTACTTCGGATTACAAAGGCGCTGCGACAGTTGTCACGCTAATCAGGTAGACAGCCATGGTGACCTGGGTACTTGTAATCGTTGCCATCAGCCGAGTTTCCTTGGATGGCGCAAAACCCTGTTTGCCACCCGTCACGCCAGTATTTTCCCTTATAAGGAAAAAACCTATCATCAATCTTTGGCCTGTGTGGAGTGTCATCAGGACTTAACAAATCAACAGAGTTTTAAAATAGTATCCTGCAATCATTGCCATAATCATGGCCGCTCCGACACAGATTACGCCCATGACCTGTTAGACGAATACTCGTACCCAGTATTTTCAAAAAATGCAGCCTGTGTATCTTGTCACAGTAAGGGCGGGAAAGATTATTCAAATTATCATGACATGAACAGCCATGAATTATTGTAATCAAAAGCAGCGCTCTGTGGTGGCTAAGCTTAATTGCATCTTAACCTGGTGGAGTGTTTAACATGCAACGCCTGGAGCAGGATGTTGGTTTTGAGATGCTCAGTCATGCCAGCCGGGTAAAAGTATCCCGCTTTACACGACGCATTCGCCTGCTGCATTGGTACAACGCCGCCTCAATCATAGGGCTTTATATTCTGGGCATTAGTCAGTTAGTTGAATTGAGCGGCATGGGGTTATATGTGCTGCAAGACCTGCGGCCCATGCATTTTAAGCTGGGTATTGCATGGCTGGTAGGGGTGTTAATACTCACGATAATAGCGAGGGTAAAACCCGCCCATCAGCGGGATGTGATTAGCACCGACAAATTGGTGGTGAAGCAGCGCATATTCCTCTATGCCTCCAGCATCATCATGACATTAATGGCACTGACCGGGCTGGCCATGTATTTGTTGCGTGGCATAGATGTGCCAGAGGTGCGCAGTATTCTATTAACCCTGCATGGCCTTATTGCCTTTAGTTACCTGCCGGTGTTGAGCTTTCATATCTATCTGGCTTTGCTGCAACGGGACTCTCGCCAATCTTTAAGAACCATGATCACAGATGTCCGTCTTAAATATCTCATTCATAATTATATTCCCAATCTTCGCTGTTTGTTAACGGACAGTGAGGGAGTGTTATTGATACAGGGGTGTATCAATGAAATCAGCTTGATTGGTTTTCATGTAAAAATAAAAAAGGGCCAGTGGCAGCAGCAAGTTTCCCTCAATAATTTGAATTATGTGGAATTGCTGCATCCGGATTTAGATCAGGCTTTGCGGCTTAAAGTAAGGGTGATAAACAGTCACCCTTCACAGGGAGAATTGCGCGCAGAGGTGAAATTTAGATCCTCGTTACAGGTGACCGCCGAGGCGCTTTTAAGTCGGGCCCTATTCTTTCGGGCGCTTTTTTTAGCCAGGCGTACTCACCCCAGACTCTCCTGTAATTTGCCGGTGGAAATAGAGTATGACGGCAAGCCGTTAGTGGGCTTGGTAGTGGACTTTTGCAAAGGCGGTATGGGGTTTGTGGTGCCAGTGAGTTTAAAAAAAGGCAGTTCAATTCAGGTAAAAATCAAGCTTATCAATCCTGGTTTGTCATTATGTGTCAGTGGAAAAATACTGGTTAAAGAGACCATTACCGCAAACGATTGGTGTTACGGCTTGAGTTTCAGCAAGCTCGATCGCAGCCAGAAAAAGCAAATATTGGAAGTGTTGATGCACCTGCGGATTCAACGGCGCCTCAAGGAATTAAATGCCAAAAATTAAACTGACAAGCATGATCGGTACGCTAATGTGGAATAAAAAATCTTTTTAAAATGCCCCTTTCTATACCTTCATAATTTATGCGTATGAAAATGTTTCGTTTATAGCCATTGGCTATTAGATCTGGCTGTCTATAATTTGATCTATTGTAGGCGGCACCTACACTGAATGAATAATGCGCTAACCGACCAGTTCACCATTACTCTGAAATTTATCCATTAAATTTAGGGGAGAACTCATGAAACCAGGTGTTTGTTATTCACTGCTTCTTTACCTGATATTTTCTTCTGTAATAGCCGTTGCCGCTGATACTACCCCCAGTGTTAACGTTTATGGTCGACTGCACTTTGTGCTGGCCAATGTTGAAGATAAAAATACTTCATTAAATACCGCGGGTCACAGAATAGGCCTTAAAGGCGAAGGTAAGCTGAATTCGGGTCTGGGCTATTTTTATAAACTGGAAACCGAATACACCAATGATAATAATTTTGGTCGAAAAGATGGTTTAGGGGGCAATAGCACCTCATCCAGCGCCAATGCTGGTACTGATTTGGCCGATGTGAGGGTGCGTCATGCCAATGTGGGCCTTAAAGGCAAACAAGGTTCAATCACCATAGGCCGGCAAGATAACCCGGTTAACAGCACCTATGTGGCAAACGTATTTGAGGCCAACTCTGGAGCCTATTTGCAAACCCCTTATCGTATGGGCCACGCTATCGTGTTTAGAATGAAAAAAGTGTCAGGGGTGAAAAGTTATGTGGGGGCCATACTGGAAGGGGGGAAAAGTGACGATACCGATGAGCAAAACCTCAACGCTGTGATGTTTGGGGGCAGCTATTCTTGGGCGGACATAAAAATCAATGGGGGCTATTTTAGCGCCGACTAT
>MAAD01000047.1:2515-5817 GCA_002162985.1 Bermanella sp. 47_1433_sub80_T6 | reverse complement strand
AATTGACCGTTTTGTCGGGTTGCTGCCCAAAAATTAAGCCAAGCATAATACCTAACTAACGGGGTAATACAAGCTGCGCAAAGGCAGTGGCCATGACAGATTGAAAAACAGGGTAAGGGTATAGCTAGGGCGGGTTAACAAAGGGGTTTTATCCGTCATTTAAAGTGGAATAAATATCACTGTTTTTGGTAAGTGTGCTGCTGTAAATGGGCTCTAAAATTTAAAGCCATCATTAACTATGTAATTTAAATTAATAATGGCAAGTAAGGTCGTAGGTATAACCTAAGCAGTAAGGCTAATGCAAACTATTAACATTTGTATTGCATGTTTTGGTGAGAGTGATTATCATCCGCAACCTAATTATAAGGCTATGGACGAAACTCAATGAAATTTGCCCCAATTGGTGTGCTGGCATCAGCATTATTGCTAAGTGCATGTGGATCAGATAGTGACAACGATACCGCGCAGGTAACCCGTGCTCAGGTAGAAACTCACTTTGCTAATATGGCCCATGCCATGGTGCAGGATTCATTAACTGCCAGTACCAATCTAAAAACAGCCGTAACCACTCTGGTTGCCACCCCAAGCGATGAGAACCTAACAGCCGCCAAAGCTGCCTATAAGAGCTTGCGCTTGCCATACCAGCAGTTTGAGATTACCCGTTTTGACGTAGCCAACAATCACGTCACCACAGGTGATACAGGTCCAGCCTCTGACGGTGGCCTTGCTAACGTGGATGACTGGGAAGGGCAGGTGAATGCATGGCCTTTGGATGAAGCGCTAATCGATTACGTTGATGTTAACTATGGTGGTGAATTTCCTGTAGAAGCGAACACTAGCATCAACATCATTAATGCCACCGAAGGTGACCTTGCCGGCACTATCGATGCGGAATTCCTTATTGGCTTAAACGAATTTGCCGACAATGGCGCTAACGTGGCCACCGGTATCCATGCCATTGAGTTTTTATTGTGGGGCCAGGATCAACATACAGGTGAAGGTAATTTAGGTACGGGCGAACGTCCTGCTAGTGATTACGCAGCAGATGCAACTTGTACCAGTGGTGCAACGGTTAACGGTTCTGCAACTATTTGTACACGTCGTGGTGAATACCTAACGGCTGTAACTGATCTTTTAGTTGCCGATTTAACCGCCATGGAAGTTGAATGGAATGTGGATACCGCCGGCTTAACCTTGCGCAGCGATTTCATCCAGCGTGGTGATGGTCTTGAGCGTGTATTGGACAGCATGGGTGACATGGCCATTGGCGAACTGGCCTCTGAGCGTATGGGCGTGGCTATCTTGCTTAACAGCACAGAAGACGAACACGATTGCTTTTCAGATTTAACTCATGTGGCCATTTACGGTAATGCCTTGGGTGTTATCGATGCCTATCTTGGTACGTACACTCGCTTGGACGGTTCACAAATGACAGGTGCCAGCATCTCTGATTTGGTGAAGCAAAATGATACAGCAGCCGACACCAATATTCGTTCTTTGCTAGATACAGTTGATGCGGAATTCCAGGATATCTTGACAGCAGCCGACGGCGGCAAGACTTTCGATATGTTGGTGGGCAGCGACGACGATACTATTGTAAAAGAAGCCATCATCGCGTTGGACGCTTTGAATGTTCCATTTAGCTCTGATGTGGCAAATGCCCTTAATGTGTCTTTGCAAGGCATAGATGAAGGTACCTGCGCGGTTGGTTCTGCTGAAGCGGGTAACTGCATCGCGACAGAATAAAGCTAGATTATTTTAGCGTACAAAAAAGCAGGCCTTGGCCTGCTTTTTGGGTTTGATACAAATGATAATAATTATGATTCAAATCAAGCCAGCGAATTTGAATCTGCTTAGAATTAGAAAAAACTGATGAGAAAGTGAGTTTATGCAGTATACGAAGTTAATGCCTTACCTTACCGTTTTTGTCACTCTCACTATGCTTGGCGCTTGTGGTGGTGATTCAAAACAAGAGCTTAAAAGTGATCTTAATTTCACAACACAGTTAAAACTGGGCGGTGAAACCAGTGTAAGTTCTCAGGACCCTGGCGCATTTTCGTTTTCCGCCAGTAACATGGACACGGCCTCCAATCGGTCATTTTTAGTGGGCAATGAATTATTTGAAGCGCCCTGGACCATCGCGCCGGCCAGTGCCGATTTACGGGATGGCATTGGCCCATTGCTGAACGTTAACGCCTGCCAAACCTGCCATATCAATGATGGCCGTGGCCATGCACCGCAAGATGAAAATGACAGCGCTGGTAGTATGTTAGTGCGTTTGTATCGTCCCGCCCATAATGAAAATGAAGTGGGAATATTGCTCTCCGGTTTGCAGGGCAATTTTACTGATGCCAACTATGGTGGGCAGATTCAAGATCACTCCAACCCAGGGGTTGCCAGTGAAGCACAAATTAAAATGACTTATAGTGAAAAAACCGTAACGTTTGAAGATGGTTTTAATGCGAGTTTGCGTCAGCCACACCTTAGCTTGATCAATTTAAATTACGGCCCCTTGGGCGAAAATACCCGATTTTCTGTGCGAATAGCCAATGCCATGATCGGTCTTGGTTTGTTAGAAAATATTAGCGAGTCAGATATTTTAGAAAATGCCGACCCGCACGATAGTGATAACGACGGCATAAGTGGCGAAGTAAATTATGTGATGGATGTGGCCACTAATTCATTGGTTTTGGGTCGATTCGGTTGGAAAGCCGGGCAACCCACACTGCGCCAGCAAAGTGCAGGTGCTTTTAATGGTGATATGGGTTTAACCACTACCTTATTTCCGCTGGCAAATTGCACCGACCTTCAAACCGATTGCACAGGGGCCATTAGCGGCGTTAACGTGGGGGACAGTGTCGAGATCAATGATGATCTTTTGGACTTTGTTGAATTTTATACCCAGCATCTGGCCGTGCCTGAGCGTCGCAACATACAAGATGCAGATGTATTAGCAGGGGCCGAGTTATTTAAACAAGCAGATTGCCAGGCTTGCCATACACCGTATTTTAAAACCGTCACTAACAGTGAGCTACCTGCTTTATCTAATCAGGATATCTTCCCGTTTACCGATATGCTGCTGCATGATATGGGTGAAGACTTGTCAGACCTTCAGCAGGATGGCAACGCGGCACCAGCACTGGAGACCTCCGAATTTTTAGCCTCTTCTCGCGAATGGCGAACCCCTGCTTTATGGGGATTGGGATTAAGCAATGTGGTGAATGCTGAAGCTGGATTTTTGCATGATGGCCGAGCACGCACACCCATGGAAGCGGTTTTATGGCATGGCGGAGAAGGGCAGG
>MAAD01000047.1:0-2387 GCA_002162985.1 Bermanella sp. 47_1433_sub80_T6 | reverse complement strand
GTTAACCGCCTGTGGTGCCACCAGTACCACTACCAGCTCCGGTACTAACTTGGCTAATGTAAATACGCTTAATGAGTGGGGTGAGCTTTATGGACAAACCTACTTCCCAAATTTTGAAACGCAAACCAATACCCTGAATGAAAACCTTGGAGAGTATTGTGTTGAAGCATCCGCTGAAAAGCTCAGTGCCGTACAACAAGCCTGGCTTGCCAGTCATCAAACCTGGCAAACGTTACGTATTATTAATGTGGCTGGGTTAAAAGAAGGGCTGCCCACATATGCTGATCGTATCCATGCCGGAAACCTGTTTAACGGTGATGGCAACACAGCGGTGGATGGCTTGCTCAATCAGGCTCTGCCAGTGACTGCCATCAATAATGCTTCTGTGTTGGTGCAAGGCCTGCCGGCCCTTGAATATATTATTTTTGAAAAAATTCCAGCTCAAGCATTAACTGCGAATGAGTGTTCGTGGGCTAAAGGCATTGCGGATAACTTGGTCACAATGGCTGTGTATCTAAATGCTCAATGGCAAGCAAACCTGGAGGATTTTAAAAACCCTGCTCAGGAGACTTCTGGCTATACAGACAGAACACAGGTGCTGGAAGCGGTTCTTAATGGCGTGAATGAGTATATTGAGATTGTCGCTCGCTATAAAATAAACCGCCCCATGGGCATCGAAAATTCAGTGCCAGATTTGTCTTCGGTTGAGGGGCGTTTCAGTGGTGAATCTTTCCATGTCATTGACAATAATCTCGCCGGATTAAAACGTTTAATGATCGGCGGTGAATATAATCTTGTCACATTGTTAGAAGGTGTGGGGGCTAGCGGGCATGTGCAAAGTTTGCAAAATATAATGAGCAGTTTGGATGCACAGTTGCTGATCATCGAAGCGTCCACCGTAGATGTTCTGTCAATCGATACCAGTACAGAAAATCCGGTACGCGCGGCCTACATTCAATTGCATGATGACTTAACGGCCTTAAGTACTTTGTTATTTGATGATGTGATTGATGCGGTGGGTGGTACCGCATTATTTAACTCTGTGGATGGCGATTAAAAAATATGTTGAATCGTCGTGCTTTTTTAAAGGGGGTGGCCTGTGTGACAGCCATGCCTCTGGTGGCTTCTTGTTCTCGTGTAAGGCAGACTTTGCTTACCAGTGCGGCCACCGATCGCCAAGGTAATCATTTCATGATGGGGCTAGATGAACAGCTGCAGCCGACGTTTAAGACGGCACTGGCAAAAAGAGGGCACGGCGTAATCTTCAACAAAGCCACAAACCAGGCGCTGGCCTTTGCACGACGCCCAGGTCGATATATTCAGGTGCTGGATGTATTGAGCAACAGGGTGCTTCATGAAATTTCCCCGCAGCACAATAGATTGTTTTTTGGTCATGGTACTTTTTGTGCGCAGGGGCGTTTTTTATACGTAACCGAAAATGATTTTGAAAAAGCCCGGGGAGTAATTGGCGTTTACGATGGCGCGAAGGCGTATCAGAAAGTTGATGAATTCTACGCACATGGCGTTGGTAGTCATGAGATACAACGCTTAGCTGGCTCTAATACTCTGGTGGTGGCTAATGGCGGTATTCACACTCACCCAGAGTATCCCAGACAAAAATTAAACCTGGCTACCATGAAACCCAATTTAAGTTTTATCGATGCCGGTCAGGGTAAGCTCATAAAACAACAGTTTCTGGCAGATCACCAAGCCAGCATTCGTCACATAGCGGTCAATGAGTCTCAGGTGGCGGTGGGTTTGCAGCATCAAAGCAATACAACTCAAAATTCACCAATATGCGCTTATAGCGATGGCGAGCAGTTTAGCTTGCAGCAGGCCAGTGGCCCGTTAGCGCCTGAGTTAAAACACTATATTGCCAGTGCCGCCTTGGGGCGCAATGGCCTGTTGGCCTTCACCGCACCCCGTGGCAATCGGGTATTGTTTATCGACAGTCAGCGGGACACTTTAGTGGGACAGCTGGAATTAAGGGATGTGGCGGGGATTTGTTATCAAAAAGACAAGGACCGCTTTTATGTGAGTACCGGCACCGGTGCCATTTATCCTATCAACGGCAACACCTTAAGCCTCGGGCCTGGCCGTCAGTTTGATGAGTTAAAGTGGGATAACCATATGGCATTGGCTTAAGCTGAGAAGCGCCTTAACCAGGCTGAATTCTCCTTGAAAAGGCAAACCCTAGTAAAATACTGGGGTATTCGGTAAAATACCGCCAGATTTAACGCTAATATGAACGCAAGTGAGAGAATAACCATGTCCGATGTTATCGCCCAGATCAAAGAACAGATCGAATCAAACACCGTATTGTTGTACATGAAGGGCAACCCAAACCAGCCACAGTGTGGCTTCTCGGCCCGTACCGTGACGGCCTT
>MAAD01000297.1 GCA_002162985.1 Bermanella sp. 47_1433_sub80_T6 | reverse complement strand
CTGCCAGTTGGGGCCATATTAGGCCCCATATTATTGTCGCCAGACCCATGAAAATGTGGGGGATATTTGGCCCAATGAATTTGCTGTGGAGTTTGATAGTAGTGGGCATAGTTAAGTACAACAAAAAGGCCCGTGGTTCACGTCCACAGGCCCCTAAAACGGCGGTTGAAGAAGTAGAGGTTCATGCACTGAGTCATGAGGCTCAGGGGGTAAGCCGCTCTCAGGATAAGGTCATGTTTATCCCGGGTACCTTGCCTGGTGAAACCGTTAAGGTGCAAGTGGACAAAGAAATGCGCCACTTTAACCATGGCAAATTAATCGAGATAGTCAGCGCAAGTGATGAACGAGTGGAGCCTTTATGCCCTCATTTTAAGCGCTGTGGTGCCTGCCAATTACAACATTTGGCCAGTGACAAGCAGTTGGGCTATAAACAACAAAACCTCCATGAACAACTTACTCGTCAATTAAAGCTTAAGGACATTCCGTGGCAGGCCCCCATCGAGAGTGAGCCTTTTCATTATCGCCGTCGTGCTCGTCTGGGTGTGCGCTACCGCAAACAACAAGATGAAATCATTGTGGGCTTTCGTGAAGAGGCCAACAAGCACCTGGCCGCCATTACCGCATGCCTGGTATTACAGCCATCCCTGTCCGATTTGATTACGCCGTTACAGGTTTTAATTAGCCAATTGGTGTCCAAGTCGCGCATCACTCAGCTGGAGCTCATTGCCAGTGATGACGCGGACGTGGTGGTGCTGCGTCATTTGAAAAAAATGGAAGCACAAGACGTTAAAAAGTTAAAGAAATGGGCCCAAGCGAAAAATGTTCAACTCTTTTTGCAGGGGGGTGAAAATGAGGGTTTAACCTGCCTGTGGCCTGAAGATACTGCGCCATTGAGTTATGAGGTGCAGGGTAAAAGCTTGCACTTTAACGTTAAAAACTTCATTCAAGGCAATAAAGAAGTGAACAAAAAAATGCTGGCCCAGGCGCAGAACTGGCTGGCGGCAAAACCCAACGAAACCCTACTGGATCTGTTTGCGGGTATCGGTAACTTTAGTTTGCCCATGGCGCAGCAGTTTAAACAGGTGGTGGCGGTGGAAGGCATATCTGACATGGTGAAGCAGATTGACCACAACAGTGCCCTTAACCAGCAGAACAACGTTCAGGCCATGATGCTGAATTTAGCCGATGAGGTACTGTTGCAAAAACTACCCAAGACAGACGCCATATTATTAGATCCGCCCAGAACCGGAGCGGCCGAATTAATGCCTTGGTTAAGTCGACAAACATCCAGAATATTGTATGTAGCTTGTGAACCCAGCTCCTTGGTACGGGATGCCAAAGTGCTATTAGAAGCCGGTTTTAAATTGGATAAGATATGCGTCATGGACATGTTTCCACAAACTAAACATGTGGAAAGCATGGCGTTATTTGTAAAGGATTAGGCGAAGTTCACTATGGTTAATATTAATGTTGATGACCAAATGCAGATGGATTCGAGTGCCTGCGTGCGTAAAGGATTAGGCGAAGTTTAATATGGTTAAAGTACGTGATGACCATCTAATTAATGATGGTTCGGTGGACATAGAGGCTTGGATATCCACGCTTGAACAACAGGTTGAGCTTAAAGATGTTGAGCAAGTACGCCGTGCCTGTCTGTTGGCGCAAAAAGTAGAAACCGAAGCCATCGCCAACCATGCGCAATGGAACGCCGATATTTCCAGTTTGCAAATAGGCATGGAGATGACCCAGGTTTTGGCCGAGTTACACCTGGATCAGGCCAGTATTGTGGCCGCTATCGTGTATCGACCGGTGCGAGAAGGGCGCTTAACACTGGCCTCGATAAAAAAACAATTTGGCAAAGAAGTGGCCAAACTCATCGATGGCGTTTTACAAATGGCGGCGCTCACTCAGGCGCAATCGGCCTCTCAGTTAAAAGTGCTGGGGCAAAGTGAAGCCCAGGTGGAACACATGCGTAAGATGCTGGTGGCCATGATAGATGATGTGCGGGTGGCGCTTATTAAGCTGGCGGAACGTACCAGTGTTATTCGTGCGGTGAAAAACGCACAACCGGAACGACGCATGAAAGTGGCGCGGGAAGTATTTGATATTTATGCGCCCCTGGCGCACCGCTTGGGCATAGGGCAAATTAAGTGGGAGCTGGAAGATTTAAGTTTTCGCTACCTTGAGCCAAGCTCTTATAAAAAAATCGCCAAATTACTGGATGAGAAAAGACTCGACCGTCAGCAATACATTGAAAACGTGGTGGACACCCTAAAAAATGCCATCGAAGCGGCGGGCATCGAGTGTGATATTCAGGGGCGGGCCAAACATATCTACAGCATTTGGCGCAAGATGCGCCGCAAAAATATTGAATTTTCACAAGTATACGATATCCGTGCGGTACGAATTTTGGTGCCCGAGTTAAAAGATTGTTATGCCGCTCTGGGCATCGCCCATACCTTTTGGAAACATATTCCCCACGAGTTTGATGATTACATCGCGAACCCTAAAGAAAACGGCTACCGTTCTTTGCATACCGCCGTGGTGGGCCCGCAGGGCAATGTGCTGGAGGTGCAGATACGTACCCCGGAAATGCACGACGATGCCGAGCTGGGTGTGTGTGCTCACTGGTTGTATAAGGGCACAGATGTAAACGGTAAAGATTCGGGTTACGAGGAAAAAATTTCCTGGTTACGTCAAGTGCTTGAATGGCATGAAGAGCTGGGGGATTTAAGTGAATTAATGGGCTCGTTACGCCAGGATGTGACCCCAGACCGTATTTATGTATTTACCCCGAACGGTCATGTGGTGGATTTGCAGCCCAAGTCCACGCCGGTGGATTTTGCCTACCGAGTGCACACCGAAATAGGCCATAAGTGTCGCGGCGCCAAGGTGAATGGCCGCATTGTACCGCTTAATTACCTGGTCAAAACCGGTGATCAAATTGAGGTGCTCACCAGTAATGACGCCAAACCCAGACGGGACTGGTTACATTCTGAAAACGGTTATGTGAATACCTCCCGCGCGCGCGCAAAGGTGGCGTCCTGGTTTAAGGGGCAGGCCCGCGAGCAGAACGTACTGGATGGTAAGAGTATTTTGGAAACCGAACTTAAGCGGGTGGGGTTATTAAATGAGAGCCCGCTGAAAATTGCTCGGGACATGAACTTTAATTCCGTGGATGACCTCTACGCAGCCTTGGGTTCGGGCGGCATTCGCATTGGCCATGTCATAAACTATCTGCAAAAACAAATTGAGCCTCAGCAAAAGCACATCGATCAATTAAGTTTGCTACCCACGCCACAGGCCAAGGCGATGGATGGCAGCGATGTATTTATTAATGGTGTGGGCAAGTTATTGAGTACCCTGGCGTCCTGCTGTCAGCCTCTGCCAGGGGACCCCATTGTGGGTTACATCACTCAAGGGCGTGGCGTGAGTATTCACAAATCCGATTGCAGCAACTTGCTCAACCTGATGCAAAGTCATACTAATCGCATTACCCAAGTGAGCTGGGGAGAGAGTCCTGCAAACTTGTATCCCTTGGAGCTATTCATCAAGGCCTATGATCGACGTGGTTTATTGAAAGACATCACGATTACTTTGGCTAATGAAGATGTGAATGTGCTGGCCATGAACACAGTGAGTCAGGATGACGGAACCGCCGATGTGACCATTCGACTGGAAGTGGCCGGCTTGCAGCACCTGGGACAAATAATAAATAAAATTCAGATGTTACCTAACATCTTCGATGTGTATCGCCATCAGCAATAATTGAAATAATCAGCCAGGAAAAACATGCCTCAATTTCAAATGGATGATTTGTTACACCTCATGTCGCGCCTCAGAGACCCTGCAGGGGGGTGTCCTTGGGATCTGAAGCAAAGTTACGACACTATCGTTCCCTGCACCCTGGAGGAAGCGTACGAGGTGGCAGATGCCATTGAGCGTAAAGACTATGATCATTTGCAAGAAGAATTGGGCGATCTGTTATTTCAGGTGATCTTTTATGCCCAATTGGGGCGTGAAGATGGTTATTTCAAATTTGACGACGTGGTGGATAGCCTGGTTAAAAAGCTGGTTCGCCGCCATCCTCATGTTTTCCCTGATGGTGACCTTTATCAGGAATCCAGCGCCCCTAAATTAAGCGAGCAACAAATAAAAGGTCGCTGGGAAGCCATCAAACAATTAGAACGGCAAGCCAAGGGCAAAGCCCAGGCGACACTGAGCATTCTGGATGATGTGCCGCGCACCTTGCCCGCCATTCAACGAGCCGAAAAATTGCAAAAACGAGCGGCTCATGTGGGCTTCGATTGGCCCCAGGCGAGTCAGGTGTTGGATAAAATTGAAGAAGAAATAGCAGAGCTGCGTGCCGCCATGGAAGAAAACGATCAGGCTCACATTCAGGATGAACTTGGAGATGTGATGTTTGCCATGGTGAATCTGGCCCGTCACGTTAACGTTAAGCCGGAAATGGCCATTCGTAGCACCAATGAAAAATTTGAACGTCGTTTTAAATTTTTGGAAAGCAGGCTCGTAAAACAGGGGGTTCCATTAAATGAGGCTAGTTTGGAGCAGATGGAATCTTTATGGGTGGCTGCTAAAGAGCTGGAGTGAGATGGTTTCCTAGCTGTTTGAAGCCCAGGCCGTTCAATTTACTCGCCCTCTACTTCATTGATTTATTCACATAAATGTCAAAGCGGTTGGCCTTGCCTTCCTGGCTAAAGCTGGGTGTTTGTTGATTTAAATAAGGGCTTTTTCTTGGCCTTTTTACTACCACCCGGTAGGCGGCAAGCTTCAATGCTGGAATCAGCAAGTCATTGGCATCCTCATCTTTGCCCACCATGTCGCGAAAATATTGCATGGATTTTTTTACTTGGGCTTTTTTACCCGAGTGGGGGAACATGGGGTCAAGGTAGACCACGTCAAAGCTGTTCTCAATACAATCCTGCATGAAGGTTAAGCTGCTGCCCTGATGTAAATTCATGCGTTGGGTGACCTCATAGACATCCGGTTCGGCTTGGGCGCGCAGTAGGGCATCTTCCAATAGTGCAGCCACAATGGGGTGGCGCTCTACCAATGTCATATGGCAACCTAACGCGGCTAATACAAAGGCATCCGTGGCGGTGCCGGCGGTGGCATCCAATATTGTCAGTTGTTTTTTCTGTTTTAACCCCACGGCCTTGGCCACCGCCTGACCCGTGCCACCTCCGTGGTTACGTCGCCAGGTGAGGGCGCCATCGTTAAAATCTACCTTTAACGCCCCCAGGGTTTTGTCTCCCGGTCGTAACAGACTTAAGCCACTGTCATCCAGCAGTAAGCTTAATTGTGTTTCATCTTTTACTTGGTGACATAGGGTGAGATTAAGACGTTCGGCCAGCTGCTGCGCTTTGTCCTGTAAAAGTTCCTGGGTACAAACCAGTTCTAGAGAATTGGGTATGGGCTCCATTGTCTATTGAATCCAACCCACATACAGGGCGGTAAACAAAAATCCGCCCAGTAAAAAGCGATAAACAACAAAGGGGGTCATGGACAATTGTTCTATGAGCTTTAAAAAGTAATGGATACAAACATAAGCGCTGAGACAAGAGACTACTACTCCCATGGAGATAAATCCCCAGGGAATGGGGCTCTCGCTCACCAATAATTCGCAGGCCTTATAGCCACCGGCCAGTAATATCAATGGCATGGACAATAAAAAACTAAATCGGGCGGCCTCTGAGCGTCGGTAGCCTAAAAACAACGCCATGGTAATAGTGATGCCAGAACGACTGGTACCGGGAATAAGGGCAATGGCCTGAGCAAATCCTATGTACAGAGCATGGGACAGAGGCATGTCGGTGAGTTGCTTTACCAGATTTT
>MAAD01000150.1:3334-6454 GCA_002162985.1 Bermanella sp. 47_1433_sub80_T6 | reverse complement strand
GAAAAATAATGCCGTTTTCGTCTGACCTTAATAAAACCCCAGAGCGATCGGGTCGCCATTCATCTCCCAGCTGCGCCATGAAGCGCCAAGCACAATGCCAGTTTTGGCACACAGATGGCCGTTTGGCATAAATGTTACAGCCACCCTTGGCCACCATGTGAGAACAGGCTTGATCGGCAGGCTTTTTAAAGTCTTCGTCTTCAATAAGCAGCACCACACAACAGGCGGTACATTCCCCGCATTCTCGACCGGGAACTAGATGGGATTCTTGGGCTTCACTCAATTTCTTTTACCTAACGCTTACTGCCAGCGCGCTGTTGTGCGTCGCCTTGACGGTGATATTGATGACTAGGGGTGAATATTAACAGAAGCACGCGTGGCAGGCCTTATTTTATGGCCTAAACCCGAAAAGATAACGGTATAACACTCACCCATTACTAGCCATTAAATGGTGCACTAATTGGAAGTAGCCCAGGGATATAACTGCCATAGGTTAACGATTCACATAAAAATCAGCCTTGCTGAGGCCTGTATATGGGTTAAATGCCCCCTAAAGGCGGCTATGACTCTGTGCGCTACATTTTGCCGAGCCCAGGTTATTTGATATTGGTATTTAGCTTGCTAATATGTGCCCCCGCCCAGGCTATTTTGTCATTTTGAGACCCAAGATTCATGGAAACCTATCACCACCTTTTTCGCTTATTGGCCCTGTCACAGGTGTTGTTCATATGCGTCTATCTGCTCGTTTATCAGCGCCACGCCATGGGCCGATTGGTGGCATTAACCCTGTTTAGCTTTGGCTGCTACCTAATCGCTCCCATCAGTTACCAAGTCACAGGCCTGCATAACGTGGTGGCAGTATTTGCCGACTGCATACCCGCCATATTATGGTTGCTGGGGCGTTTTTTCTTCTACGATGATCGTGACATTCCCCCCTGGTTTTGGCTGGTGAGCCTAACGTACCTGGTCCTGTGGATTCCCGATTGGCAAGGGGCGCAGCTTTCCTTGGGGAGCGATGCCAGTCGCGTCCTGTTTGACCTGTTGCCGCAACTATTAAAGCTGGGGTTAGTGGTGCATGTGATCTACATGGCCCTGGAAGGACGCGCCAACGACCTGGTGAATCAGCGCTATAAACTGCGTATACCGGTTGCCGCCGGCGGCGGCGCCCTGGCCGCCATCGTCATACTGGTGGAGCTCTGGTCGGCGGGAGCCACTCCCATGATAGTGGAAGTAGTGGGCTCCATCTTATTATTTTTGGTGTGCCTGGGCAGCAACCTGTACTTGTTTACCCTGCGCGACGACTTGCCTTTAGTGCTGGCCCAACCCAAGGCCCCACAAACTACCACCACCCAAAGGCCGGTGGACAACCAAGTCCAAATTGCCCAAATTCGCAGCGCCCTGGGTGAGGATCGCTTTTATGCCAATCACGGTGCCACCATAGGGGATTTGGCCCAGTTGTTAGCCATCGCCGAACACAAACTGCGCGCCATCATTAATCAGGAGCTGGGGTATCGAAACTTTAACCAGTTTCTTAATGAATACCGTATAAAAGAAGCCTCACAGCGCCTCATTAACGAACCCGGCCTGCCCATCATCAGCATCGCCCTGGATATTGGCTTCAAATCCCTGTCCTCTTTTAACAAGGCCTTTAAGGATAAACACCAACAAACCCCCTCGGAATACCGGGTTTCCCCTTCTTAATGGCCGACGAATTGTTCTAATTAGGGCGTATTTCGGAATACGTCAGGGCTTTTCCTGCATTCGTCAGACACTTCCTGGGATATGTCGTGCAATGGCACTTAGACGACCAACAGGAAAAAGCCATGCCCTACTCCATAACCACCCTCGCCCAATCCCTGCCCCTAAATCGAGAGCTAAACCCTGGCCTAAACCAGCATAAGGAGCGTGCACTATGATCACCACACGCCGTTATGATCTGGATTGGCTCAGGGTGATTGCCTTTTTCATCCTGATTTATTTCCACAGCGCCATCATCTTTATGCCAGGTGGCCTGCCACTCATTCAAAATGCCGACACCTCTTATGCTCTGGAGGTGTTTGTGAATATCTCTTCCCAGTTTCGCCTTGCCCTGCTGTTTTTTATCTCTGGGGTGGGGGTGGCCTTTGCGCGCAAACGACGCAGCAATAAAGCGTTTATTAAGGAGCGCAGCCGTCGTTTGTTAATTCCCCTTTTGGTGGGCATATTGCTGATAGTGCCGCCCATGGTATACACAGAGAAACTCTTCCTGGGGGAATTTGTGGGCAGCTTCCTGGCGTTTTACCCCAGCTTTTTTACCCAGGGCACCTATCCAGTGGGCAACCTCAGCTGGCACCACTTTTGGTTCATCGTGTATCTGTACATTTTTTGCCTCATGGGCATCAAGGTATTTGCCTGGATGGAGAATGCGGGCAAACAACGGCTGGCGGCCTGGGTTGAGAAAAGCTCTGGCCTGGGTATCTACGGTTTCATACTGGTGCTGCTGGCAGTGGAGATTCCATTGCGCGCTGTGTTTCCTGGCTTTCGCGACCTCATTCACGACTGGGCCAGCTTCAGTCACTGGTTTTTGATGTTTATGTTTGGTTTTGTGGTGGCCAACCATGCTCACATTCTGGATAACGCCCGGCGCCTAAGGTACATATCCTTAACGGGAGCTGTACTGGCCACCAGCCTAAGTTTTGTATTGTTCGGACGTGTTGGCCTGGATGTGGACATGGACGACCCGCTAATGGCGGCTAAATACCTGCTCTTTTGTGTGATTCGCATGACGCTTGTGTGGTGCAGCATTCTCACCTGTGTGGGGTTTGCGGCCAAATACCTTAGGTTTAACCACCCGCTATTAAGCTTTGTGAACGAGGCGGTCTTCCCGCTGTTCATCTTGCACCTCACTATCATCACCATCGTGGGGTATTGGGTGGCCGATCAATCCTGGCACTTATGGCTCAAGTATCTGTTTGTCACCAGCACCACCATAGTGAGCGTATTGCTCATCTACCAAGTGTGCATTCGCCCCTTTAACTTTATGCGGCTGTTGTTTGGGGTAAAACCCAAGGCGAGTATTGAGCCAGTGACAGCAAGCCTGCCCGGCAAAAAAGCCTAACGCAATCACGGGGCTCTCTGTGA
>MAAD01000150.1:0-3306 GCA_002162985.1 Bermanella sp. 47_1433_sub80_T6 | reverse complement strand
ACGCCAATTGAGTTTTATTATTCACTGGCGTTTTTTTGAGCTTTCACCCTTTTTTAATTCACCCCCTATTACCCACCACCCCTTTAGCACCTAGCTTAAACTTTTTAAGAAAACCTTAAGATTGGCTCGTTACGCTTTATTCATTATCTGTAGCAGCACTGTGTGCTGCCCATATAGGAGTGAATGAACAATGCGCCAAACTGTTATTAAACGGCCGCAAATACCCCCGTGTTTTCGTCTTCAATTCATTCCTGTAGCAGCCTTCAATTTGACCGGGGTAATACGTAGCCATGTTGTTACGCTATTTTCCCGTGTCATTTCACCCGTTGGCATTCCTGCCAACGATCACTCAACCCTCTCACAATGTGTGGAGATACCTATGAAATGGATGATTAGTTGCTGCTTTTTACTGCTGTTATACGGCTGCAGTGTCTTACCTGAGGTAAAACCCTGGCAAAAAGGCAATCTTGCCAAGGAGGAAATGACCTTTGGGGGTGATGGCTTTGATGATGCCTTTGACGATCATATTTATTTTTCAAAAGAGGCTTCCAGTGGTGGCCGTGGTTTAGGAGGTGGTGGCTGTGGATGCAACTAATCCTTTACGGCTTACCCATAGCCTTGGGAGGCCTAAATGAAAATAGATAAAAATTGTCGCTGGGTCTTAGCGGGCGCGGTGGGCACGCTAATGGGAACCCAAAGCCAGGCAAGTGACAGCGGTTGGCAGGCCGAATCTGGAGTGCGTTATTACTCGGAGGATGGTCGTGTCACATCGGTTGAACCGGTATTGCAACTGTCCAATACTAATGAGCAAGAACGTACCATCAGCATTAACATTGCCTACGATAGCTTAAGTGGGGCCTCGCCTAATGGCGCCGCCATCAGCGATCAAATACAAACCTTTACGTCTACTTCGGGAGGCGGCAGCGCTAGCCGAAATGGCAGCGCTCGTGATGGTGACGACGATGATGATGATGACGAGTACGAAG
Source organism: Bermanella sp. 47_1433_sub80_T6 (assembly GCA_002162985.1). GTDB lineage: Bacteria > Pseudomonadota > Gammaproteobacteria > Pseudomonadales > Oceanobacteraceae > Bermanella. Next base: position 2,320 of record MAAD01000150.1, on the reverse strand, counting down.
GAGGTACCGTGACTCAGTATCAGGCCAAGCCAGGGGAAGTACCGCTGGATCCAAGTTTTAGTGACCAACGTTTTGCGTTTAGCATGAACCTGTCACAGCCTGTTTCTCGCACACTGGAAAGTTCATTTGGCATTAGCTACTCCCAAGAAACCGATTATCAATCCATGGGTTTAAATGGTGGTGCCACATTTTTAATGAACCAAAAAAATACTCAGCTAAGTGTTTTTTTTGGTTTAGAGAAAGATGAGATCACCGCGGCAGGCGGCACGCCATTGGGACTGTCATCCACGCAAGATGAGATTAAGGTGAACGACAGTGAAGATAAACTGGTATTAGACATGCTGGTGAGTCTCACACAAAACCTCTCACCTAATGCCATTGGGCAGGTTAATTATTCCATTAGCCAATCCAGCGGCTACCACACCGACCCGTATAAAATTATTTCCATCATGGATGACAATAATTTACCGGTAGACTATGTGTTTGAACACAGACCCGATCAACGCACTAAACAAAGCCTATACGCCGCGTTTAAGGTTCATATGCTTGGCGATACCTTAGAAGCTTCTTATCGCTACATGTGGGATGACTGGGACCTGTCGTCACAAACCTGGGAAACCAAGTACCGTTTAAATTTAGGCCACTTTTATATACAGCCCCATTACCGCCTGTATAAACAAAGTGCCACCCATTTTTACGTAGACAGTTTAAATACAACCGATGCTGCACCTGAATTTGCCTCGGCCGATTACCGTTTAGGTGAACTCACCACGCAAACGATAGGAGGTAAAGTTAGCTGGCAATTTAGCCCAGACCAAGCGCTGTCATTAAGACTGGAAAGGTATCAACAAACAGGAGAATCAGATGCCGCCAAAATGAATGCCACCATTAGCCAAATAAGCTATAAGTGGCGTTTTTAGCTATCCATTGATAATAAATTAAACCACCTAATTCATTGGCTCTTTGCTAATTGCAGCAAAGAGTTGATGATTCAACTAATACGAAATTCCAGCATCAATACAGGTGCCACACCGTCCAATCGTTTTGTAGTGCTAGACTAAAATAGCTCGCTGATCGCCTGTGTTCGAATCGCTTTAATCCGCCCTTCGCTTTCCATGTCCTGCAACACTTTTTTTATGCCGGGCAGCAGATGGGCATTTTTCTTGTGCAGATAATGATACACATTCTTGGTGGCAATCGGTGGCTCAAGTAACCGAATCCCTTTAATATCAAGTTCTTTCATGGCCTTTAACCCAGCTAATCGAGAGCTTACAATCACATCATTTCTACCCAGATCTAACTTCAAAAATAATTGCTCTATTTTGGTCACCGACTTCACGGTCATTCCCTTGGTCCCTTTTTCTACTAATTTTGTGCCTCGCCTTATGCCTATGGTATAAGGTTTAAGGCTGTCCCAGCCGGTAACCGAAAAGGTGACACCCTTGGTAAACACCACGACCTCAACCTGGTTAACCGCCACAGGCACCATGACTAAATTTTCATAGGTTTTCTCAATCTCTTTGACTCGATAGACCTCACCATCCACGTCACCATTGTTTGACATAATAAGTGACCGACCAGCTGGAAATGTATCTATGTGAACCTTAATCCCAAGCCGTTGATAAGCTTCAGTGAGCACCTTGCCACTTACCACAGCCAGTAGGTTTCTGGTGCTAGACAATACCAAAGATTGCTGGCCATATACGGGGCCCGCCATGACCAACAAAGTCAGCAGCGTAACTAAGGTAGTTTTCATTATTGTTGCCCCCTTTATTGTGGAGGAATATGTCATTGAGAGCCGCTCGCTACTGGTCAACCAGGGTCGTCAGCACTTGCGGGTTATTGTGCAGGGTTCGATGCACCGGGCAACGATCTGCAATTTTCATCAATCGGGATTTATCTGAATCGCTCAACGGGCCAATGAGTTGAACCTTGCGCACCAGAGCCTCTATCTGTGCGTTTTGATCTTCCACCTGCCCCGCATCTGCCAGGTAATTACGCTCATGAGACAAAGACACCTCAACATGCTCCAGAGGAATTTTCTTAAGGTTGGCGTATATGCGAATGGTCATGGCGGTACAGGCACCTAATGCAGCCAATAAATGCTCGTAAGGGTCGGGCCCAGAATTTTGGCCGCCCATTTTAATGGGTTCATCGGCAAACCAATGATGATGATCACTGAAGACATCTTGCTGAAACTTATGATCCAGTTCGGCCACTAAAACGTGCCCACTGACAAGCGTGGGACGAGAGATTTCGGATACAGGAATATATCGGCTTGCCCACCCGGAAATGGTTTGCGCCACATATTCACTGTCTA
>MAAD01000161.1 GCA_002162985.1 Bermanella sp. 47_1433_sub80_T6 | reverse complement strand
GCGTACCATAAAACTTCACCGCGGCGCATGCTGCTAACAAACCCTTTTACATTCTTTTTGTGAAAGGCGGTTTTCACAAAGCGATAGCGGCCACGCATCATCACCGCGTTCATGAGTTTGTTGTCCAGCGGGCGGTAGGTGACGTTCAAGTCACATACCAGGCTGGTGAGGGCGCCGGCCAAATCCAAAATACTAAAGTGTGCGCCGGCCATTAAGATGCCGGTGCCATCGGCCATCTCGCGGTCCAGGATGTCTTTGCCTTTCACCTCAATGCGATCTTTAAAGGCGTTGATGTCACGAAACCAGGCGGTGCCGCTGTCCAAGTAGCCTTGCATGTTTTCGTGAAATATATCTTTTACCAGAGCGGCCTTTTCTTCATCGCTTTTTTCACTGAAACACAAATCAACGTTCACCTGCACTACGTGGCGACGGCTCTTGGCCAAATGAAATGCCAAAAATGCCAGGGCGCGACTTACCTGCCACTGTGCCTTAAAGGGCAGGTAGCTGCATACAAATAAGAAGCTAACAAATAACCATACACCCCAGTATTTGGGTTTCAGGTATTCCAGTTTTAACAAGCTCACATCTTCGATGTTGGCTGTACTTTTGGTTTTACTCATTATTTATAAACTCGGCACATGTCGATGTAATATTTTTATTGGTGCTTCTTAATGCTGTTAATAATGTTGCTGGTGGAGCAGCCGTCTTCAAAGTTTAATACTTCGACACTGCCGCCGTTGGCCATCACTTCCTTGCCGCCGGCGATGTCTTCAATGGCGTAGTCGCCGCCCTTGACCAGAATATTTGGCAATAATTTCGCGATTAAACGCTGAGGAGTATCTTCTGTGAATGGCACTACCCAGTCTACACTTTGCAAACCGGCCAATACGTCCATGCGATGGGATACCGGGTTAATGGGGCGTTCAGGACCCTTTAAACGGCTTACACTCTCGTCACTGTTCACTGCCACAATTAAGCGGTCACCCAGTTGCTTGGCATTTTTTAAATAGCTCACATGGCCCGGGTGTAATAAGTCGAAACAACCGTTGGTCATGACGATGGTTTCACCGTTGGCTTGAGATTCTTTGATCATTAATGCCAGGGCGTCTTCATCCATGATGCCGGTGTGGGCCGCTTGATCGGCACGGGCTTCGCGGCGTAATTCGGCAAGAGAGACAGTAGCAGTGCCCAGTTTGGCCACTACTAACGCGGCGGCAGTATTGGCCAGGGCGGTGGCGTTACTTAGGTTGGAGCCGGCGGCCTTGGCAGCGGCCAATACACTAATAACGGTATCGCCGGCACCGGTCACGTCATAAACTTCACGGGCGGTGGCGGCTAGGTGAATAGGCTGCTGATCTTTCTGAAACAGAGTCATGCCTTTTTCACTGCGGGTAACCAGCAGTGCGGTAAGGTCAATTTTTTCTAATAGCTCAAAGCCTTTTTCTACCAGGTCGGCCTCGTCTTTACAGGCCCCCATCACCGCTTCAAATTCACTTAAATTGGGGGTGATGAGAGTGGCACCGCGATAGCGTTCGAAGTCATGGCCCTTGGGGTCAATCAATACATCTTTACCGGCGGCGCGGCCCAGTTCGATAAAGGGGCGAATGTCGCTCAAGGCACCCTTGCCATAGTCGCTCAACACCACCACGTCACATTCCGGTAGTGCATCTTTATATTTTGCCAGCATGTCGCTGTTATCTACCTGGTGAAAGTCTTCTTCAAAATCTAGGCGAATAAGTTGCTGGTGGCGACTCAATACTCGCAGCTTAGTGATGGTCGGGTGACTGTCCAGGGCGGTGAAGCGGGTGCTGATGTTTTTATGAATCAGGGTTTCTTCCAGGGCGCGGGCGTTGTTGTCTTGGCCCACCAGTCCTAACAGGCTGGCTTTAGATGTAAGGCTGGCAATGTTAAGGGCCACGTTACCGGCACCACCGGCGCGGTTTTCAATGTCGTTGACTTTCACCACAGGCACCGGCGCTTCCGGGCTGATCCGTGAGGTGGAGCCACTCCAATAGCGATCCAGCATCACGTCTCCCACTACAAGCACACGGGCATCGGCAAAATTTGGAATGGATAACGACATGCAACACCACCGTTTTAGGGTTCACTAAATGGAAATTTTATAAATTGGCAGGCATGGTAGCACAGGCAAATTATCCCGCTAAGCATTGCGTAACAATGGGTGCTAGAATCCCTGTTTTTAACTGAATGTGCAGTGTCATGGCCCGTTTTATTTACAGTCTTGTGTTTTGCCTTCTATTACCCGTGATTCTGGTTCGCTTGATGATCCGTGCCCGCAAGGCCCCTGCCTATGGGGAGCGCTGGTTGGAGCGTTTCGGGATTTTTAAGGTGAAACAGCTAAAAGCAGCTGGCACTGAGCTGCAGAAAAAAGACGCCATCTGGTTTCATACAGTTTCGGTGGGGGAGTTTATCGCCGCGGTACCGCTCATCGAGCAGGTGATGGCCGCTTATCCTAATAAGCCTATCGTGATCACCACCACCACCCCCACTGGCAGTGACCAGGTAAAAAAACGCTTTGCCCATGAGCTGGGTAAACGCCTCACCCATGTGTATTTGCCCTATGATTTACCCTGGTTTCTAAGTGCATTTTTACGTCGGGTGAAACCCCGACTATTGATAATTTTAGAGACGGAGCTATGGCCAAACCTGATCCATAGTTGTAGCAAATACGGCACTAGGGTTTTGGTGGCCAACGCACGCCTGTCTGAGAAATCCGCCAAGGGTTATGGCAAATTGGCGAAACTTAGCGCGCAGATGCTAGGTAATATTGATTGCCTGGCGGTGCAGAATGCCACCGACGGCCAGCGCTTCCTGGATCTGGGGTTAAAAGCGTCCAGCATGGAAGTCACTGGCAGCATTAAATTCGATTTAACCATCAAGGATGAATTAATCGCACAAGGCCAAGCCTGGCGTGAGCAGTGGGGGGCGCAGCGCAAAGTGGTGATAGTGGTCAGTACTCACCAGGGAGAGGATGAAATTGCTCTAGCCGCCTTCCAAACCCTGTTATCCATAGATCCATCGGCCTTGCTCGTGGTGGTGCCCAGGCACCCGGAACGATTTGATGACGTGGCCCAGCTCATTGAAGCTCAAGGGTTGCAACTGGCCCGTCGCTCCCAGGCATCGCAATTAAATAGCCAAACCCAAGTTCTGCTGGTGGATACCATGGGAGAACTCATGGAATTTTTAGCCGCCAGTGATGTGTGCATTATGGGCGGCAGTTATGTGGAAAATGGCGGTCATAACCCATTAGAGCCCGCCGCGTTATCTGTGCCTATTTTGATGGGCCCCAGCCAGTTTAATTTTTTACTGATTTGCCAGCAGCTGGAACAGGCAGGTGGATTACAAACCGTGGCTGCAGAGCAGTTAGCGGTAGCTTTGACAGAATGGCTGCAAGACGATGTATTAAGAACGGAAAAGGGAAATCAGGCTAAACAGGTGGTAGATGCGAATCGTGGGGCCAAGCAGAAGGTATTTGAATTAATTGCTCGCCAGCTAGCTGAGTAAGGGCGGCCATGGAGAGTTTGGCTAGTAGCCCTTTACGCTGTAATCAATCTCAAAATCAATATCCTCAACCCGGCTCACGGCCGTTTTAATGGTGCCGTCATCGTGTAACTCCATCCAGCGGTAACCTGGGCCTTTTTCGTCCACCCCAAAATCATCGGACTTAGGAGTAAATTGCACGCAGGTGGATGGGGTTGATATGAAACGCACGCCGTTAATCTCACGATCGGTATCCTGGTGCACATGGCCCCATAATACGACCTTCACATTCTTGTGTTGTTGCACAATATTTAGCAGGGCGTCGCTGTTTTTAATTTGCTGATTGTCCAGCCACTCGCAGCCCATGGGAATAGGCTGGTGATGCATGACTAACATGGTATGGCTGGTGGAATCGGCAGTGAGGGCGTTTTTCACTATGTCTAACTGGGATTGGGCAAAATTGCCAAATACGCTGCCAGGTACCTGGCTGTCCAGCATGATGATTTGCCAGTTGCCTTTTTTAATGACAGATACCATTTCTTTGTTTTCATTCACCACCTTGAGCATATTACCTCTGTGGTCGTGATTACCGGGAATCCAGTATTGGGGTTTGCCATCCAGATCGATTTGTTTTTTTAGCCTTTCATAGGAGGCAAGACTGCCGTCCTGACTTAAATCCCCTGTGCACAGGAAAAAATCAAAGTCTGGGATCTGTTGGTGCATTTGCTGCAAAACAGCGTCCAGGCTGAACTGTGTGTCCATGCCCAAAAGCTTACCGTCTTGTTCTTCAAACAAGTGGCAATCGGTTATTTGTATAAACTTCTGCATTACAATTTTCGTCCAAACCCTTCCCTGGGCGAAGTGATCGCCAATTAACTAGCAACTATATAGTTACAAGCTTAGTCACTTCTAGTGCTGGAGTCACATTTTATGCCGTGAGGGTGGAAATTAAGTTCAATATCGGCCTCTCCATGCAAAAAACAGTGGGTTAACCAGTCCGCTAGGAAGTGGTTTATTTGGTGTTTTTCATCCGGCAGGCGCATTTGCGGGTTGGGGTAGTGATATACCCCGTTAAATCGGTGGTTATTATCGAAGCTAATAACCTCGGCGGTACGCAGATCATGGTACAGGCGTACTTCCATGCGCGGCGGTGTGAGGTAGTCGTGCAGATCGGAAACTTGCTCCACCACAATGCCTTGAGTGTATTTAAACTGCTCCACCACCGACAGGCGAATGCTGGTGGCATGATCTACGCCACCTGTAATATTAAATTCACGACTCTCTCCCGCCCCCATATTCGGCATGAGTTTTAACAAATGCAGATAATTACTTTCACAAATCCCCGACAGTTCTTTTAGGTCGGGAACATAGGGTTTGCGCGGGTTTCGCATGCTTTCTCAATGTTTAGCTGGTTGTGGGTTTAAATTGAGTACAGGTTTCATTGTAGCGCGAATATGCAGGCTGGCCTGTATATTCTAGTTATTCACTAGTGTGTCTATGTTCAATTGCAGCCACTGCAGAGCGATGACCGTGGCGGCGTTGTTGATGCGGCCATCTACCACCCCTTGATAGGCTTGCTGGCGGCTGATTTTATGTACTTTTATGTCTTCCCCCTCATGCTCCAGGCCATGAATGCCTCCCACATCCGTGCTGTCGAGCAGGGCCATAAAGACATGCAGTTTCTCGTTGGTGCCCCCTGGGCTTACTAAATACTGGCAAATGGGGGTGAGTTGGGCAATGTGCGCGCCACTTTCTTCTTGGGTTTCACGAATGGCCACCTCTGCTGGGGTTTCACCGGGTTCGATGATGCCGGCCACCAACTCGAATATCCACGGGCTGGGCTCATTTAAGGCCCCTACCCGAAACTGTTCGGTGAGTACCACTACATCAAGTACCGGGTCGTAAAGTAACACGGCGGCTGCCTCACCTCGTTCAAACAGCTCTCTGTTAATGGGTTGTCCCCAGCCACCGTTAAATAATTTGTGTCTGATGGTGAGTTTTTTCATGGTGAAGAAGCCTTCATAACAGGCCTCTTGCTGGAGGACTTCCGCATCCATTTGTTGGTAACTGGGTTTCATCATAGGGTTAAAATGTAAGCTTCCGGTGGTGTGTATTCGATGATTAATAACATATATGCAACAATGAGTTGTATTAGGTGTTTCTAATGTATGCTTCCATGCTGCGCCATTAGTGTTTAGAATCCGTGCATCTTTATTTCATGTAGGACTCCACCATGAAAAAACTGGCTCTTGCCTTTATTACATTGGCCGCCGCAGCGTCATCTCAAGCGGTAGATCTTAAAAGTGTATTCGAACAAGCGGTTTCAAACGACCCTCAATTGGCAGCTGAATTGGCTGCTGCTAATGCCAATACTCAATCTGTGGGCTTGGCTCGTGTGGGCATTCTGCCACAGGTGGCCTTTAAGGCCGAGCAGGGCACTTCAACCTTGGATGATGGCGCTAATAACCTGGACGGTGTGGAATCTGATAGAACCAGCTATAGCATTCAGCTTAAGCAAGCCATTTTCGGGGCAGAAGCCTGGTATAGCTACAGTGCCGCCAGTGCCACTACCGACAGCGCTCTAATAGAGTTACGTAAAGCCGAGCAAAGCTTAGTGATACGTTTATCGGAAGATTATTTTGATGTATTGCGTGCCAACTCAACCTTAGCAGCAGCGAAAGCAAACGAAGCAGCGGTTAAGCGTCAGCTTGAGCAAACTCAGCAGCGCTTTAAAGTGGGCTTAATTGCCATCACTGACGTCCATGAAGCCCAAGCCATTTATGATGGTGCCACGGTTGAATTGATAGCCGCCGAAAGCCAATTGGATATTGCCTATGAAACCCTGGCAGTTTTAACCGGTGAACGTTATGACCGTATTAACCCGTTAAAAGAAGCTTTGCCTCTGTTAGGCCCGATACCTGCCGATCGTGCCCATTGGGAGCAAAAAGCATTAGCACAAAACCTGGATGTATTGATTGCTCAACAGAGTCAGGCTAGTGCCAAGCTAAATCATAAATCCAAGATTTCTGCCCATATGCCTACTTTGGATCTAGTGGCCTCTTATGGTGTAAGTAATGATGAAGGCAATGCTTTAAGTAATGGTACCGATCTGACCAGTAAATATGTGGGCCTTGAATTGAATTTACCCATCTATTTGGGGGGTAGCCAATGGGCGGGCCAGAAACAAGCTTATTACCAGCGCCAGGCAGCCGAGCGCCAGTTGGAATTGCAGCAGCGTATTGCCAGTTTATCGGTACGCTCTCAGTTCCGTCAGCTAACCGCCGATATGGCCCGTATCAAGGCTCGTAAGCAAGCTATGACTTCTGCCAAAAGTGCCATGGAAGCGACTCAGACCGGTTATGAAGTGGGCACCCGTAATATTGTTGAAGTGTTGAAAGCACAGCAGTCGGTATTTAGTGCGCAAAAAGATTATGCCTTTTCTCGCTACGATTACGTAATCGACATGCTGAAATTCCGCCAAGCGGTAGGCGAGCTGAGCATGGCCGACATAGAAGAAGTGAACGGCTGGTTGCAAAACTAGCTTCATACTCCTGATTAAATAAACCCGCTACGGCGGGTTTTTTACGTTCAGGACGAACGATATGTCGCGGTGCCACGGACGGCAAAGAGTGACGACGTTCAGGACGAACGATATGTCGCGGTGCCATGATCGCCTCAATACCCACACCCAAATGGGCGCCGCCCCAAGATTCGGCCGCACGCTGCCCCTCATGCCCTCCGAATTTGAGCGGCAAACAGCAAATTCCAGTCTGCGGCTTGCCCATTTCCCCTTCCTGCGAGTATGCTAGCGAAAAATGCAATCATAAGAACAAGTACTTAAGAGTGCCAAAAATGATCCCTGATCAATTGCGTTGCTTGTATCTGCATGGTTTTAAAAGCTCACCCGATTCGCATAAAGCGCAGTTAACTCAAGCGTTTTTTGCCAAATACGATGTCGCACAAAACCTGCACATACCCCAGTTACCCCCCGAGCCTGCCAAGGCCATGGACGATGCTCAATTTTTGTACGAGCAACTGATCGATGAAGTGGGGGTGGAAAATGTATTGCTCATAGGCAGTAGCCTGGGCGGCTTTTACGCAAGCTATCTGGTGGAGCACTTTGGTGGCCGTGCGGCGCTAATTAACCCGGCGGTAAAGCCTTATGAGCTACTCAGGGACTACCTGGGTGTAAATAAAAATTACCACAATGATGACACGTTCATCGTGACAGAGGATTATATTGCAGAGCTTAGGGCCTTGGATGTGGCACCATTACGCTATCCTCGACACCATTTATTGTTATTAAAAACCCAGGATGAAACCCTGGACTATCGCCAGGCGGTAAGCAAATATCGCAATGGCCCCAGTTTTATCGAATACGGTGGCGATCACAGCTACCAAGATTACAATTTACGTTTACCCAGTATTATGAATTTTGCGGCCAGTGCTTATTAAGCCGGCCCACCTTACGATTTAAAGAGTACCAAGAAGAGTATGAGCAACTACACAGCGGCATCCATTGAAGTTTTAAGTGGCCTGGACCCGGTTAGAAAGCGCCCGGGCATGTACACCGAAACCACGCGCCCCAATCACCTGGCTCAAGAAGTCATCGATAACTCGGTGGATGAAGCGCTGGCGGGTCATTGTAGTCACATTACCGTTGAATTATTTGCCGACCAATCTTTGTCGGTGACCGATAATGGCCGTGGAATGCCCACCGACATTCACCCTGAACACGGTGTTTCGGGTATAGAACTTATTTTAACCAAGTTGCACTCCGGTGGTAAGTTTACCAACGACAACTACCAATTCAGTGGCGGTTTACACGGTGTGGGTATTTCGGTGGTAAATGCCCTGTCGCTTCACTTGGAAGTGAGCGTTCAGCGTGACGGTAAAATTTCACACATATCTTTTAAAGACGGTGAAAAAGCCACCGAGCTTGAAGTCATTGGTGATACCAAACGTAAAAAAGACACCGGCACCACAGTACGTTTCTCTCCCGACCCTAAGTATTTTGATAGCCATAAGTTTTCGGTATTGCGTTTAAAACATGTATTGCGGGCCAAAGCGGTGTTATGCCCGGCGTTAACCATAGAATTTATTAACCACGGTAATGTTGAAGACAATCAAACCTGGTTTTATGAAGATGGTTTGGTGGATTACCTCACCACGGCTACTAAGGGTTATGAAGTATTACCGCAAGACCCGTTTGTGGGCTCAATGGTGGGCGAAAAAGAAGCGGTAGATTGGGCGGTGCAATGGATGCCGGAAGGGGGCGAGCAGTTAATGGAGAGTTACGTTAACCTAATTCCCACCGCTCAAGGCGGCACCCATGTGAACGGTATGCGTACCGGTTTACTGGAAGCTTTGCGAGAGTTTTGTGAATTTAGAAATTTATTACCCCGCGGCTTAAAACTTACGCCGGATGATGTATGGGACAAGGTAGCCTACGTGTTGTCTACCAAGATGGCCGACCCTCAGTTCTCGGGCCAAACCAAAGAACGTTTGTCCAGCCGTGAAGCCGCGGCGTTTGTATCCGGTGTCGTGAAAGACAGCTTTAGCTTATGGCTAAACGAGCATTCGGCTTTAGGTGAGCAAGTGGCCGAAATGGTCATCGCGAATGCACAAAGCCGTATGCGCAGTGCCAAAAAAGTGGTGCGTAAAAAAGTGACATCCGGGCCCGCTTTGCCGGGTAAGTTAGCCGATTGCTCCACCAGTGATATTCGTTTCTCGGAATTGTTTTTAGTGGAAGGGGATTCGGCGGGTGGTTCTGCCAAGCAGGCCCGCTCCAGAGAATTTCAAGCCATCATGCCGTTGCGCGGCAAGATTTTAAACAGCTGGGAAGTGGATTCGAGTGAGGTTTTAGCCTCCCAGGAAATTCACGATATCTCGGTGGCCTTGGGCATAGACCCGGGCAGTTCCGATTTAACGACCTTGCGCTACGGTAAAATCTGCATCCTGGCCGATGCGGATAGCGATGGGCTGCACATCGCTACCCTACTATGTGCTTTGTTCGTGAAGCATTTCCGCACGTTGGTGGAAGAAGGTCATGTGTATGTGGCCATGCCGCCCTTGTATCGTATCGATGTGGGCAAAGAAGTTTATTATGCCCTGGACGAAGCAGAGCGACAGGGGGTGTTGGACAGAATAACAGCCGAGAAAAAGCGCGGTAAAGTGGGTGTGCAACGATTTAAAGGACTGGGTGAGATGAACCCATTGCAATTGCGTGAAACCACCATGGACCCGGATACTCGCCGTTTGGTGCAGTTGTCGTTGGAAACAGAAGACGGCACAGACGAAATTATGGATATGCTGCTTTCTAAAAAACGGGCAGCAGATCGTAAAAGCTGGTTAGAAGAAAAAGGTAATTTGGTTGATTTAAGTTAATTACTTTTTACATAAATAGTGAGTGAAAATTGTGAATAGACAAGCTCCCATTCAGTTTTACACAGTCGCCGTGAATATATCCTTATAGGCTTACGCAGGCATCCATGCCAGCGAATCTGTGAAAAACAAATGGGCTCTTGTCCTGCAAATATTTAGCTACTGCCAAATTTAAAAATGTCTTGGCAGGGTAGGGAAAAATTATGAACGATATTGTAATTGGGGAAGACGGCATAGAACGTCAAACCCTAAAAGATTATACAGAAAGTGCTTACTTAAATTATTCCATGTACGTGATTATGGACCGTGCTTTGCCTCACATTGGTGATGGTTTAAAGCCGGTACAGCGACGTATCACCTATGCCATGAGCGAACTGGGTT
>MAAD01000256.1 GCA_002162985.1 Bermanella sp. 47_1433_sub80_T6 | reverse complement strand
GGGTTATTCGGGTGATGTGCTGCAAGCTAAAAGCCGTGCCTTAGAAGTTAACAACGGCATTAACATTGAATACTTTATTCCTAAAGAAGGCACCTCTGCCTGGATTGATGTGCTGGCTATCCCCAATGACGCTAAAAATTCAGCAGCTGCCCACCAGTTTGTTAACTTTTTAATGCGCCCTGAAATCATTGCCGACATCACTAACTATGTTACTTATGCCAACGCCAATACTTCTGCTACTAAACTTGTGGACCCCGAGATTGCGCGCAACCTGGCCATTTATCCAAATGAGGAGACTATGAGGAGCCTGTTCACAAACGGTCAACGAACGAAAAAAATAAACAAACTCATCACCCGTTTTTGGTCTCACCTTAAAACAGGCAGTTAATTGAGAGTCAATTTTAAAATTTAACATGAAAAATGCACGGTTTTCCGTGCTTTTTTATGCCTTTCCCTTTCTTCTTCCTGATTTTATATAACCAAATATAGGGCTAAAAACTTGGTCTATAATTAACTTCAATCTAGGCTAAATGCGCCAGTTAAAGCCTGTTGTTTTAACCCAATGAATCAGAGACACCCTATGAAAATGCCCTGTATAGCAAGCAACCTCATAGCCTGCCTGGCTCTGAGCCTAACAGCTGTATTGCCAGCGGGTTTGGCTCACAGTCAGGAAGTGCTTAATTTTTATAATTGGTCTGACTACATCGCCGAAGACACTATCGCCAAGTTTGAAAAAGAAACCGGCATCAAGGTGAACTACGACGTGTACGACAGCAGCGAAACTTTGGAAGCGAAACTGTTGGCCGGCCATTCAGGTTATGACCTGGTAGTGCCCTCTTCCAGCTCCATGGGCCGCCATATAAAGGCCAAGATCTACCAGCCCCTGGATAAGTCTAAGCTGCCCAACATGAAACACTTGGACTCCAACCTAATGAAGGCGGTAGCGTCACAGGACCCAGGGAACAAACACAGCATTCCCTATTTATGGGGCACCACAGGCATTGGTTATAACGTGGACATGGTGAAGAAGGTGCTAGGAAAGGACGCTCCGGTGAACTCATGGGAGCTGGTTTTTAAACCCGAGAACATAAAAAAACTCACCGCCTGCGGGGTAAGCTTTTTGGATAGCGCCGACGAGATTTATCCACTGGCATTAAATTATGTGGGCCAAACCAACTCACAAAAAAAGGCCCACTATAAAAAAGACAGCGCTGCCAACAGCATGCTTAAGTCGGTACGCCCTTATGTAAAACAGTTTCACTCTTCGTCTTACATCAACAATCTGGCTAACGGCGAGATCTGCGTGGCGGTGGGCTACTCGGGCGATATCCTACAGGCCCAAAGCCGTGCTATTGAGGCTAAAAATGGCATTAACATCGAGTACAGCATCCCCAAGGAAGGCACCGCGGTATGGTTTGATATGTTAGTGATTCCCAGTGACGCCAAGAACCCCAGTGCCGCCCACAAGTTTATTAACTTCTTACTGCGTCCCGACATCATCGCCGACATTACCAACTATGTCTCTTATGCCAACCCCAATACCGGCGCCACTAAATTGCAGGACCCGGAAATATCCAACAATCCAGGCATTTATCCCAGCCAGGAGATTATGAAACACCTATTCACTTTGGGCTCACCCAAGAAAAAACTGCTTAAGATGCGTAATAGATTATGGACGGATTTGAAGGCGGGAAGGTAATTTAACAAAATGTCGCTACTGCCCATACTTTAAACAGTAACTGTAAGGCCTTAGAGTGGCGGCTAACCTGTACGAGCTCACCCTGTGAGCGATTTTTCGGGCACGTGGTGCCCTCGTACAGTTTGATAGCCCGCGTTCAATCTACCGCCCAAACAGGTCCATATTTTCAGCAATAAAATCGGGCACTACTTTTTCGGCGTAAACGCCTTCCAGGCTTGCATCCACCTCGGTCATATTCCATACCTCGCCTAAAGTACCCACGGCAAACAGGTTTTTGTCCGGTTGATAATAATAGATATTTTCCTGCAGCAAGACACGTTTGTAATAGCCTATGTCGGTGAACTCGTATCGATCCAGGCGAGCCAGGTCTTGAGCATTCAAACCTTTAAGTACGTAGCCCGGAACTTTACTGCCTTCCTCTGCCAGTAAAACAGGGAAATCTTCCCATCCATCCAAGTGAATGGTGCGAGCATAAAAGTTATCTATTTCAATTCTCTCTTTACTGGGCACATGGCCCAACAAGGCTTGCAGCACACGATCAAATGTCAGGGTGCCATAAACAAATAAATCACAGGTCTCTTTTGATGTTTGCTCAACCATATTCACGCTCACATATTTTTATTAAAGTGCATATTTCTTGAAGGTTGCGAAAAGTGTGCTGCAGGTCCTAAAAGTAATGATGCACTGGGCACCATTACTTCTGGTCATTACTTATGCTTGTTTAGGAAGGCCGCTATCCAGCTTCCTACGTCGCTCTGATTGGCACTTACGCCTTGGTTTAACGAGTCTAGTCCTTCTTGAGTAATATCTACCGGGAAAGACGTGCCACTGCGCAATTCCAATAATTCTTTTTCAAATTGACCGTTAAATTCAGGATGCGCCTGAACGGTAAAAATGAGGTCGCCATATACAAGGCCGGCAAATGGGCAAAACTCAGAGCTGGCAAACACCTCGGCGTTATCAGGCTTGGTTAATACCTGATCCTGGTGGATAGCATTAAGTTTAAATGACGTTACATCTGCCGGTACAAAGTCAAAACCAGGTTTAACGTCATATTCGTGTAGCCCTAACCCCCAACCGCCTTCAAACTTGTTGAGTTCAGCACCAAAGGTGGAAGCGATAATCTGGTGACCAAAGCAAATACCCACTAGCGGCAACTTGGCAGTGTGGATCTCTTTAATCATGTCCCTAAGTTGTAACATCCAGGGTTCACGATCATAGGCGTTAAATTTTGAACCACTAATCACCCAAGCATCACAACCGCTAATACCTTGAGGGAACTCACCTTCACGCACGTCAAATACTTCAAAGCTAAAACCACTGTCGGTTTTATCCAGCAGCTGAATAATCATATCAGCGTAACTGCCGTGCTCACCAATTAGTTCATCCGGGGTAATACCTGCGGCTAAAATTCCTAATTTCATATTGATACCTTTACTGCTAATTCTATGTGTAAAAACACTGAAACCTGTGAACCACGCTACCGAGTACTTGTGAGAAAGTTATACCCGGCCAATTTAAAGGTGGCGGTAACCAAACTAAGGCCGCTGTAAACCCATCCCTGGGAGCTTGCTTCGGCATCCCTGCCTCAAACACCTTAATCTGGTTACCACCACCTCTAAATTCAATTTTCTAAGCTGCTAGCTCCTTATAAGTAAGGTATTAACGGCTATAAGGTTTAGCGTCAAATAGAGGTGATGCAGTTTAAGGTTTTTTGAAACATGGATGTTTCAAGTAAGCGCCCATGGATGGGTTCAAAGCGACCTTAAACTGTATCAGCGCTATTCGTCGCTGGCAGATTTCAAAAGACCTATTTTTCAACTCTTATTTAAAGACAGCTATCATCTAAAAACATAAACGCCCGAATAAATCGGGCGTTTAAAGAACAATGTAGGTTTCCTACACTATTCCTTTAACTCTTTGTTTAATCGGTTTTGACGCTTCATGATCAGCATGGCGGCGATAACACCCACCGCTACAATTAGAATCATCAAGGTGGCCAAAGCGTTAATTTCTGGGGTTACACCCATACGCACCTTAGAGTAAATCACCATAGGCAAAGTACTGCTGCCCGGACCGGATACGAAGCTGGCAATTACCAAGTCATCAAGTGACAGAGTAAACGACAACAACCAACCCGAGATCAAAGCAGGCGCGATTAACGGCATGGTCACCAGGAAGAACAAGGACGAAGGTTTCGCCCCTAAATCCATGGCGGCTTCTTCTAACGTTTCATCCAGCATGGACAAACGTGACTGCACGATCACCGCCACATAAGCCAAACAGAAAGTAGTGTGGGCAATAATTATGGTATTAGTGCCACGACCCGCGGGCCAGCCAAAGGTGTTTTCCAGGGCCACAAACAACAGCAGCAATGACAAACCTGTAATGACCTCTGGCATAACAAGTGGAGCCGAGATCCAGCCAGATAAAATCATCTTGCCTTTAAAGCGCCCCATACGAGCTAATACAAAGCCCGCCATGGTGCCCAGAATCACCGCCAAACAAGAGGTGATAAACGCAATTTTAAAACTCAATAGCGCCGCATCGATAATTTGCTCGTTTTGAAATAACGTGCCGTACCATTTGATGGACCAGCCACCCCAGATGGTGACCAATTTAGAGCTGTTAAAGCTGTAAACAATCAGCGAGATAATAGGCGCATATAAAAATACAAAACCTAAAATCGAACTCGTCGTAAGGAACTTAGAAGTCTTTTTCATTACGCTTCCTCCTTCTTATCTTGGCCATTACTGATCAACATGATGGGCAATAACAACATCACCAACATCACAGTAGCTACGGCGGCGGCCATGGGCCAGTCACGATTCTGGAAGAATTCGTCCCACAATACGCGGCCAATCATTAGGGTATCGGATCCACCCAACAACGACGGAATAACAAACTCACCCACCGCAGGAATGAATACCAGCATGCAACCGGCAATAATACCCGGTACAGCCAATGGCAGGGTGATCCTGATGAAGCTCTGAGTTGGCGTGGCGCCTAAATCGGAGGCGGCTTCCAATAGAGTGATGTCCATTTTTTCAAGGGCAGTATAAAGAGGCAAGATCATCAACGGCAGGTAGGCATATACAATACCAATATAAACCGCAAAGTCGGTTTGCATCATGATGAGTGGTTCATCAATGATACCAAGCCCCATGAGCGCCTGGTTGATAAGACCGTTTTTATTCAAAAAACCCATCCACGCATAAATACGCAGCAAGAAAGACGTCCAAAAAGGCACCACCACTAACATCAACAGCAGGCTACGTTTGGAAGGCTCACTGCGCGCAATCAGATACGCCATGGGGAAGCCCACAATAAGGGTAATGACAGTGGCCACCCCGGCAATTTTAACCGAGCTCCAGTAGGCATCCAGATAAAGTGCATCTTCAAACAAGAAGATGTAGTTAGCAAAACTTAACTTAAAAGAAAGATATGCGTCTTCTGCGTCCCAGTTCAGTATGTCGCTGTAGGGAGGGATGGCAATTTCAGATTCGGCAAATGAAATTTTAAATACCACTAAAAAGGGTAGAAAAAAGAACACAAACAGCCAGATGCTGGGCACTGAGATCACACCCAGGCGGCCCCAGTTTACCTTTTGCATGAAATTATACTTGGCGAGCACACGTCCGGTGGCGTCGGTAATCGACTCGGCGAGGCTTAATGTTTGGCTACTCATGCGGTAAGCACCACAGCGCTGTCAACGTCCCAGTACATGTAAACATTTTCTTCCCAGGTTAAACGGGCGCCCATGTCGCGTTGAAAGTTAGGCTGAGTGATGCGTATTTCTTTGCCGCTTTCAAGAATGATGCGATACACAGACAGGCTGCCCATGTAAGCCATGTCTTCGATCTTGCCTTTAATGCAGTTTACGATTTGATCGGGTTTGTTACGGCTGATCTTGATTTTCTCAGGGCGAATGGCCACAGATACTTTTTGATTAGGCGCACAGTTAATGCCGTGGTTCACGTACAAGGTACAACCTGCCTCCTTGGACTCTACCTTAACGCTGTCGGGAAGGTCTTCAGTAACACGACCTTCAAACATGTTTACCGAGCCAATGAAGTCGGCCACAAAGCGGCTGTTAGGGTATTCGTATACATCGTGAGGCTCATCTACCTGCACCACTTCACCGTGATTCATAACGCCGATGCGCGTGGCCAGAGTCATTGCTTCTTCCTGGTCGTGAGTTACCACCACAAAGGTCACACCCAGCTCGTCCTGAATGTTCATTAATTCAAATTGAGTTTCTTCACGCAGCTTTTTATCAAGGGCGCCCAGAGGCTCATCCAACAACAATAACTTTGGACGCTTAACCAGGGCACGGGCCAAGGCCACACGCTGACGCTGACCACCAGATAGCTGATTAGGTTTACGTTTGCCGTATTCGCCCATCTGAACCATTTCAAGCATTTCATTTACGCGGGTCTTCACTTCATCACGCTTCATGCCTTCGCGCTTTAAACCAAAGGCGATGTTGTCAAAAACAGTAAGGTGAGGGAACAGAGCGTAGGATTGGAACATCATGTTAACCGGACGGTTCCATGGTTCGATGCCGGCCATGTCGACCCCATCGATTAGGATGCTGCCACTGGTGGGCTCTTCAAAGCCGGCCAGCATGCGCAACAGCGTACTCTTGCCCGAACCAGAACCACCTAGCAGGCAGAATAGCTCTTCTTTATAGATATCTAATGAAACGTTATCAACGGCGGTGAAGTCATCAAACTTTTTGGTGACGTTTTTGATTTGCAAAAAAGGAACGGCGTCCTCTTGTTTCCACAGTGGAGTCTTGCTGGCAGTTGTCATAGAAGACTCCTGAATAATATGCTGTTGACTAGATGTCAT
>MAAD01000067.1 GCA_002162985.1 Bermanella sp. 47_1433_sub80_T6 | reverse complement strand
GTAGTCTAAATGACGAGTATCGACACCAGTTTCCCGTTTAACCCTTGTCTTGAACGACTTGGGACCTAAATTTTGCGGCAATAGTACAAAAGGGTTAGCAAAAGATCAATATATGTTCTTAATCGATCTAAGACAGGCTTGCGGTTAGCAGAAATAGTATCGGACTAGTGCTTTGGGTTTTGATTGGCACTTGCTTGGCTGGTCAAAGGCAGGCTAATGGTAAAACGGGTACCGGATCCCAAGGTACTTTCTACACGCATCTGCCCCTGGTGATGGTTGGTGATGATGAAGAATGATACCGATAGCCCCAGCCCTGTGCCCAAGCCCACTTCCTTAGTGGTAAAGAAGGGCTCGAATATATGGCGAGTGGTGTTCTCATCCATGCCTGGGCCATTATCCTCAATTATGAGTTCGGCCATCTGGCCAGTTTGGCGGGTAAATATTTGAATTTGGCTATACCAATCGATATCAAATTCTTTTTGTGACTTGTAATCCTGTAGTGCCTGGGCTGAATTTTTCAACAGATTGAGGATAACTTGCTCTATTTCAGAGGGAATACAGGGGACGTCGTTCATGGTGAAGTCGAAATTTTTTATTACATCGATGCTCTTGAAATCGTAGCCGCTGGATAAACTGTATTCGTTTTTGGCAATGTTAATAGCGCGATCAATAATGTGGTGCAGGCTTTGTGGGTGCAAGGTCTTGGAGCTTTGGCGGCTAAATTGCAGCATGTTGCTGACGATGGTTGAGGCGCGCTCACCAGCTTGGTTTATGTTGTCCAAAAAGGTGAAAATACCCCGGTCTTCGATGTAACTGCGTATTTGTTCCATGTCGGTGTTCATGGAATTTGCCACATCTATGTTTCTCTTTAACGCTGGGTTTAAGCGGCGTTTTATATTTTGAACGGTGTGAATAATGGCACCTAATGGGTTGTTGATCTCATGGGCCATGCCCGCCGCTAAGCCGCCCAGCGACATCATTTTTTCAGACTGCACCATCATGTCTTCCATTTGAGTGCGCTGGGTCACGTCATCAATTCGAATTACCGCACCCGAGTGCGTGGTGTCTAACAGCGGATATATCGTAAGGTCCAAATAGCGGTTGTCTTCATTGGCGGTAAAAGCGATACGCTCTACTTTATTGGTATTGTGGTTGTCCAATGAATCACTGATGAGCGTTAAGTGAGGCAGTAAAAACTCACAGGACTCTTCCAGGGGCTGATAGATAGCATCATCTCGTTTAATACCGGTAATAAGGCTGGCCCCTTTATTCCATTGGGTAACCGTTAACTCATGATCTACGGCAATAATGGCACTAGGCATAGAGTCAATTATATTATTGAGGTAGCGTTGGAAGTCAGTGAGCTTGAGTTCAACTCGAGCACGAACCTTAACTTCAAAACCCAGGCGTTCGTTGGTGTCATGCATTTTTTTTGAAAGTTCAATGGCTCGCTGTCGCGCCTGTTCGGCTTTCTCTTTTTCCTGGCGCAGCATGTGGTCATCTTGTTCGATGCGGTTGAGCATGAAATTAAAATTCTCGGCCAGAGTGCCTATTTCGTCGGGGTAAAATCGTTTTGCTCGCAATGAATAGTTTTGCTCCATGGCAATTTCGTTGGTGGTGGCGGTCAGTGAAAAAATGGGGCGAATAATTAGCCGATTAACAAAATAAAGAATTATCCAAATAAAAGTAACGCCAGCAAAGAGTATTAATAGGCTGATAACCACCACTTCAAAAAGAAATATGTGGGTTATGTGTGCACTTACTTCAACCATTAACGTAAATTTAGGGCCGGGTATTAAAACGGTATTGGCATTCAGTTGGGCCAGGCTTATTTGGCTAAGATGTGAGGGGAAAATAGCCTGAGTGGCATCCAGTAATTTTCCATCATTGCTGTAAACACCGGTATCGGTGATGGTGAAAAGGGTTTGCTGTTTATTTAGGTATTTCTGCCACTGTTGACTGGTTTTTATTTCTTTATTGGGGCCATGTAGCAAGGGAGTTAATGCAGCAATATGTTGCTGGATGGGATTTTGGGAGGCGAGCCACAAGTTGCTAAATACGTTTAATACCGAGATGCCAAGCATGGCAATGGCCAATAAAATGAATACCTTATGTCTTACTTTTAGTTGGCGAAAGAATTGGCGCATAACAATCAAATGGCTGGCAGGAATTAATTGGAATGTCAGCAGACTACATTAGATGACATCAGCGGCCAAGGTCTAGCTGTTGTATTTGTTCCAGTAGCTTTTTATTTTGCGGGCAGGGTACCGAATATTCTTGGCACGTTTTGACAATGAAACCACTAATGAAATCGATTTCGGTGGGTCGATTTTTCTGCCAGTCCTGGTACATAGAACTGTAATTGTTAGCCGTGAGCCGGCAAACGTCTAATGCTAAAGGGTAGGATGCATCCAGCTGAAAGGGCAAATTTTCCAGCAGTCTGTCCAGTTCCTCGCATATCAACTGCATATGCTGGCGAATGCCTACTTGTTTTAATAATTCCCCATTGCGGCATTGATAAATAACCGTCAGTGGATTTATAACGCTGTTAATAATGAGCTTTTTCCACAATATGGGCTCTATGTCTTGTTGCCATATAAACTGTTCATTTGGCAGCCATTGTCTTAATTTTTCAACGTTAGCCAGAGTGGTCATGGGGCCGATATTATTTTGGCCCATACCAGCATGTACTAGTGTGTGTGGGTCGCTCTTGTAAGCGCCTTCGGTAGAGCTGCAGGCATACACGGCATATTGATTGTAAGTTTGGCCAATGAGCTGTTGGCTGCCCATACCATTTTGTAAGAGTAAAATTTGCGCGTCTTGATCAAGGTGTTGCCGAATACTGTCCAGGGCGGCTTGGGCATCAAACGCTTTAGTGGCAACAATAAGATGCTTTATGGGGGAGTGAATGGTGTTTTTTGTCAGGCTTTGGCCAGAGACGAAGGTGCCACCCGGCTTTTTTTCAAAGCGAAAGGTCTCAGATTTGCTGTGTCGTTGGATAAAATGAAGATTTTGGTGGGCTGAGAAATAGCTGGCCCACAGGCAAGCCATGGCACCGGTACCAATAATGTGAATATCTGACATATTTATGCAGTGATTGATTGTTGCCAAAAATTGGCAATATACCGTAAATAGGCTTTAGGGTGGTGTAAAGATAGTGAATTGATCTTCAATTGCAGGGTGGTTTGATCTTTAGACAGGCGCTTGGCAGCAAAATACAGGGGCCCTTTGGCCACCTTAACAAACAGCCAGGCCAACAGGTAATGTGCTTCGGGTAAATTATGGTGGCGGCTAATGCCCAATAAGGTTTTTTGATCCAATTGAGTCACATTATTTAAGGTTGTTAAACATGCCTGCCAAAGTTGGGAGTGATCATTCTCAATGTCTTCGGAGATTTCCTGACCGTAGTCGGACATGGCGCGGGTGATGTAGCTGGAATCGGCATAAGCTAAATAAAATTCGTTGTTATCCAGGCTTTTTTGTTTACTGGGTAATGGCGGGTTACTGCTCATGTAATCCTCGAAGCGTTTACCCCGTTGGCCGCTGTGGTGAGATAACATGGTTAAGATTGGGGCTGTTTTTACTTGGGTATGCTGTTTTCCTGTGTAATCGTGGTAAGAGCTGTACAGAAACTGGTCGCTGGTGCTGCATAAATTACTAGTAACGGGTAGGTTATGCACATGGCGTAATGCCTTCACTAGAAATTTTGGCTGTATTAATATTTGCTGGGTCTGGCCATCGTCAAACAGGTAACCACTGTCACCGCTTATGTCATTGTGCCATTGGTTATATTGCACCAGGCAGGTTTCCAACCAATGGCTGGGGGCAACCTTACTATGTATTAACAAGTGCAAATTGTTAGGAAAAAAACAGTACCCGTAAATTTCAATATTGGCTTGTTGATTCAATAGTTGCAGAAAATAATCGATGGCAAATACCGAACTGAAAATCGGTAGGTGGGCAGAACTTGATACTTGCAGGTAGTAGGGTTGATTCGCCAGATCTAAGCTTATTTTTTTATTCATATCTACAAGATAGTTAAAGGTGGGTTATTTACCAGTGAATACTGGTCGGAATCAGCCTATTAATTGCACTATAAGTGAGGTCGGTGCCAAATTGCTAAAAATAAGGAATGAATTTTCTGTGTGTCTGGTTAAAATTGCAGGCAACTAAATACTAATAAATTTTACAGGAGGCAAACATGCCCTCATTTGATGTAGTTTCTGAGATAGACACGCACGAAGCAACTAACGCTGTGGACCAGGCCAATCGTGAACTAGAACGTCGTTACGACCTAAAAGGCGCTAATGCGTCATTTGAGCTTAAAGAAGGGGTGATTACTCTGCTAGCCAACGAAGAGTTTCATACCGATCAAATGAAGCCCATCCTGGAAACGTGCCTCATTAAACGCAAAATTAAGGTGAGCTGTGTTGAGTACGCAGATCCACAGGGGGCAGGCAAACAAGTTAAAGTGCTAGCCACTCTAAAAGAAGGTTTGGACAAAGACCTAACGCGTATCATGGTGAAGATGGTTAAAGATAATAAAATGAAAGTGCAGGCGGCTATTCAAGGTGAAAGCATTCGTGTAACCGCCAAGAAGCGTGATGACCTGCAAGAGGTCATGGCGCTCTGGAAGGGCAGTGATGAGATCGCCTTGCCACTGCAATTTAAAAACTTCAAAGACTAGGCCGGTAACGTGTTTATTTGCCATGTTAAGGGCTTGAGTTGTTAAAAAACCTTAATGATCAGCACAGTTGGAGAGAGAGCTTAGCGGCAGCCAAGCATCGACAAGTATTAAATATGCTGTTGTTGGGGTTTTCGGCCGGTCTGCCTATTTTGCTTATTTTTTCATCCCTGTCTCTATGGTTGCGTGAAGCGGGCATAGAGAAATCGGCGGTGACCTATTTTAGCTGGGCGGCCCTGGGCTATTCCTTTAAATTTGTGTGGGCACCGTTAGTGGATTGCCTGCCCATCCCCCTGTTAACTCGTTGGTTAGGCCTTAGGCGCTCCTGGCTTCTGGTCTCACAAATAGGCGTCATGTTGGCCATCACTCTGATGGCATTTACAAACCCTGAAGTAGAAAGCCAACTCATGTACATGGCCATGGGGGCTGTGCTGCTGGGGTTTTCCTCGGCTACCCAGGACATCACCATAGACGCCTACCGTATAGAGGCCGCCAGTGCCGATATGCAAGGCATGATGACCGCCAGTTATGTGACCGGATATCGGGTGGGAATGATAGTTGCCGGGGCCGGGGCGCTTTATTTGGCTAGTTATCTGGGAACGCGCATGGGCGACTATCGCTACGACGCCTGGAAACTTACCTACCATATGATGAGTCTTTTCATGCTAGTGGGCATATTAACTACCCTCTGCATGGAAGAGCCCATTAATCGGGTTAAAAATCATGTGTTTTTAGCGCGGGATTATCTACGCTTGGTATTAGCTTTTACCTTATCTTTGGCGGCCTTTATTACCTGTTTTTGGTTGACCAAAGACCAGGCTAGTACCATGAAAGCATTCTTTAACCATGCCAATTTCAGCAGTTTCTTAATTGAGGTGGCGCGCTTGTTTTTTGCAGGGTGGTTCGCTTTTTGGGTGGCCAAACTAGCGGTTAAATTCAAGGTGGTAGAGCGCAAAATCATTGAAGTCAGTTATATTTCCCCCATAAAAAGCTTTTTTGAAAATTACGGAATGCGAACCGCCTGGTTGCTGTTGGCATTAATTGGTCTGTACCGAATTTCAGATATTGTGCTGGGGGTTATTTCCACCGTTTTTTATCAAGATATGGGCTTTACCAAGAACGAAATTGCCGAAGCGGTGAAGGTATTTGGCTTAATTATGACCATAGTGGGAGCATTTCTGGGCGGTATATTAGCCATGCGCATCGGGGTCATGAGGATTTTGTTTATTGGTGCCGTACTAGTGGTGCTGACCAATTTACTGTTTATTCTTTTGGTTTACAGTGGCCATAACTTGCATGTGCTTTATTTTGTAGTGGCGGCCGACAATTTAGTGGCTGGTATTGCAACATCGGCCTTCATTGCCTTTCTGTCCAGTTTGGTGGATGTGCGCTTTACGGCCATGCAATATGCTATGTTTTCTTCCTTAATGACGCTAATTCCTAAATTACTGGCGGGTTATTCGGGCAGCATAGTGGACAGTCTTGGTTATACATCATTTTTTATTATTGCCTCGTGTATTGGCTTGCCGGTACTCATCCTGGTTTACCTGGCCAATAAGTCACTTAAGATTCGTACTTAATTGGTAAGGTATTACAGGCCGTCTCGGTACTTCTTGAAATTGATTTTGTCGTTGTGCAATTCAATCCCTTCCCCTTGTAAACGAGTTTTTTGTTCCTGGTAGGCATCCGATGATAACGGAAAACTCAGTTTTCCTTGAGCATTCACCACCCTGTGCCAGGGCAATTTTGTACCCTTGGGCAGTTGTCTTAATACTTGCCCTACAAAACGAGCATAGCCGGGTAAACCGGCAGCCTTGGCCAGTGCCCCGTAGGTCGTAACATGGCCGTGAGGTATCTGTGCCAGTTGTTGCAATATGGCATCACGATGATTGCTGGTCTGAGGTTTAGTCTGTTTATCCATGGGCGCAGCTTATCAAAATACTGGCCGCAGCTGTGATTAGGCTTTAATCTTTTTAATCTGTTGTCCCAGGGTGGCGGACATGGCCTTAAGCTGTTCACTTAATTGCAGAGTGCTCTCGGCATGTTGTGAATTGTCTTGGGCGGTGCTGGTAATTTGATTGATGTTTTTTGAAATATCACCAGCCACTTGGCTTTGCTCTTGAGCCGCCTGGGCAATCTGTTGGTTGGTGCTTAGGATTTGGTTTATTGACTGGCTAATGCCTTCAATAACTTCACCCACCTGATTGACCTGAGTAACACTTTCTTCGGTTCTGGTTTGGCCACTTTCAATGGCGCTCACCGCATTTTGTGCACCATTTTGTACGTTTTCTATGATGGTATGAATTTCGGCGGTACTCTCCTGGGTGCGCTGTGCCAGGGTGCGAACTTCGTCGGCTACCACCGCAAATCCCCGGCCTTGCTCTCCCGCCCTAGCGGCCTCTATAGCAGCATTGAGGGCCAATAGGTTGGTTTGTTCGGCGATGCCTTTAATAACATCTAAAACTGTACCTACATTTTTAGTGTCTTCTTCCAAGTGGCGCACCACGTCGGCAGTGGTGGCAATTTGCTCACTGGTAGCATTGATGGTGGCGATGGCAGAGCGCATGTTGGTTACGCCACTTTGGGCATCTTGTTCAACCTGATTGGCTACCTTGGCGGCATCTTGGGCATGGCTTGCCACTTCGGTAGAGGCCGCCGACATTTGGGTGATGGCTGTGGCCACCTGATCTGTACGTTCATATTGCAAATCAGTGCCTTCACGGATGGTGGTGGCGATGGAGTGAAGACTGTTGGCGTTGTCGGATAATTGATTAATACTGGAATTAATCGCGCCGGCCCCGTCATTGAGGTTGCCTTGTAAAAGTTGTAAGGCAGTTAGCATTTGAGCAATTTCATCATCACCAGCTTGTTTTGTAATATTGAAGTCCAGCTTGCCTCGAGACAGTTCCTGTAAATAGCTTTGGGCAGCTTGCATGGGCTCAATGATCCAGCGGTTAATCAGTATTATGGCCAAGGCTAAAACAGCCGCCATGGTCAAAATGATGATGGTCATGCCGGTGGTGACGGTAGAAGTGGCAGCGCCACTGACCTTGTTACTGTGTTCTTGGGCTTGATTAAAGGCCGATTGGGTTATTTGGGTAGCCAGCTTGCCCGGAGCGCGATCTATGCCCGTAACGGCAGTATCGCCGACCTTGGGGTCGTAATTTGCGTTAATGAAGGCTTGGTAACCCAGTTTATATTTGGCTAACAGGGTCGCGTGTTGCGCTAAAAATTGCTTAGTGAGTTGGCGAGTTTCTTCCAGTCGAGATACGCTTAAAATTTCCTTACCTGTGGTTTGCACCAATTGGTGTTGTTGTTGGAATTTTCCCCAGTATTTCTCTCGCTTGCTATCGTCGTGCCCGCGCAATAATACATTTTTCCACTCTTGAACCTGGGTCTTAAATTGCAATGTCATACTGTCGGCTGCCAGTGCTGTTGCAACATCGTGAGCTAATACATCTTCATAATCGTTGATGTTGCCGGACAAGGAAACAAATGAAAAAGCGCTGACCAGGCCTAAGCCCAATATGCCTGAACCTATGATGGTTAATAGTTTGGTCCGTAAACCCATGGACATGGTGGTGCTCCAGTATGTTTATTGTACATGGATTAAGTTTAGACTCTGGTGAGGGGATTGCTGGAATTTGTGGTGGTGGGCGGTTGGGTGTTTTATTTAGAGTGGGTTTAAAGGTTAGGGGTTCGCCAGTTGATATTCGTAATCTGATAAAACGCCGCTCTTGCGCATCCATGCGCCCGCGTCGTACCGTACATCCTGTACATAAAAAAGCCACCCGAGGGTGGCAAGCGGTCTACACAACGAAGTGTTCTTTTTAAACTTGGGCGTAGCGGTCACTTAGGGCATCAAAAAATTGCTCTCGAAGTTTGCTCACTTCCCGTTTTATATCCTGGGCTTCCTGATTGTTTAAGTCGGTTTTATCTATGTAATAGTGGCGGCGAAAAAAAATCACCTTGCTTCTGAATTTACGCAGGCTCTTATAAAGGGGTTTTTCATCCAGCAGCAGCAATTTGGATTCGGCGGCGGTAAGTTCGTTGAAACACTGTACCAATTCATCTATCACCAAATACAATTCAGAGCGGCGTCCCTGGGGCCAGTCGTAACGGTTTTGCGTGGCGTTCATATATTCCTGGATCAACTCAAAATACTTCATAAATACATGGTGCACCTGCTCCGCCTGCTGGGCGATGCCTTCCATTAAGTCTCGGCGGTGTTCCATTTGTTGTTGTTTACGGTTTTGTTTGACTCGCATGCCAGACAACCAATAGCCTGAAAGCCCGGTAATCAAGGCCCCTAAAGAGATTTTGATGCTGGTATCTAGTATTTCGAGTATTTCGACCATAATAATCTCGTGTCAAAAATTGGACTTAACTCTTGAAAAGCAAAAACAACACCACAATTAAGCTATGTATCGATTAAAAGAGAGTTGTCATGAGATTTTTAGCCTTATTTTTATTAATACCATTATTTGAAGTGGTGGTGTTTATCCAGGTGGGGGGGCAGATAGGCGCCCTGTGGACTATATTATTAACCCTGGCCACCGCCGTGACTGGCGTAACCCTAGTGAAAACCCAGGGCATTCGCACCTTTACAGCGGCCAAGGCCCAGTTGGCCCAGGGGGAAACCCCGGCCATGGCGGTGGTGGAAGGCATATTGTTATTGCTGGCGGGTGTCATGTTGATGATCCCTGGATTCATCTCCGATGCCATGGGCGCGCTAATGTTATTGCCATTTGCACGTAGGGCTTTGGCTGGCACAGTATTGGAAAAAGTATTCATTGCTCGTGCTAATCAAGCCCAACCCGGCCATAAAGGGCATACCATCGAAGGGCAATTTCGTCGCGATGACTAATATTGGCGTTAAATTCGCGAAATAAATAACCCTGGGTGTTGAATTCTGCTTTAGCGGCCCCATTTTGAGAAAACATAAGTTTTCATATCGCTTTAAACAAAAGTAAAAAATATAAATATTGGAGATTCATTGATGAAAATTCGTCCACTGCACGACCGTATAGTTGTTCGTCGTAAAGAAGAAGAAACCAAAACAGCTGGCGGTATTGTATTACCGGGCGCTGCTGCCGAAAAGCCAAACGAAGGTGAAGTACTTGCCGTGGGTACCGGCCGCATCTTACAAAATGGCGATGTTCAGCCAATGGCAATCAGTGTGGGTGATGTGGTTTTATTTGGTCAATACGGCTCTAACACCGTGAAAATTGACGGCGAAGAGCTGCTTATCATGAGCGAAAGTGAAATTTACGGCATCATCGAAGCGTAATTCACACCCAAATATTTGCATAACGACAAACATAATTTTAAGGATCTTCCCCCATGGCTAAAGACGTATTATTTGGCGACAGCGCTCGTCACAAAATGTTGGCTGGCGTAAACATTCTAGCTGATGCTGTAAAAGTTACCCTGGGCCCCAAGGGTCGTAACGTGGTATTGGATAAATCTTTTGGCGCGCCTACCATCACTAAAGATGGTGTATCTGTGGCCAAAGAAATCGAACTTGCCGACAAGTTTGAAAACATGGGCGCTCAGATGGTGAAAGAAGTTGCCTCTCAGGCCAACGACAAAGCCGGTGACGGTACCACCACAGCGACAGTTTTAGCACAAGCCATCATCAACGAAGGCCTTAAATCTGTAGCTGCCGGCATGAATCCAATGGATCTTAAGCGTGGCATCGATAAGGCCACCGTTGCAGTGGTTGCCGAGTTGGCCAAATTATCTCAGCCTTGTGTCGATACTAAAGCCATCGCTCAGGTGGGTACTATCTCTGCCAACGCCGATGAAACTGTGGGCCAGCTAATTGCTGAAGCCATGGATAAAGTAGGTAAAGAAGGCGTGATTACCGTTGAAGAAGGTTCTGGTTTGGCCGATGAGCTGGACGTGGTTGAAGGCATGCAGTTTGACCGTGGTTTCTTGTCTCCGTACTTCATCAACAATCAGGAAAAAATGAATGTTGAATTGGAAAACCCGCTTATCTTGCTAGCCGATAAAAAAATCGACAACCTGCAGGAAATCATTCCAGTATTGGAAGCCGTGGCCAAGTCGGGTCGTCCATTGTTAATCATCGCCGAAGACGTTGAAGGTCAAGCCCTGGCTACACTGGTTGTGAACACTATGCGTGGCACGTTCAAGGTAGCCGCGGTTAAGGCGCCTGGTTTTGGTGATCGTCGTAAAGCCATGTTGCAGGACATTGCGATTCTAGCAGGCTGTAAAGTGGTTTCTGAAGAAATCGGCATGAGCCTTGAAACCACCACAATTGATGACTTGGGTACCGCCAAGAAAGTAGTTATCGACAAAGAAATGACCGTAATCGTAGATGGTGCGGGCAATGAAAACGAAGTTAAGTCTCGTTGTGAGCAAATTCGTGCCGAAGCCGAAGCGTCCAGCTCTGACTACGACAAAGAAAAGCTGCAAGAACGCCTAGCCAAACTTTCTGGTGGCGTTGCCGTCATTAAAGTAGGCGCCGGTTCTGAAATCGAAATGAAAGAGAAAAAAGACCGTGTTGAAGATGCCCTTCAAGCTACTCGTGCAGCGGTTGAAGAAGGCGTTGTAGCGGGCGGCGGTGTTGCTCTGGTACGTGCCATCAGCAACGTGACAGTGCAAGGTGACAACGAAGACCAAAACGTAGGCATCGCCTTGGCATTACGTGCCATGGAAGCGCCTATGCGCCAAATCGCCGATAACGCCGGTGATGAAAGCTCTGTAGTCGTAGACAAGGTTAAGTCTGGCGAAGGCAGCTTCGGCTTCAACGCTGCCACCGGCGAATACGGTGACATGATTGCCATGGGTATTCTTGATCCTACTAAGGTTACCCGTTCTTCATTGCAAGCAGCGGCTTCCATTGGTGGCATGATGATCACCACCGAAGCCATGGTAGCCGATGTTCCTGCTGAGGGCGGCGCGCCAGCGATGCCTGATATGGGCGGCATGGGCGGCATGGGTGGCATGGGCGGCATGATGTAATTCAGCCAAACAGCAAAGGTTAACGACCATTCGTTAGCCTTACCCTGCTAAAAAAGCGGGAGGAGTGGGACACAAGTAGCAATACTGCTTACCGTGTTTCACCCCTCCCGTTTTGCATTTAGGGCTAAATCTTTGTTTTTGTATGATTTTTTGTCAATTTAACGGCATTTCCACACTTTTTTACCTCTCCCTACGGTTACAGCTAATGCCGCCTGCATTACAATGTCCCGCTTTAAAAATAATCTTAAGGAATGTCAGTGGCAAACGAGGCAAAAAAAAGTCGCAAGTTATTGTATGTGAGCGTACTGGCGTATTTTGTCTTTTTAGTGGCTATGTTTCCCATCAATATTGCCTACCAGCTGGTTAACCCTAAAGGTTTGCCGGTGCAGGTTATGGCCGTTTCCGGCACGCTTTGGGATGGGGAAGTGGTAATCAAGCATTCTATGACTGGCCAGGTGCGATTAAATTGGCAGTTGTCGCCGCTGGGGTTATTACTGGGGCAGGTGAATAGCCAGTTTGAGGTGAAGGGAGCCCAACTGGAAGGCAAGGGCGGGCTCTCTGTGGGTCTTATTAGCGGCGACCTTGAGCTCAGCCACGTCAGCGCCTATATAAATTCTGCCCTTATCAATAAACCCTTGCGCAGTCAGCGCGTCACCATGACGGGTGATGTGGAACTAAATGACAGCACTATTGTATTTAACTGGAAGGATAAAAAAACGGCCATGGCCCAAGGCCGTTTAGTATGGATGGGGGGAGAGGTTAGTTATCCAAAAGGTCGTAAAAGTAAAAATGCCGATTTACCCATGTTAGTGGTGGACCTTAGCGCAGATAAGGGTGAATTATTGGCCCAAGTAAACACCGAGGACGGTCTGGCCGTGGCTCAGGCAAATTTAAAGACAGATGGCTGGGGCAGCGTTGCCGTGCAAAAGCGCATGGTTGATTTGCTAGGTGAGCCTTGGTCCAATAAAGCCAGTCCCGACAGTACGATTTTTGAACTGTCTGAAAAATTGTTTTAGATAAAAAAGTTAGTAAAGGGAATATCAGTGCACTGGAGTGAACATAAAAGCGTGGAGCCCGGCATCACTTTAGTAAAGTGGTTGCTGAGTCTATGCCTGGCCTACCAAGGGGCGGCCCTCACCTGGATGGTGATTGATAGCCCAACCTTGGTCTTGCCCGAGCCTAGCAAGGGCGTGGTGGCTGCCAGCCAGAATCTGGCGAGCCACGACATGGCCGCCTGGGATTTATTTGGTAAGGCCGACGCCGCTCCCATCGTGCAGGAAGAAATAAATGCGCCCAAGACACGTTTGCGCCTGGTGCTGATGGGCGTATTTATGGCCGCCAATAAACAAGATTCAAGCGCCATCATTGCCGAGCAAGGTCGTGAAGGGGAGTTTTTTAAGGTGGGTGCTCGAGTACAGGGGCGGGCCCGTTTATCTCAGGTGTATAACGATAAGGTTATTTTGGACAATAGCGGTAAGTTAGAAACCCTGACCTTTGCCGATGCCGAGAAACTGCTTAAGGGCATTCAGGCCAATAAAAAAACCGGTAAACGCCCCACCAAAAAAACTAACTCAGCCGTCTCAGATAGAAAGAGCAAGGCCGATTTTAAGCGCCAATTACGCGGTATTCGCACTCCGGAGAAATTTGTAGATTTTGCCAAGCAGCAATTGGAAGACCCAACTCAAGCCATGGCAAACATGGGCCTGCGGGCCACCGGTGACGGATATATTTTAACGCCGTCCGCCACTATGCTTATGAGTCTGGGCATGAAGGCCGGGGATAAACTTATTTCTGTAAATGGGAACCCATTGGGGGATCCGGTACAGGACAAAACCATCATTGATGAAGTCTATGCGTCAGGTAATGCCAGTATTGTGATTGAGCGTGGCAGCCGTCGTATGACAATTAATCATTCGTTTTAGTGTGATACGAATCAGGCAATGCTCAAACAGTTACTGAGCGTGGCAGCTGTCGTATAACCTTTAATTATTCGTTTTAAAATTGGCATGAATATGAAAATAAGAAAGTGGATCGCTCTAGTTGTTTTAATTGTTTTGGTGCCCTTCTCGCAAAGTTGGGCAGCAGAAAAAGATGAGCAAACCTGGAAGGTGAATTTAAAAGAAGCCGACATCAAAGCCTTTATCTCCCAAATTGCTAACATTACAGGCTATAGCTTTGTGATTGATCCCAGGGTGAAGGGCAAGGTCACCATAGTCTCAGATACGTCCATGAACAAACGTGATGTGTATGAGATGTTTCAATCTGTTTTAAGTGTGCACGGCTTTGCTGCCATTCCCGCTGGCAGCGTGATTAAAATCATGCAGCAAAACAACAGCAAACAAGAAGGTGGCATGCCGGTAGGTTCCAAGGTCAACAGTGAGCAGTTGATTACTCAGGTTATTCAAATTAAAGAAACACCGGCCCTGGATTTGGTGCCGATTTTACGTCCCATGGTGGCCAAGTATGGACATTTAGCCGGTGTGAAAAGTGCCAATGCTTTGATCGTTACCGACCACGCGTCCAATATTCGCCGTATCGAAAAAATTATAAAACGCCTGGATGGTTCCGGTGTTTCCGAGCTGGAAGTGGTGCAGTTAAAAGAGGCTTGGGTAGGCGACATAGTGAAGATTTTAACCAGCCTGGACCCGGAAAAAGTCAGTGAGGGAGGCAAAAGTAAAGGCGCTAGCGGTGTAGCAGGGCGCATTCGTGTAGTGGCCGATGAACGAGCAAATCGCTTGATATTGCGTGGTGAAAAAACTGCTCGTGACCGCGTTAGAAAGCTAATTCAAACACTGGATGTGCCTTCTGCCTTTTCCGGTAAAGCCTCAGTAATTCGTTTGCAGCATGCCGATGCCAAAGAGTTGTCCGAGCTGCTTAAAAACCTCATGGGGGATGTGAAGGACGAAAAAGGTAAAAGCAAAGCAAGTGGTAAGGTGAGTATTTATCCCGATGAAGGTTTGAATGCCCTGGTCATTCGTGCCGAGCCTTCGATCATGTCTGAAATAAAAGAGATCGTCTCGCAACTGGATATCCGACGTGCCCAAGTATTAATTGAAGCAGCTATTGTGGAAGTAACGGGCTCCATCGATGACCGCTTGGGTGTGCAGATGGCCTCGGCAGACGTGGATGCCATTGAGAACAGCACCAGCACGACGACGCCTTTATCGGTCACCAACTTTAGCGATGCTGGCAGCAGCATCAGCGATGTGGTGACTGCCTTGGCCACCACGGGCGTGCCACCCATAGGTGCCGGCTTCACTTTGGCTGGCGCCAGTGGTGATTTTGCCTTCTTAATTCAAGCCTTGGAGTCGGTGAGCAACGCCAACCTGGTAAGTACTCCCAGTGTCATGACGCTGGATAACCAGGAAGCTGAAATTGTTGTGGGGCAAAACGTACCCTTTATAACTGGTACAACGTCTAGCACCTCTAATTCAAATCCATTTACTACCATCAAACGTGAAGATATAGGTGTCACTTTAAAAGTGGTGCCTCATGTGCAAGCGGGTAAGTTTATTCGTCTGGAAATTCAACAAAGTACTGAAACAGTAGAGTCCACCGCGGTGGAAGGACAGGCAGATTTAATCACCAATAAGCGTTCCATTAATACTCAGGTTCTAGCAGAAGATGGTGAAATCATTATGCTGGGTGGCTTGATTCGAGAAGTGATGCAAGAAAGACAAAGCAAGGTGCCCTTGTTAGGGGATATCCCTTTTCTGGGGTGGTTATTCCGATCCTCCAGTGAAAGTCATGTTAAGCAAAACTTGATTGTATTTATCAAGACTACAATAGTACTCAGTAAAGAAGACAGTCAGGATATATTGCGTCGTAAATACGATGGGATTTATGAAATTGATTTAAGTGAGGAGATTGGTGTTGAAGGTATAGATGCAAAAATAGAATCCATTTTTAATTAACCCTGCTACAGCATCTAGCTTCAGCTAAAAACTTGCCATCCCGTGAAGGGTGGCAAGTTTTTTACTTTTCAGGCCGTTAAAAACTAAATCACCTTAACGTGAAAGCGCTCCAGTATTTTAATGAGCTGAATCAGCGGCAAGCCAATCAAGGTATTGGGATCATTGCCTTCCAAACGTTCAAACAGGCTTATGCCCAGTCCTTCCGATTTAAAACTGCCCGCACAGTTGTAGGGTTGTTCCTTATTCAGGTAATTTTCTATTTGCTCAGTTGTTAACTGGCGAAAATACACATAAAACGGCTCAACACATTCTTCAAACTGATTGGTAGCTGCGTTGTAAACACATAGGCTGGTATAGAAGGTGACGGCTCTGCCACTGGCGGCAGTGAGTTGCTCAACCGCAGTGGCGTGATCCCCTGGTTTTCCAATAATATTACCGTCCAGGGTGGCACATTGATCGCTGGCAATAATGATAGATTGAGGATGGCGCACCGCGATAGCCTGAGCTTTTAATTTGGCGAGGCGTACCACCATGTCTTTAGGTGTTTCGCCTTTTAACGGGGTCTCATCTATGTCCGGGCTGTCACAATCAAAGCTAAGATCAAGTTTTTCTAGCAAGGCTTTACGAAAAGGAGAGCTGGAACCGAGTATTAAGCGCGTCATATAAAACCTATATCTTCTTATAAATGGGTAACGTTACTTGGCCAAGTTTTCATTGGCGAATTCCCAATTCACTAAAGCCCAAAAACCATTCAAATATTCCCCGCGAACATTTCGATAATCGATGTAATAGGCGTGCTCCCACAAATCAATCGTGAGCAGTGGGGTAATACCTTCTTCGGTAATGGGGGTGCCGGCATTAGCTGTGTTAATCACGTTCAGCGAGCCATCTGCATTTTTAACCAGCCAGGTCCAGCTGGAGGCAAAGTTGTTCACCGCACAGTCGTTAAATTTTGCCTGGAACTCTTCAAACGAACCAAAACTAGCAATAATGGCATCGTTAATGGCTCCAACTGGCAAGCCGCCACCATTTGGGCTCAGGCTTTTCCAATAAAAATCGTGATTGAAAGCTTGGGCAGCATTATTAAATATGCCGCCTGATGAGGTTTTTACAATGTCTTCCAGGGATTTTTCGGCGAGATCGGTCCCGTCAATTAAGCCATTTAACTTGCTGATATAGCCGTTGTGATGCTTAGTATGATGAAATTCCAACGTCTCAGAAGATATGTGTGGTTCAAGTGCGTCGTTTGCATACGGCAAGGGGGGTAAATTAAATGACAATTGCCATCTCCTTGTGAAATTGGCTGGCTAATTTGAATTTGACTGATGAAGTGTTGATTCTATTGCCAGCGATACTTGGGCTAATACTAACATTGGCGGTGCTTGTTACCTAACCCCCTCCCTTTATTGGCGACATTGCCCTGTATTTTGTTGATTGCGACTTACTCACTTGCCAAAATTGTATTGCCTGCGACAATGGGGCATTGCACTCATTTAAGCAGCTGAAAATGAATAAAGATAAAGAGCCTGAACATTTGGCATCTATCGCGCTTAGCCGGGAAGAGATCGCCAGCCGTCAAAGAGTCACAGGAAAGCCTCGATATACCAGAACCCAAGAGGGGTCGGGTAATAGTAAGGCTTTGTGGGCGCTCACCATTTTTGCCTTGTTATTGGCGATTGCTTTGCTTATTCAATTGCAGCAGGTTAAAAAACAATCAGATATGCAGCTGCAAGCCATTACTATCTTGCAGGAGAGGCTCATCAATACTGGTGAACAGTCCGATTTGTCACTGGATGCCATTCGCATATTAGTTAAGGATCAAAATCATGAGATTCGTAAATTATGGGATGTGACCAACAAGCGTAATAAAAACAATATAGCCAAGAATAAGGAACGCTTGGACGATCAGAGTAAACAGGTGACTAAGTACACGGGTAAACTAGACCTAATTAACAAAGAGCTCAATAAACAAGAGAAAACCCTGTTAAATAAGTTGGCAAAAAACAAGGAGCTGGCAGCGGCCATCTCCAGCAACCTAAAGGCTGACATGGCGGGGATAAAATCTTCAATGGACAAATTGTCTAAAAAGTCAGATCAGGCACTTAACTCTTTACCCAAGAATATTCAAAAAACCCTTAAAGATCATGGCAAGGGCATTGATGCTATGGATGCTACGCGCCTAAGGCTCATGAAGCGCATCAATGCCATTGATAAGGAATTAAAGGCTCTTAAAAAAGCGCAGTCTGCAGTCACTGCGCCATCGCCTCAGGCAACAACTCCCTAAAGCATTAAAGGATTTACATGTACCGCATTATCGACGCTCAGCTTAAGCAACCTCAGTACGCAAGTTTTACCGAGTTTGCCCAAGCGGCGTTAGCGCAAGACAAAAAAGACAGCTTACAGGCAGTGTTGTCGGTTTCATTAAGGACCAACTCCATTGGTCAAGCTTTTGCGGTGGGGTACCGTTGTGCCTTGCAGGCACTATTACCTGAGTTGAATGCCAGCCAATGGGCTGCCATGTGTGTGACAGAGTCCCAGGGCAATCACCCCAAGCAAATCAAAACCCAGGTAACGCCAGAAGGATTAGTGAGTGGAGAAAAAAGCTTTGTCACTATGGCTGAACTTTCCCGCCAATTAGTCGTAATTGCCAAAACGGGTGAGGTCCAGGGCGAACGCCCAGTATTAAGGGCGGTGCTACTTCAGCAACCGTCAACGGGTATTTCTTTGCAGGTCATGAGTGCTATGAATCTGGTACCCGATATTGGCCATGGAAAAATTACCCTTGAAACTGCTCAAGGGATTATCTTACCCGGTGACGGTCATAATGATTACAGTAAGCGTTTTCGATACTTGGAAGACATTCATGTATTGATGGCGTTTGTAACACTCATATTTAGCATGTCTGTGCGTTATCAATTGCCACCGTCCATAAGCGAAAAGTGTCTATTATTAATGAGCTCTCTGTTGGCTCAGGAGTTGTTGGATGCTACTTGGCAGCATTTACATATGGCAGCGGCATTCGAGTCGTTTGAAAAAATCGTAGGTGAATTTGAAGCCGGTTTTGACGGTTTGCCTGAAGCCTTTAAGAGCGATTGGCTGCGGGATAAAAAGTTATTTTCAATTGCCAGTAAAGCTAAGTTGGCTCGCACCGATAAGGCACGGGCCTGGTTACAAGGTTATTCTTACTAGCCGCTTTGGCTTACGGTCGAGGCGTTGAAATTAAAGTGCTTTGATTTAAAATGCCCGAGCTTGAGGTGGCGCCGTTGGTGGAGCGAGCCACGCCGGTATTTTGCAAAATGAAACTAGAATTAGTGAATGTGCTATTAGCCGGAATTTTATTTAGCTCAACTCTTTGATCTCCCTGAGAAAACTCACCATTGGAGCGAACCTCCAATATATCTGTATCATCATTCCCCTGAGCTGACATGCTCAAATGTGTTTCTTCCAGTTCATTTAAATTAATACGATTTAAATCGATGCTTTGCGCCGTAGTACGTTTGTAGCGATAGGTATTGCTGTAGTCATAGTGGTGAGGTTTTTCTTTGGCCTCATCAACCGCCCCTAATAAATCATTGGAGTAATATCCATCCATGGAGTCAATGGCATGGGCCATGAAAGATGAAGAAGCTAGTGTCGCGTATAAAAATAGTTTTTTCATGTTAAAACTCAAACAGCCATTAAGGCCTGGGGGTGCTAATTAATATAGTAGAAGAGCGAATATCCTGAGTCGTCACCATATCACCACGAGGAAAGGTATAAGATATATTTGCTACTGGAATTGACTCCTGCTCGATGACAACGTTAACCCCGGCAGAAGGGGTGTTGGTGGATTGTGAGCGCTGCTGTTGTTGTGAGTCGGTATTGTTTTTTTGAATGATACTTACTTGTTCACTTTCGGCCAGGTCGAGGCTGGTGGTATTTATTTCGCCACCGGCGGCAGTGGCACCCAAGGCGCCGGGCAAGTTTTCTTTTTCCAGTTCATCTTTTGCCATGTTGGGCAGCTCAAATGATTTTGAGGTGGTTCGGTTGTACCAATATTTGTTGGTGTAATTTACGGTACGTTTGTTCTGGTCGGCTTCTAAAATCGCAGCGTTAATGTCATTACCATAATAATCTTCCCCCATGCGCAGGTTATCCTCCGCCAAAGCGAAAGGTAATAGGATGAGAGTGGCAACTATCCCGGTTAAGAGGGCGACTACCTTGCGTAAATTTGAGCTGATACGTTCCATGATGTGTTAAATCCAGTAGCAGTAGTTTTGTTATTTTTTGTAAGTATGGCATCATACGGCAACATTTGGAAAGCCTCATGAAATATTGATGGCAATACATTGAGTCTAGAATGATAAAAATAATACTCAGTTTTTTTGTGACGTTCGTGCTGGTTTCTACCTCCGGCTGTATCACTATCTATCAATCCATTGGTCATAATTTTGGTGCATTTATTCATACCGTTTCCGGTAAAGAATATAAGCAGGTAGCGAATCGTTGGGATTATGAATCCAAGGCGCTGCTTTATGTATATCGCCCCAATAGTCAGTGGGCGGCAGATGAAATCGAAGCGCCTACCTTTTATTTGGATGACGAACGGGTCTTTAATATTCGTGCCAATGGTTATACCTGGTTTGAACTTGAACCCGGTGAGTATGAGGTGATTATGCGTCGCCCGTTAATGGGACTGGAAGGGGTGAATGTGGATGGTTTTGAATTTGATTTGAAGCGTATTGCTCAAATGAATTTGTCCGTGGAAGCGGATAAGGTTTATTTTTTACGTTACTCAGAAATCGACCCGCCCGCCATGGAGCATCAAACATTTAACGAAGATACTCCTCTGGGTGACGGGCCACTCATGTTAGTGGCCACCACACTGGCCCATGAAGAGATGCAGGTAACACGCATGTTGCCAGAGGGTGGACGTTTCATTAAGTCCCAAGGCCCGCTCAGTGAAGATGAGTTGGAAGAGGTGTTCGATAGTCGGGTAATCAACCTGGATGAAGATGAGCAGCAAGATACCAACACCATGAAGTGGTGGTGGTAGGCCTCTTAAGAGGCCGCATTCATTTCTTTGTGAATAGTATTGCTTAAGTATGACTGCAAATGTATTTTCTGTTTCGAATTAATAAACAAGCCCAATTTGCTTCTGCGCCACAATAAGTCTTCCACATTATTTACCCACTCGTGTTTCACCAGATAAGCCACTTCTACGGCATAAAGTTGATGGCCAAAGAACTCCCCCATGTCTTGAATGGTAGTTACGTTTTTTAGAAATAATCGACAACGAGTCCCGTACGCATCCACATAGCGCCGCAATATACTTGTGTCTAACCATGGATAGTCGGCTATTAGTTGTTGGGTGAATGCCTCTTTCCCTTGTGAAAAATTACCCCCGGGCAAGGGGGCTTGCCGTGTCCAGCTATTCCCCATGTTCGAAAAATACGGCTGTAATTTCTCAAGAGATGCCTCGGCTAATTTTCGATAGGTGGTGATCTTGCCGCCAAAAATAGACAATAAAGGAGCAGCACTGGATTCATCCAGTGCCAGGGTGTAGTCCCGCGTAATGGCCGCCGGATTGTCCGACTCGTCATCACACAGGGGTCTGACGCCGGAGAAACTCCATACCAGGTCCTTGGCCGTTAACTGATGTTTAAAGTGCTGGTTGCTCACCTGCAACAAGTATTCAATTTCATCCTTTGAAATTTTTACTTCACTTGGGTTGCCTTCATATTCCACGTCCGTGGTGCCAATTAATGAAAAATGTTCCAGGTAAGGAATTACAAAGACAACACGATTGTCTTCATTTTGCAGGATGTAGGCTTCTTTTTGTTCATGAAGGCGCGGCACCACAATGTGACTGCCCTTGATTAAGCGAACCCCATAAGGAGAGGTGGTTTGGGTCTGCTGTTTGATAAAATTGGCAACCCAAGGGCCGGCGGCATTCACCAATGCTTGGGCGGTCACCTGATATTGTCGGCCGGTATCGGTTTCTTCCATGGTGCAATGCCACAGCCCGTTAACCTGTTTGGCTTGAATGCAACGGGTTTGATTGTGAAGTTGGGCGCCATTGTCTTTGGCCGATAATAGATTACAAATCACCAGCCTGGCATCGTCCACCGAGCAGTCGGCATATTCAAAACCCTGTTTAATATTAGCCTTTAGTGGAGATTGCTCATTAAACTTCACCCGATGTGAACCGGCTAATGTTTCGCGTTTACCCAGTTGATCGTACATGAATAAGCCCAGGCGAATCATCCAGCCAGGTCTTAGGTGGGGGCGATGAGGCAGGATGAAACGCAGGGGTTTAACCAGGTGGGGCGCGTTGTTCAGCAATACTTCTCGTTCTTTAAGGGCTTCATTCACCAACCGAAATTCGTAATGCTCCAGGTAACGTAATCCACCATGTATGAGCTTACTGCTGGCCGACGAGGTGGCCGACGCAAAATCATTTTGTTCACATAAATAAACCGATAATCCACGCCCGGCAGCATCAGCCGCTATGCCGGCACCGTTAATGCCGCCGCCGATGATAATGAGGTCGTATGTTGCAGAATCCATAACGTAGGTTCACTTGTGTTGTTATGGTTTCAATATTAGACATTTAAATGTTCATAAACAAACATTTTATAGTGACAAGGGAGATGTTGGCTTGGATTGTCAAATTGGCGTGGGGTTACTGACAGATATGAAGGGTGACTTCGTGTTCGTTTAACAACTTAGCGATGGCCTCTGGCGGGGCTTGATCGGTAAAAACCTGTTGAGCATCTGTGATGTTGCCCAGGCGAATGCTGGCATTGCGGCCAAATTTGCTGTGATCCACAGCCAGCAACACAGTGCGAGCGTTGCGAATAATGGCTTGCGATACTCTTACTTCTCGGTAGTCGTAATCCAGCAGTGCGCCATCGCTGTCCACTCCACTAATGCCCAATATGGCGTAATCCACCTTAAACTGGTTGATGAAATCCTCGGTGCCCTGGCCCACTATGCCACCGTCTTTGCGGATGGTGCCGCCGGCCACCAGCACATCAAAGTCTTCTTTCACGCTCAATATTTTTGCCACATTTAGATTATTGGTGATGACCTGCAGGCCTTTGTGATTCATCAAGCCCTTGGCTACCTCTTCGGTGGTGGTGCCTATATTAATAAACAGTGAGCTGGCGTT
>MAAD01000028.1 GCA_002162985.1 Bermanella sp. 47_1433_sub80_T6 | reverse complement strand
GACCATTAACTTTAAGTTGATGGTCTTTTTTGCTTGTTGAGATATTGCCAAATCATGAACAATAAAACCCTATTTAAGTTACACGGCTGGGTGGGTCTGTTTGCTTTTTTACCCTTACTGGTAATCTGTTTAACCGGCAGTGTGCTGGTGTTTAAATACGAGTTAGAAAACATCATTCGCCCTCACATGGTAACGGTACCTGACCAGGGGCTGCGACTGCCTATGGATACCCTAAAAGATAATATTAACGGGCAGTTTGAAAGCCATGAAATTGTGGGCTGGGTACTCTTTCAGAACCCAGAAAGATCCGACGTGGTATACCTTATGCCAAAAGGTACAGATGCTTGGCGACATATTTACGTTAATGGTTTTGATGGCAGTGTTTTATCCAGCCCGGCTAAAAATGACGACTTCCTCACCGATTGGTTGCTGGAGTTACACGCTAACTTCTTGTTGGATGATACGGGCCTAGTGATCACTACGATTTACTCCCTGTTGTTGATTATATTAGGCGTCACCGGGTTAATGTTATACAAAAAATTCTGGAAAACCCTGTTGAAAATTCGCTGGAATGCCAGGCGTATCCTATTTTTTAGCGACTTTCATAAACAAGTGGGTTTTTTCAGTGCGCCTATTTTTTTAGTGTTAGGCATCACCGGCGTTTATTGGAATGTTGCCCACCTGTTACACGAGTATGAGCATCACGAGAGTGGTGAGTCCTTTGTGATGCAAAACCGGCTATACAATGGCTCTTTGTCTATAGATAGCTTACAGCAGCAAGCACAGGAAAAACTCTCGAGTTTTAAAACCACATACATCACCTTTCCCTATGAACAAGATATCCATTTCACTTTCTATGGCGACGTGGACACTGGTAATCCGCTAAACAGTGAATATGCCAGCAGTGTTACCTTTAATCGTAATAGCGGTGATTTTATGTCGTCTTACGATATACGTAGCGCGCCTTTTTTGAGTGTGTTTTTAGACTCATTTAGACCGCTGCACTTTGGATTGTTTGGCGGCATGGCGGTACGTGTTTTATGGTGTGTGGTGGGATTGATGCCGTTGATATTGAGTTTTACCGGGGTATATATGTGGTTCGTGAGACGCAAGAAGAAGCGCGCCAAGAAGCTTAGAATGCAAAAGCTGGCTGCTAATCTAGAGGTTGCGGTCGAAATTAATGATGAGTCAATGCAGTTATAACTGGATTAATTGATTGAATTTGTCGGCGGAGTCTTCAAGGTGATATCAGTGAGGGTTAAATTGAATGGCCTTGTGAGAGAATAGATTACCCAGGAAGTGATGGGTAATCTAGCATTTACAATGACTAAAAGTCGAAGCCCAATTGTAATACGGCATTACTGGATGTTAACTCATTGTTCGTTTTAAACACTTCATCGGAATAATCACTGCTATTGTGCGCCGACACCCTAAATTGCAGCTGGACAGGTTGCCAGTCGTAGCCCATGCCCAGGGTAAATACTGCGCCAGTTGCAGTATCTGATTCTCCAAAACTTTCAAATGTTTCATTGAAAAGGCCAAGGCCTAGGTAGAACTGCCAACCCTGATAATTGTTAGTGGAAAG
Source organism: Bermanella sp. 47_1433_sub80_T6 (assembly GCA_002162985.1). Taxonomy (GTDB): domain Bacteria; phylum Pseudomonadota; class Gammaproteobacteria; order Pseudomonadales; family Oceanobacteraceae; genus Bermanella. The sequence continues at coordinate 7,641 of MAAD01000028.1, read as the reverse complement.
CATGGCGCTGGCTTCTATTCCGCTAAAACTCATGTTGTCTTTGGAATGGCTATCGATCTGATAATTCTCGCCATCTATGATTTCGCTATTTAAATCAGCGTTATTATATTCGGTGTAAAAAGCAATATTCTCATCAATATTATACTGGTAGGCGATATTTAGGCCTCTATAGCCAATGCCGTTATCGTCTTCATTTGTGACGTCTTTGGTCATACGGCCAATGCGTATGGAGTGACGCTTTTCTGTATTTTGGTCACCTGTATAACCGTATGTTTGCAATGTGGGGTTTTGCTGTAAGGTTTGAGTAGGTGCCTGGGTAATGGTGGGGTTGTTTTCAATGTTGATGTGCACGCCATTGTCGGCGGCCACAGTATTGTTTAGTGGTGCTTCTTTTCCAATCTTGGTTATTTCATCTTTAGAAATGGCAAAAACGCTGCCGCCTTTCAATTGAATTTTGTAGCGGCCATTTTCAAAATCTTGTTCAATTAATGTACCGCGTAAGACGCTGCCATCTTTTTTATAAATAACATCTTCTAATGCTTGAGCTGTTGCCCAAGAGGCGGTGAAAGCCAGGGCTAAAATCATTAATCGCATGGAAGTTCCTTTTGTGTGCGAATTATTACATGTTGCTGAAGTATACAGGAATTATAGCCACTTATTTTGAGGCAAAAAAAAACCTGCTAAAAAGCAGGTTTTTTTGTTGTAAGCCAAGCTTACTAATTTAATGGTACCAGTGGGCGGACTCGAACCGCCACGCCTCGCGGCAACGGATTTTGAATCCGTCGTGTATACCAATTTCACCACACTGGCACTGCTACGAAATGTTTGAGGTGTCGCACCACCTTGTTTTACAACCTAATCTTACCTTGCTATGAAGGCGGGCTACACAGGCCCTGATTAAGTGGCGGGGATAATACCAGTACGTATCGCCAAGTCAATGATTTAATATGAAAAATTCCCTGTGGGGCTATTAGATAGGCACCTCTAAGGCGTTGGCTGAACTCGGTAATTAAATTCAAATTCATGTGAATATTTACCGCTAAACCCCGCTTGGTACTGCGTAATCCCTAGCTTTGCCGTATAATCCGTGCCCCTAAATGAGGCTCGCAATGAAAACCAGTGATTTTACATTTGAATTACCCGATGAACTGATCGCCCGCTACCCGTTAGAGGCGCGCAGCAGCAGCCGACTGTTGTGCCTGCGTGACAGTCAGCTTGAGCACAAGAAGTTCACCGACCTACTGGAGTTGGTAGAGCCTGGGGACCTGATGGTCTTCAACAATACCCGAGTAATTCCGGCGCGCCTGTTTGGCCAAAAGCAATCTGGCGGCAAACTGGAAGCATTAATAGAGCGAGTAACAGGTGATAACACTGCGTTAAGCCATATTCGCTGCAGTCGTAGCCCCAAGGTGGGTACCACTATTATTTTAGAGGGCATGGAAGTAGAGATCAGCGGCCGTCAGGATGCCCTGTTTGAGCTGACCTTCAAGTTATCCCCAGGCCAGAACCTGGTGAACTGGCTGGAAGAAGTGGGGCACATGCCACTGCCTCCTTATATGGACAGGGAAGACGAATTAAGCGACCGCGAGCGCTACCAAACCGTATACAACAAAACCCCGGGGGCAGTGGCTGCCCCTACCGCCGGCCTGCACTTTGATAGTGAGCTTATGGCGGCGTTAACCAACAAAGGGGTGAATTTCGCTTACGTTACCCTGCACGTGGGGGCCGGCACCTTTCAGCCTGTAAAAGTAGACGACGTGCTGAATCACGAAATGCACAGCGAATACCTGGAAGTTGAGCAAGACACGGTAGACGCCATTAATGCTACTCGCGCCAATGGCAAACGAGTCGTGGCGGTGGGCACCACCAGTGTGCGCAGCTTAGAAAGCGCCAGCATGGTCACCGAGCAAAACCCCAAGGGTGAATTACAGCCCTTCATGGGAGATACCCAAATCTTTATATATCCGGGTTACGAATTTAAGAATGTGGACGCCCTGGTGACTAACTTTCACCTGCCTGAGTCCACGCTCATTATGCTGGTGAGCGCTTTTGCAGGTCGTGGCCCGGTACTCAATGCTTATACCGAGGCGGTTAAAAACGACTATCGTTTCTTTAGTTACGGCGATGCCATGTTTTTAACCCGTAATTTGGCGGCGAAAGACCTTTGGGAACAGTAGGAGTCCACCCTGTGGGCGAATCGGGCACGGGGTGCCCTCGTACAAAATAGCTGAGAGCTTTGCACTCAGCACAAAAATTAATCCAAACCCGAGGTGACATAGGGTTTACAAACGTTAAAGCCTGGCTTTAGTGAGAGGTACTCTATGAGTTTTATGAAGTTCGATTTAAAATTAAGCGACGGCAAGGCCCGTCGTGGCACCCTGAGTTTTCCCCGTGGTGAGATTCAAACCCCGGCGTTTATGCCGGTGGGCACCTACGGCACGGTTAAAGGCATGCTGCCCCGCGACGTAAAAGAGCTGGGCGCCGAGATTATTCTGGGCAATACCTTTCACCTGTGGCTGCGCCCGGGCTCCGACATCATTAAAGACCTGGGTGGCCTGCACAAATTTATGCACTGGGACAAACCTATCTTAACCGACAGCGGCGGCTTTCAGGTATTCAGCCTGGGCAAGATGCGTAAAATCACCGAAGAGGGCGTGACCTTTCGCAGCCCGGTGAACGGCGACAAGGTAGAGCTAACCCCTGAAAAATCCATGGAAATCCAGCGTAATCTAGGCAGTGACATCGTGATGATCTTTGACGAATGCACCCCGTACCCGGCCACCACCAAAGAAGCCAAAGACAGCATGGAGATGTCCCTGCGTTGGGCCAAGCGCTCAAAAGACGCCCACGGAGAAAGCCCTTCTGCGTTGTTTGGCATCATTCAAGGCGGTATGTACGAAGATTTGCGTGACGTGAGCCTTAAGGGGCTAACCGACATTGGCTTTGACGGTTACGCCATTGGTGGTTTGTCTGTGGGTGAACCCAAGGAAGATATGGTGCGTATTTTGGATCATCTGGCGCACAAAATGCCTGAAGACAAACCTCGCTATTTAATGGGTGTGGGCAAGCCAGAAGACCTGGTAGAAGGTGTGCGTCGTGGCATCGATATGTTTGACTGCGTGATGCCCACCCGTAATGCCCGTAATGGCCACTTATTCATCGATACCGGCGTGCTGAAATTGCGCAACGCCGCCAATAAAACCGACAGCGGACCGGCCGATCCCACCTGCGATTGCCACACCTGTCAAAACTTCAGCCGTGCCTACTTGCACCACCTGGATAAGTGCAAGGAAATCCTGGGTTGTACCCTGAATACCATCCACAACCTGCATTTTTACCAAACCCTCATGGCTGGTTTGCGCAAGGCCCTTGAAGAAGGTACATTGTCGGCCTTTGTTGAAGAGTTTTATGCCAAACGCGGCCTACCTGTCCCCCCTTTAGCGGACTAACGGCTAGCAAGAATAAACGGGTAATGCCCATTAATACCGGCATTGCCCTTTAAAACGAATATTTAAGCCCTTATCTATTAACGGATATGGGTTATTAACCATTTAATAAGAAGTACTCGTAAAGAGTGAGGAAATACAAATGTCCAAGTTTATCTCAACACTAACTGTATTGTTGGCCACTATTTTACCGGCTAGCGCCTTCGCCGAAGGTGCCGCAGCGCCAGCGGGTGGCGGTATCGAGCAGCTAATCTTTTTAGGCGGTTTTGTACTGATCTTTTACTTCCTAATGTGGCGTCCACAAAGCAAGCGTGCCAAAGAGCACAAAAACTTGCTATCAGCTTTGGATAAAGGTGTTGAAGTGGTTACCAGTGGCGGCATGGTTGGTAAAGTAATGAAAGTAAGCGACGAGTTTGTGATTCTTAAAGTTTCCGACAACGTTGAATTGCCTATGCAAAAGCAAGCCATCGCGGCTGTTTTGCCTAAAGGCACCATTAAGTCTATTAAAGAATAGTCTTTAAAAAACATTCACCATTAATAATAATTAGGCCGCTTATGGGATACCCCATGGCGGTCATGAACGTTTGAGATTGCCACTTTTCATAGCTTGATTGGTTATCTTGGCTCTCTCAAAAACTTAGGAACTCTTGCTTATGTTAAATAAGTATCCCCTGTGGAAATACCTGCTGATTCTCATGGTGTGCACCCTGGGTGTCATCTATGCCATGCCCAACCTTTATCCACCCGACCCTGCGGTGCAAATCACCCCAGCGAAAAGTGGCGATGTGGTGGACGACTACACCCTCAACCGTGCGTTAAGCGTTTTAAAAGAAGCCAATATTCAATATTTTGGTGAAGAAATTAAAGACGGTAAGACGGCATTAATTCGCTTGCAAGACAGTGAACTGCAGTTGCAGGCCAAAGGGGTTATTGAGCGTAAGCTGGGCGATGGTTTCATTGTGGCCCTTAACCTGGCAGCAACTACCCCTCAGTGGTTAGTGGACCTGAATGCTGGCCCCATGACCTTGGGTCTGGATCTAAGTGGTGGTGTGCACTTCTTAATGGAAGTGGACATGGATGAGTTCCTAAAGCAGCGTTTAAACAATTACCGTGCTGCCGTTAAGCGCGCCTTGCGAGAACAAAAGCTGCGTTATAAGCGCGTGGTTGCCAACGGCGATACCGGTATCGCGGTTAAATTTTCCAAAGAAGATGTGCGTGATGAAGCCTATGACTTTATGCGTCGTGAATACCCTGAGTTCCTAACCACAGATGTGGATAAAGAAGATGGCTTCTGGGTGAACCTAACCCTAACCCCGGCCAAGATTAAAGAATTTGAAGATTACGCCTTAAAGCAAAACCTCACCACCATTCGTAACCGAGTAAACGAATTGGGTGTGGCCGAGCCTTTGGTACAGCGCCAGGGTCGTAACCGTATCGTAATCGAATTACCCGGTGTGCAAGATACCGCCGCCGCCAAGAAAATTTTAGGTAAGGCCGCCAACCTTGAGTTCCGTTTGGAAGCCTTGCCAGATGCCAGCCGTTACAGCTCGGAAGAGTTTGGCTTTAAAACTCAACCAGGTCGTCGTGCCCGTTTAGAAAAAGCGGTCATAGTCACCGGTGATAACGTATCCAACGCACAGCCATCGTTTGATGAAAACGGTCAGTCTCAGGTAAACATTAACCTAGACGGCAACGGCGGTGCCATGATGGGCAAGGTCACCAAGAAAGCCATTAAACGTCGCATGGGTGTTTTGTTTGTTGAACACAAGGTACGTACCCGTTACGAAATGCAAGACGGCGTAGAAGTAGCAGTTGAAGACAAATTTGTTGAGAAAAAAATCATCTCCCTGGCCACCATTCAAAGTGCTCTGGGTAGCCAGTTCCGCATCACAGGTTTAGAGCCTGCCGAATCTTCAGAACTTGCCTTGTTATTACGTGCAGGTGCTCTGGCCGCTCCCATGTACTTTGTGGAAGAGCGCACCGTGGGCCCAAGCCTGGGTAAAGAAAACATCAATTTGGGTGTAAGCAGTGTGCAGCTTGGTTTGGCGGTTGTATTGATCTTTATGCTGGTTTACTACCGCACCTTTGGGTTGTTTGCCAACGTGGCGCTGGCGGTTAACCTGTTATTGCTCATGGCCGTAATGTCCATGATGGGCGCCACCTTAACGCTGCCGGGTATTGCCGGTATCGTATTAACCGTAGGTATGGCGGTGGATGCTAACGTGCTGATATTTGCGCGAATACGTGAAGAGCTGAAGTCGGGGCTCAACCCCCAGCAAGCTATCCATTCCGGTTACGACAAGGCATTTCAAACTATATTTGATGCCAACATCACCACCCTAATTGTGGCGGTGATCTTGTTTGCTGTAGGCACCGGACCGGTGAAAGGTTTTGCCGTGACCTTATCTATTGGTATCTTAACCTCCATGTTTACTGCCATCGTATTAACTCGCGCCCTGGCCAACCTAACGTACGGCGGACGTCGTGTTGAGAAGCTATCAATAGGAGGTCAAAAATGAGCGAAATTAAAGACATGAATTTCATGGGTGTGCGCAAAATTGCTGCCGCCGCCTCTATTGTATTGCTATTAATTTCCATTGCCTCGTTGGCATACCAGGGTTTAAACCTGGGTCTGGATTTTACTGGCGGTACCTTAATTGAAGTGGGCTACGAAAATAAAGCCGATATTAAACACATTCGTGAAACTCTGGATGCGGCCGGTTACCGCGATGTGACCGTGCAAAACTTTGGTTCCGAGCAAGATGTGTTATTGCGTATGTCGGAAGCCTATCGCGCTAACTTAGGCGATGAAGTACTGGCCACCTTGCAGAACAGCAGTGATGAGCCGGTGGCCATGCGACGGGCTGAATTTGTGGGTGCGCAAGTAGGTGAAGAACTACGTGACCAGGGTGGCCTGGCTTTACTGCTGGCGTTGGCCGTGGTGATGCTTTACGTGGCGGCGCGCTTTCAGTTTAAATTCTCTGTGGGCGCGGTAGTAGCCTTGATGCACGATGTGATTATTATCCTGGGGATATTTTCGGTATTCCAGTTTGAGTTTGATTTAACCGTAATGGCGGCCTTGCTGGCGGTTATTGGTTACTCGCTAAACGATACTATTGTGGTAGCCGACCGTATTCGTGAAAACTTCCGCATCATTCGTCAGATGATACCGGTGGATGTGATTAACCGCTCCCTGACCCAAACACTGGGTCGTACCGTAGTGACCTCCTTAACCACCTTAATGGTATTGCTGGCCTTGCTGTTCATGGGCGGCGAGAACATTTATTATTTCGCCTTAGCGTTAAGCATTGGTGTGGTGGTGGGTACTTACTCTTCTATCTATGTGTCGGCCAACATCTTGCTGATGATGGAAATCACCCGCGAAGACTTGTTGCCACCTGAAACTGATGACAGCGACTTGGACGAAATTCCATAAACATATCCTAACGATATAGTTTGTCAAAGGCTCACCTCGGTGGGCCTTTTTTATGTTCAGGACGAACGGTATAGCGCGGTGCCAGGGATGGCAAAGAGCGCATATGGCCATGGATGGCCGACCATTTTTTGCTCCATGCAAAAATGGCATTTCCCACATCCTTGTGGGTCGTATCCTAGAAATGCACAACTACAGGATGTAGTTGTTAGGGCGACGCAGGACGCCAAAGCCGAGGACGCAATTTCCAGGGTTCTAATTCGTTTTTCAATCTAATTTTAATGATATCTCCAGGAAAATCCCAAGTACTTACATCCATTTAAGTAATCGCTCGGTGTCAGGAATGGACTGTAAAGCGCAGAAGAATGAGAATAAAAATTCTTTGGTACGAGGCTGCTTGCAGGCGATGAAAGCGGCCAACGCTTTAGAAGAGTCCAGCCAAGCATGTCATGCAACGGCTACACAGAGTCCCGTCTGTAAAATCCGCTGCACGACATGCTTGGCTGAACTGCTGGCGGTTTAAATTAGTACCGGTTGCATAATTGCAGTGGAGGTTGGCCATCAGCAAAGATAAAGTCCTCTCAATATGCCATTTTTAACCCTGTACGCCAAAAAATATCATAAGCGGTCAATATTGCCCCGGCTAATGGGGGTATCTTTAATAACAGAATAACAATAAGGGGCTTTTATCATGGAAGCGGTGAATATCGATTTAAATTCCGGCGCGCTACTGGCCATTAACGCCATGATTGCGGTGATGAT
>MAAD01000310.1 GCA_002162985.1 Bermanella sp. 47_1433_sub80_T6 | reverse complement strand
GTTGATTAATTACTCATATTACATATTAACACTATGCATACCATAATTAAAAACATGCATTTCACTAATTAAACAAGCAGGGATACTCTGTGTGCATACAGTTAAATAAATATAAACAGTCCTAACCAATCAGGAGCCTAATATGTCAGGTAAAAACCCCGCCGCCGGCGACGCAGATATGCCCATCTATGGCCCAATGGGCATGTGTTTCATGGAATTCCCCATGGAAAATGATCTAGCCAAAAGTGCCGCCGAAGTAGTGGTAAGCGGTGTGCCGTTCGATATGGCCACCTCTGGGCGTTCTGGTGCTCGTTTTGGGCCCCAGGGCATTCGTCAGGCGTCGGCTAACTTGGTGTGGGAAGGCGCTCGCTATCCGTGGGACTTCGCCCTGGATGATCACCTAAAAGTGAGCGACATCGGCAACGTATTATTCAAGCACGGCGAACCACAAACCCTAGTGGATAACTTACAAAAACACATTAGCTCTATTTTAGATGCCGGTAAGAGCCCACTCACCTTTGGCGGTGACCACTTCATTACGCTGCCTATCCTACGCTCCATTGCTAAAAAACACGGCCCAGTGGCGGTGGTGCATTTTGATGCGCACACCGACACTTACTCAGGTGGCAGCGAATACGATCACGGTACTTTCATGCACCGCGCGGTTCAAGAAGGTCTAGTGGATACCGAACATTCCATTCAAATTGGTATTCGTACTGTGTTCACCCGTGAAGACTATGAATTTGAAGTACTGGATGCCGCTTGGGTAAACGAGCACGGCCCGGCAGAAACTTTAAAGCGCATTAAGGCGCGAGTGGGCGATAAAAAAACCTATCTAACTTTCGATATCGACGGTCTGGATCCGGCCTATGCACCCGGTACCGGTACCCCGGTAGCGGCTGGCATCAGCATCGACAGTGCCATGAAGGTCATCCGTGGCCTGCAAGGCACTAACCTGATTGGTATGGATTTAGTGGAAGTGGCACCGGCCTATGACCATGCCGAAATTACCTCTTTGGCAGCGGCCACCTTGTCGCTGGAATATTTGTACGTATTGGCGGCCAATAAAATAGCATCTAAAGGCTAATGGATTAATTGCGCCATGCGCGCAGTGGTAGCGTAACCCCCTCCCTAATGAATATAGAGTCCAAAGGGGGGGTAGAGTTAAGAGGTTAAAGAATTCGAGTAAACGTAAAAAGAATAAAAGTTTGTCTCTGCAAACTTTCATTTTAGGCACCAAAACCTGGTGGATTATGTGTTGATCGCCAGGCTTAAAATAATAAAACACATCAAACTAGGCGGAAAAAATGAAAATAAATAAACTCCCACGTTTTACCAAGACGGCGTCAGTATTGGCGTTGAGTCTAGCGGCAGTTATGCCTGCGGCTCATGCACAAAGCCAGGACGTGGTGCACTTCTATAATTGGGCCGACTACATAGCCGAAGACACGGTGTCCCGTTTTACCAAAGAAACCGGCATTAAGGTCGTCAGCGATATCTTCGACAGTGGCGATACTTTGGAAGCCAAACTATTAACCGGTAATTCGGGTTATGACGTGGTAGTACCGGGTGTTTTCTACATGGCGCGTCAGACGCAAGCGGGTGTTTACATGCCGCTTGATAAAAACGAACTGCCTAATACCAAGCACTTGGATAAAGGCATCATGGCCTCGCTATCGGGGCTAGACAAAGACAACAAATATGGTGTGCCGTATTTGTGGGGCACCACAGGCATAGGTTATAACATCGATCTGGTGAAAAAATATTTGGGCGAAGACGCTCCGGTAGACAGCTGGGATTTGGTATTTAAGCCTGAAAATATGAAAAAGCTGGCCGCTTGTGGTGTCACCTTTATAAATTCCGCTGATGAAGTTTTTCCGCTGGTGTTAAATTACCTTGGGCAAGATCCTAACTCTGAAAAGAAATCGGATTACAAAAAGAACAGTGCGGGCGCCAAATTATTGCGTGACGTAAAACCCTACATTAAGCAATTCTCCTCTACCACTTACATTAGTGATTTGGCCAGTGGCGAAATCTGTGTGGCGGTAGGTTATAACGGTGACATGTTGCAGGCTCGTGCTCGTGCCGAAGAAGCCGGTAATGGTATTAACATCGCTTATACCATCCCTAAAGAGGGTACCTCGATGTGGTTTGATATGCTGGCCATTCCTAGCGACGCTAAAAATGCTGCCGCCGCTCACAAGTTTGTAAACTTCTTAATGCGCCCGGACGTGATTGCCGACGTGACTAACTATGTGTGGTACGCCAATCCAAACACCTCAGCCACTAAGTTGTTAGATAAAGACATTTCAAGTGATGCCGGTATTTACCCCAGTGATGAAGTGAGAAAGAACTTATTCACACAAAACATTCGTAAGCCAAAGCTTAACAAAATGCTTAACCGTTTGTGGGTTGATATGAAGACAGGCCGTTAGAAAAGACTCATGAAAAAAGCCTGGTGCCCTTGGTGTTCAGGCTTTTTTTATGCCTTGAGATAAGATCAATTTTGCTATGAGGGACTACCATGAAGTCGGTAAAAAAACCGTGGTTTCACACCCAAAAAATACGCGATGATTTGTATTGCATCACCGAGCCCCATTACACCTGGGAAAATCGTGCGAATCTTTGGTTAATAAAAGGCCGCGATTCAGATTTGCTCATTGATACCGGTTTGGGTGTCTCCAGTTTAAAACTGTATTTGGCAGACCTATTGGATAAACCCCTTAAGGTGGTGGCCAGTCATGTGCACTTTGATCACAGTGGTGGCTGCCATGAATTTGATCAGGTATTTATTCATGAAAATGAACACCATGCTTTATGTTGCGGTGATCAACAGCAGATATTAAGCGCCCCCGAAATTGGCTTTGTGCCTGATAGTGACTTTGACTCAATACCCTATCAAGGGTTCAGTGCCAGCGATTATGAAGTGAAGGCTTGTCCCCATGCCAGCGCCATTCAGCACGGCGATGTTATCGATTTAGGGGACAAGGCCTTTGAGGTGATGCATTTGCCCGGCCATTCTTCAGGCTCTATTGGGTTGTATCATGCCAAACAACAAACGTTTTTCTCCGGAGACGTGGTATACGACGGTGAGTTATTAGATAACTTAAAAGATTCGGTGGTGGATGAATACCTCACCACCATGGAGAAATTAATGCTGTTGAAAGTGCAGGAAGTAAGACCCGGGCATTATCACAGCTTTGATCAGCGCCGCTTACAGGAGTTAGTCAAACAATATATAGCGGATAAAAAAGCACCTATCTGCCCAAGCGAAAGGTGATTTTTTGTTAACTGTCGTAATAAAGGGAGCCTGATTTTAGCAGGCTAAAAATCAGGGCATAAAAAAGCCCCATGGTGCAAGTTTTCCGAGGGTTCAACACAAGGCTATTGATAGCCTGAGTTGCCCAACCTTTAGCTGAAAAAAGTTCTAAATATAAAAATTGTTGACCCTGTCCCACGGGGTTTTGGAGGTTTCATGAGTGATTACCCGATGCACAAAGTTAGCCCTGAATGGGCAAAGAATGCTCACCTTAATGCCGAGCAAGCGGAAAAGTTTTACCAGCAATCTATTGATGATCCAGAGGCCTTTTGGGGGCAACAGGGTAAACGCCTCGATTGGTTTAAACCTTACAGCAAGGTAAAAGATGTGAGCTTTGATGTGAATGATTTGCACATCAAGTGGTTTTACGATGGCACCCTGAATGTTTGTCATAATTGTGTCGACGGCCATCTGCCGGAAAAGGCCCAGGATGTGGCCATCATCTGGGAAGGGGATAACCCCAGCGAAGATAGGACCCTTACCTATGAAGCGCTTAAGACTGAGGTCTCTAAATTTGCCAACGTATTAAAAAACATGGGGGTGCAGAAGGGCGATGTGGTGACCCTTTACATGCCCATGATAGTGGAGTCGTCTCTGGCCATGCTGGCCTGCGCCCGTATCGGAGCCATTCACAGCGTGGTGTTTGGTGGTTTTAGCTCGGATGCCCTGGCGGCACGTATCGAAGCTTGTAACAGCAAGTGGGTCATTACCGCAGACGAGGGCGTACGCGGTGGCAAGACGGTGCCATTGAAGGCCAATGTGGATCTGGCCCTGAATAATGCTGGTACTGCATGTGTTGAAAAAGTACTGATGATTAAGCGTACCGGTAACAATGTGAATTGGCTGCAAGGCCGTGATGTGGACTATGGCGAAGCCTTGAAACGGGTGGATGATGATTGCCCGTGTGAAGAGGTGAGCGCCGAAGACCCCTTGTTTATCCTCTATACCTCTGGCAGTACCGGCCAACCCAAGGGGGTGTTGCACACCACCGGCGGTTACCTGGTATATGCCGCGTTCACCCACCAGTATGTCTTCGATTATAAACCCGGTGATGTCTACTGGTGCACGGCCGATGTGGGCTGGATCACAGGTCATAGTTATATGATCTATGGGCCGTTGGCCAATGGTGCCACCACAGTATTATTTGAAGGTGTGCCCAATTATCCGGCGGTAAATCGCATGGCTCAGGTGGTGGATAAACATAAAATAAATATTCTTTATACTGCCCCCACCGCCATTCGTGCCTTGATGGCTGAGGGTGACAAAGCCATCGAAGGCACTCATCGTAACAGCCTGAGGTTATTGGGCAGTGTGGGTGAGCCCATCAATCCGGAAGCCTGGGAATGGTATTTCAAGACCATAGGCAATAGCAAGTGCCCCATAGTGGATACCTGGTGGCAAACCGAAACCGGCGGTATCTTGATTAGTCCGCTACCCGGCGCCACAGATTTAAAACCTGGCTCGGCGACTAAACCACTGCCCGGGGTAGCGCCTGCCATAGTCGATAATGACGGTAAGATTTTAGAGGGTGTGGCCGAAGGTTGCATGGTGATGACGGATAGCTGGCCTGGACAGATGCGCAGCATCTATGGAGATCATGAGCGATTCGCCGAGACCTATTTTAAAACCTTCCCGGGCACATATTTTACCGGCGACGGCGTGCGCCGCGATGAAGACGGCTATTACTGGATCACCGGAAGGGTGGATGATGTACTCAATGTCTCGGGTCATCGCATGGGTACCGCCGAGATTGAAAGCTCGTTAGTGGCCCACGAACAGGTGGCCGAGGCAGCCGTAGTGGGCTACCCCCATGACATCAAGGGGCAGGGCATCTATGTGTATGTGAGCCTGAACGCCGATGCAGTGGCCAGTGATGCACTTATAAAGGAATTAAAAAACTGGGTGCGCAGCGACATAGGTGCCATCGCCAGTCCGGACATTATTCAATTCGCTCCCGGGTTGCCAAAGACTCGCAGCGGTAAAATAATGCGTCGCATCTTGCGTAAGATAGCCGCCGATGAATTTGATTCCCTGGGTGATACCTCCACCTTGGCCGACCCTGCGGTGGTGGATGCGCTCATAAAGGGGCATCAGAAAATTACCGGCAAGCTGCCCATTGCTTTATCTGCAAGCGGCTAATCGACTAGCCGTTATCCCATCTCGCAAAATTCATACTTGTTTTGTGAGCGCTGTGCACCTGTTTTGGTGTGCGGCGACCATAGTTATTTACATTCAATAGAGCCCCCGTTTGGAATATTCCTGCTCTATGACCATGCCCAATCACCTCCCTGGTGGCAGCCACCTTGAGCCTGGAATACCTATACGTGTTGGCATCCAATAAAATGGCCGGTGGGCAATAAGCGCTAAACTATTAATGATGGCGCAATATACCCCCTATTGGATATATAGTCCTATAGGGGTATTTTTGTAGTATTGGGTAGTCAAAGAATTTTCGTAGACGTAAAAAATAGTAAGTGTTTGATTTTTAAAACATTTATTAGCAAGACCTTAAAGCTGGTGGATTATGTGTTGATCCCCAGACTTAAATAAAAAAACACATCAAACTAGGCGAATTAAAATGAAAAAAATTAAACTCCCAAGTTTTACCCAAACGGCGTCAGTCTTAACGTTAAGTTTAGCGGCGGCCATGCCGGCGGTTTCTGCGCAAAGCCAGGAAGTGGTGAACTTTTTTAACTGGTCCGACTATATCGCCGAAGACACGGTTGCCCGTTTTACCAAAGAAACCGGCATTAAAGTGGTAAGCGATACCTTCGACAGCAACGACACTTTAGAAGCCAAACTATTAACCGGTAACTCAGGCTATGACCTGGTAGTACCGTCTATCTCTTACATGGCGCGCCAAGCTAAAGCCGGTGTTTTCATGCCGCTTGATAAAAGTGAACTGCCTAATACCAAGCACCTTGATAAAGGTTTAATGAAAACCCTAACCACGTTAGATAAAGGCAATAAATTTGGTGTGCCTTATATGTGGGGTACCACAGGCATAGGTTACAACATCGACCTGGTTAAAAAGCACTTGGGTGAAGACGCACCTGTAGACAGCTGGGATTTGGTATTTAAACCTGAAAACATGGAAAAGCTGGCGGGTTGTGGTGTTGCCTTTTTAGACAGCGGCGATGAAATTTATCCACTGGTATTGCATTACCTAGGAAAAAATCCAAACTCAGAAAAGAAATCCGATTACAAAAAAACCAGTGAAGGCGCCAAAGTACTGCGCGACATAAAGCCTTACATTAAGCAGTTTACGTCTTCTGCCTACATTAACGATTTGGCCAGTGGCGAAATTTGTGTGGCGGTAGGTTACAACGGTGATATCTTGCAGGCCCGTGATCGTGCCGATGAAGCTGACAATGGTATTAACCTTGCCTACACGATTCCTAAAGAAGGCACCGCCTTGTGGTTTGATATGTTGGCCATTCCTGCCGACG
>MAAD01000020.1:8733-9269 GCA_002162985.1 Bermanella sp. 47_1433_sub80_T6 | reverse complement strand
GGTGTGCGTAACCCGCAAGAAGAAGTATTGCGTGAGATGGATCGAGTAGAGATATACCGCCCGTTAACCATAGATCCTAAAGTCGCGCGAGCTAATCGTGCCGCCACAGCGGCTAAAAAAGCAGCTGCCGATAAAGAAGCGGAAAATATCGCTAAGAAAGCCAGCGACGAGCAATAAGTCTAGAGACTGCAGCAGATAAAAGAAAAAGGGCCATAAGGCCCTTTTTTTATGTTTACAGCTTAGAATAATTGGCTAAATCTTATTTGGCGGGTGTGTCAGTTACAGCTGGAGCCCCTTCTTGAGCCACTTTCATTTTAGGTTTATTGGCTTTTTTAAGGGGGTTTTCAGGCAGTTCACCTTCAAAGTGGCTGTATTTCTGAGCCTGATCAAAGTTCACACGAATATGATACTGCTTTACGTTGTCTGCACGGCGTTCCTGGCGATATAGATAATCCCAGTGACGGGTGCTGAAAGTGTCCTTTAGTACCGGGTTACCCATGATAAAAGCCACCTGGCGTTTATCCATACCTGGTTGT
>MAAD01000020.1:0-8712 GCA_002162985.1 Bermanella sp. 47_1433_sub80_T6 | reverse complement strand
CTGTACGTTCAGCTTGTAAACCTGCATGGTGCAGGCAGAAAGGAGTGTTAAAAGAGTGGCTGTGATAATAAAGCGGAACATGTACAATAACCGTTATAAATTAATTGAAAGTATAATACCTGAAGTTGCGCTGCTCGCAAGCATGCAACTCCGTAAGGGCACACCATGGCAGACGAAAACATAGAGTTACGCAAAGCAGGTCTTAAAGTGACACTGCCGCGAGTGAAAATACTGCAAATACTTGAAGCCGCCAAAGAGCCTCATATGAGTGCCGAGGACGTGTACAAGGCTTTGATGGATGCAAACGAAGAGGTGGGCTTGGCCACTGTTTATCGCGTGCTAACCCAGTTTGAGAGTGCTGGCCTGGTTGAAAGACACAATTTTGATGGTGGCCATTCGGTATTTGAACTGGAACGTGGCGGCCATCACGACCACATGGTGTGTGTGAAAACCGGCAAGGTTATCGAATTCATGAACGAAGAAATCGAAAACTTGCAGCATAAGATAGCCGAAGAATTTGGATATGAGCTGGTAGAGCACAACCTGGTTTTATACGTAAAGCCTAAAGGCGAAAAGTAAGTCCAACCGGTTATGATGTACGAATTAAACAGAGTCTAATTAGACTCTGTTTTTTTATGCCCAGGGAAGGGCGGTATCCTTGAAAATGTCTGGAATATTTTAAGGGTATGCCCAGGGAGGGCGAAATCAAACCGTAGGAGAGCAGCCCCTGCCCGAAAAATCGCTCACGGGGTGAGCTCGTACGGGTTACATCAACGCTCTAATTCGTCCATAAATCCGCGACATACCGTACATCCTGTACATAAAAAAACTCCTACCAAACCTCATCCTAAGGTTCAGTAAGAGTCATTGCCAAGCACGTCCAATACCCAACAATTTGCAGATTTATTGCGGTAAATCTACGGTTGCATCCTTGCATTCTCCCACACAGAGACGGTTTGCCACTTCCAAAAATAGAAGCGCTAATTTGTTATGCCTGAGCGGCCCCTAGCATGTCCTTGGCGTGGGCCAGGGTCAGCTCGTTAATTTCTAGTCCGCCCAGCATGCGCGCCAACTCTTGCTGGCGCTGTTCAGAATTCAGGTTACGTATCTGGGTACGGGTTTGTTTGTTGGCGCTGAGTTTATTCACCAGCAGGTGTTGATGAGCTAATGCAGCCACTTGAGGCTGATGGGTCACGCTGATTACTTGTTTGTGTTTACCCAATTGTTTTAACAAACGCCCCATGCGCTCGGCAGTGGCGCCGCCTACCCCAACATCAATTTCATCAAATATCAGTGTATCCGAGCCCTGCTGAATCAGGATCTGTATCGCCAGGCTAATGCGCGATAGCTCACCGCCCGATGCTACCTTGTGTAACGGCTGCAAGGGCTGGCCCGGGTTTAGGCTCACTAAAAACTGAATGTCATCCAGCCCATATTGATTGGCTTTATGAATGGGCAACGAGTCCACATCAAACTTAACCTGGGCCTTGTCTAACGCCAGCTGCTTAAGCTGTTTAATTAATTCATTGGCAAGCTTGGTGGCGGCTTTTTTGCGTGCGCTGCTTAAACTTTGCCCCAGGCCACTGAATACCTGTTCGGCTTTTTCCAGCTCTACTAACAATTCATCTAGAGATTGGTCCTGACCACTCAGGGCATTTAACTCCGCCATGAGGCTGCTTTGCAGCTCAAACAGGGCCTCGGGTTTAACCTTGTTTTTGCGGGCCAGATCGTAGATGGCATTAAGGCGTTCTTCCACCTGCTGCAGGCGCTGAGGGTTAATTTCAAAGCCGTTGATGTAGTGGCCCAGCTCGCTGCAGGCCTCATCTATGATCACATACGCCTGGTTAAGTAATTCGTGGGTCGAGGCCAAGGCGGGTGTGCTGTCCAATAACGGGTCAAGTTTCTGCAAGGCATATTGAACGGCCTGATAGGCGTCGTTTTGTTCATCGTCGTTCTGGCATAAATGCAGGGCTTGCTGGGCATTTAATAAATGGCCTTCGGCGTTGGCCAAGCGCTTTTGTTCTGCCTCCAGCTCTTCCACTTCGCCTTCGCTTAAGTCCAGCAGAGTTAACTCTTGAACCTGATATTCCAACAGTTGTACTTTAGCCTGGCCTTCTTCGTTGAGGTTTTGCAGTAAGTTCACGCGGTTTTTCAGGGTTTGCCAATCTTGGTAGCTGGCCTTAGTGTCTTCCAGCAGTTTTTGGTAGTCGCCAAAGTTATCCAGTAAATCTCGTGGGCTGTCTTTTTGTAACAGCGCCTGGTGCGCGTTCTGCCCGTGGATATCCAGTAGCTGAGCGCCTAATTCTTTAAGTTGCTGCAAGGGGGCGGGACGGCCGTTGATGTATCCGCGGCTGCGTCCTTCGGTGGTGATGATGCGCGACAGTATGAGTTGGTCCTGGTCACCATCCATATCGTTATCTACCAGCCAGTCTTTCACTGGACTGTTATTTACTAGCTCAAAACAGGCGTAAATTTCGGCCTTGCTGGCCCCGGGGCGTACCTGTTTACCATCGCTCTTGCTGCCAGTGGCCAGCGATAGCGCGTCCAGCATGATGGACTTACCGGCACCGGTCTCCCCGGTAACTGCACTGAAGCCGTTTTTTAAGTCCAACTCAAGGGAGTCGACTATGGTGAAGTCCTTAATAGATATATGGCTTAGCATGTTTCGTACCCTGTACGCTTATACATCTGTTTAAATGTACAGTATAAAATCCATTTGTAAAGTCTCTTGAAACTGTTTTTTCCATCCCCATATAGGTTCCAGCCTTATTTTAGATTGTACAAATGTGTGGAGTGACCCATGTCAGATCAGGAAAACCCGGCTCAGGAAGCTGAAAATGCAGAGTTGGAAACCCAAGACCAAGCGATTGAAGGCACTGTAGAGCCTGTTGAAGAGATTTCACAAGATGACGCCTTGTTAGCTGAGAATGCTCAGTTAAAAGACGATTTGATCCGCGCCAAGGCCGATGTGCAAAATGTCCGTCGTCGCGCCGAGCAAGATGTGGAAAAAGCCCATAAATTCAGCACCGAGAAATTCGCCCGTGAGTTGCTTTCGGTTGTGGATAACCTTGAGCGTGCCATGGCGTCCTGCCCGGACGAAGAGATCGTTAAGCCATTCCTGGAAGGGGTTGAAATGACCCAAAAGAGCTTCCTGGATACCTTGAAGAAATTCAGTGTAGAAGCCATCGACCCTGAAGGTCATCCGTTTGACCCAGCTCTACACCAGGCCATCAGCATGGTAGAAGCCCCGGATGCCGAGCCTAACACTGTATTAAACGTGGTACAGAAAGGCTACACCAACCACGGACGCCTGTTGCGCCCAGCCATGGTAGTGGTATCCAAGGCCGCCCCTAAAGTGGACGAAAAAGCTTAATTGAATAAAGGTCCTCGCATTCTGAATGCAGCTAAATTGAGGCAAAAACCTTCTGAAAGCACGGAGTTTAGTGTGCTAAATGAGTACTTGAAGACGGTTTTTAACGAAAAGTTAGCAAATTTCAGTAAGCGAGAGGTTGAATTAAAAATAACCAAACCCATTAAAGGGTTAAGTTAAAAACTAACTGGCCTTAGGGCAACAGGGCAGCTTTACCCTCATGTATCGCTTGCCCAACAAAACAAAATTGGAGATTTAAAATGGGTAGAATCATCGGCATCGATCTAGGTACCACTAACTCTTGTGTATCGGTACTAGACGGCGACAAAACACGTGTAATCGAGAACGCCGAAGGCGATCGTACTACACCTTCTATTGTTGCATACGCTGAAGACGGCGAAATCTTAGTAGGCCAGTCTGCCAAGCGTCAGGCGGTTACTAACCCAACCAATACTTTGTTTGCTATTAAGCGTCTTATCGGTCGCCGCTTCGAAGACAAGGTTGTGCAGAAAGACATCGACATGGTGCCTTACACAATCGCTAAAGCTGACAACGGCGATGCATGGGTTGAAGTGAAGGGCGAAAAATACGCGCCACCACAAATCTCTGCCGAAGTTTTGAAGAAAATGAAAAAGACCGCCGAAGATTTCTTGGGCGAGAAAGTAACCGAAGCGGTTGTAACCGTGCCTGCTTACTTTAACGATGCACAGCGTCAAGCCACTAAGGATGCAGGTAAAATTGCCGGTCTTGAAGTGAAGCGTATCATCAACGAACCAACGGCTGCTGCATTGGCCTACGGCATCGACAAGGTAATTGACGATAAAGTTATCGCGGTTTACGACCTGGGTGGTGGTACCTTCGATATCTCTATCATCGAAGTAGCCGACGTTGATGGTGAAAAGCAATTTGAAGTACTGGCCACCAATGGGGACACCTTCCTGGGCGGCGAAGATTTCGACATGCGTTTGATTGAGTTTTTATCAGACGAGTTCAAGAAAGATACTGGTATGGATATCAAGGGCGACCCTCTTGCCATGCAGCGTCTAAAAGAAGCGGCCGAAAAAGCCAAGGTTGAATTGTCTTCAACCACTTCTACTGACGTTAACCTGCCTTACATCACTGCCGATGCCACCGGTCCTAAGCACTTAAATGTGAAGGTTACCCGTGCCAAGCTTGAGTCTTTAGTTGAAGACATGGTTAAAGATTCTTTGAAGCCTTGTCAGCAAGCATTAACCGATGCTGGCCTTAAAGCTTCTGAAATTGACGACGTTATCCTGGTAGGTGGTCAAACACGTATGCCATTGGTACAAACTGCCGTTGCTGAATTCTTTGGTAAAGAAGCTCGTAAAGATGTGAACCCTGATGAAGCGGTTGCCATGGGTGCAGCACTTCAAGGAGCCGTTTTATCTGGCGACGTAACCGACGTTCTACTTTTAGATGTTACCCCGCTTACTTTGGGTATCGAGACTATGGGTGGCGTAGCTACCGCATTGATCGAGAAAAACACTACGATCCCTACCAAGAAGTCTCAAATCTTCTCTACTGCCGACGATAACCAGGCAGCAGTAACCATTCACGTGGTTCAGGGCGAGCGTAAGCAAGCCAGCCAAAACAAATCTTTGGGTCGTTTTGATCTAGCCGACATTCCAGCGGCACCACGTGGCCAGCCACAGATCGAAGTAACTTTCGACATCGATGCTAACGGTATTTTACACGTAGGCGCGAAAGACAAGGCTACCGGTAAAGAACAGAGCATTGTGATCAAGGCCTCTTCTGGTTTGAGCGATGAAGAAGTTGAACAAATGGTTAAAGACGCCGAAGCCAACGCTGAAGCCGATAAGAAATTTGAAGAAATGATTCAGGTGCGTAACACCGCCGACGGCATGATCCACGCAACCAAGAAAACCTTGGAAGAAGCGGGTGATAAAGCCACTGAAGAAGAAACAACAGCCATAAACGCAGCCATCACTGATTTGGAAGAAGCCCTTAAAGGCGACGACAAAGAAGAGATCGAAGCGAAAACCACTGCCCTTACCGAAGCATCTTCTGGCTTGGCTCAGAAAATGTACGCCGAGCAAGCGGCAGCAGCTGAAGCGGCTGGCGAAGGCGCACAAGCCGGTGCAGAACAGGCTCAACCACAAGACGACGTGGTAGACGCTGAGTTTGAAGAAGTGAAAGACAACAAGTAATTACAAAATTTATTTTGTGAATATTTGCGGTTAAAAAGGTAGCGCGAGATTTTCTCGCGCTTTCCTGTTTCTGAAGATAAAGAATATAGATTAACAATTGTGCGCGTTAAGCCACACAAATACTAAATTTGTAAGCTTAATAGAGCTTACAAATGGATGGCCAGAAAAATATGTCTAAACGTGATTATTACGAAATTTTAGGGGCCAGTAAAAGCGATGACGCCAAAGCTATAAAGCGCGCCTATCGTAAACTGGCCATGAAGCATCACCCGGATAGAAACCCGGATGATAAAGAATCTGAACACAAATTTAAGGAAGCCACTGAGGCTTACGAAATTTTGAGCGACGTATCCAAGCGTCAAGCTTATGACCAGTATGGTCATGCCGGTGTAGACCCACAAGCCGGCGGTTTTGGCGGCGGCGGTGGTAACGGTAACTTCGGCGATATCTTTGGCGATGTATTTGGTGATATTTTTGGTGGCGGCGGTCGTGGTGGTCAGCGTAATGGCCCGCAACGTGGCAGCGATCTAAAGTACAACCTTGAGCTTACGCTTGAGCAAGCGGTTAAAGGCGCTGAGGTTAAAATTCGTGTGCCGACCCTTAACGAATGTGACACTTGCCATGGTTCGGGTGCTAAAGATGGCAGTCAACCGGTTACCTGTAATACTTGTCATGGCCAGGGCCAGGTACGTATGCAGCAGGGTTTCTTCTCTGTGCAGCAGGCGTGTCCTACTTGTCGCGGCCAGGGCTCTATCATTAAAGATCCTTGTTACCCTTGTGGCGGACAGGGTGTTATAGAAAGCACTAAGACCCTTAACGTTAAAGTACCTGCCGGCGTAGATAACGGCGATCGCATTCGCTTAACCGGCGAAGGAGAAGCAGGCGCAAGAGGCGGTCCTAAAGGGGATTTATATGTGGAAACCCACATTAAATCACACTCTATTTTTGAGCGTGACGGACGCAACTTGTATTGCGATGTGCCCATCAGCATAGCCGATGCCGCCCTGGGTGGTGAGATTGAAGTGCCCACACTTGATGGCCGAGTGAAGCTTAAGATTCCAGCCGAGACTCAAAGTGGCAAGCTTTTCCGCATGCGTGGCAAAGGTGTAGTGCCAATTCGTGGCGGTTCAACCGGTGACTTGTTGTGCCGTGTGATGGTGGAAACACCGGTGAAATTGAACGAAGCGCAAAAGGAAATTCTTCGTCAATTCCAGGCATCCTTAAAGGGTGAGAAACACAGCCCTAAAAAGAAAAACTGGTTTGAGAACGTGAAAACGTTTTTTGAATAAAGACCAGGTTTAAAAATGGCGAGCATAGCTCGCCTTTTTTTTGAATTGTAAAAACTAAAGAAATTATAAGGTCAAAAATCATGACACGTATTGCCATTATGGGTGCCGCCGGTCGCATGGGCCGAATTTTAATTGAAGCCACCGATGCCGCCGATGGCGCTGAATTGGGTGCCGCTTTGGTATTACCTAATGACTCTTTACTGGGCAATGATGCCGGTGAGATGGCGGGCCTGGGTAAAAAATTAAACGTATCGTTAATCAGTGACCTGGCAGCGTCTTTGAATGATTTTGATGTGTTGATTGATTTCACTAGCCCAGCGGCCACTATGCAAAATGTTCAGGCGTGTAAAGCAGCCGGCAAGGGCATAGTGATTGGCACCACGGGTTTAACCGATGAACAAAAAGTTGAATTAAACGCCGCCGCTAAAGACATGAAAATTGTATTTGCCCCTAACTATTCCGTGGGTGTGAATCTGGTTCTAAATCTGTTGCGCATGGCGGCCTCGGTGATGGGTGAAGAAAGCGACATTGAAGTGATTGAAATGCACCACAAACACAAGGTGGATTCTCCATCGGGTACCGCTTTGCGTTTAGGTGAAGTGGTTGCCGAGACCATGGGTTGGGATTTAAACGAAGTGGCTAACTATGGCCGTGAAGGTCAAACCGGCGCACGCCCTCATAAAGAGATTGGTTTTCAAACCATTCGTGGTGGTGATGTAGTGGGCGATCATACCGTTATGTTTGCAACCGATGGTGAGCGTGTTGAGATTACCCACAAAGCGCAAAGCCGTATGACGTTTGCCAAGGGTGCGGTACGTGCGTCACTTTGGTTGAATGATCAGCCAAATGGTTTGTATGATATGCAGGATGTATTGGGCTTTTAAAGACTAACGGTTAATACAACTTAAACATTGATCGCTCAAACCCTATCAGGAGGCTGCTAGCAGTCTCCTGATCACCTTCTACCAGTCAGACTTCCAAGCCCTGGCAAAACTTTCTTTGCTGGGCTGCTTATTAAACTTCTGTTCGCATTCCACGTTCAGCTTGATCCTATCCATCCTGTTACTGGCATTGGCCAATAGCGTATTGACCAGATCTTTTAACCTGCCATACAACAGGTCATCCTCGGTGGGCATGTTTTTAATTAATAAAGAGATACAGTTAGAGGCGCACAAGATTAGTCGGCCAAATACAGTGGCCTTGGCGTAGCCAGCAATACCTGTCATGAGAGAGTTTTCAAGTGGCGCGCAGTTGTCCGTTAGGCTGTAATTTAGGGTCTGATGATTGCTACGAATTTGCAGACAGGCATTAAAATTAAAAACTTGTAACGTCTTCAACATAAGATTGGCCAGTTCATCCTTGCTGTTACAATTAAGGCAGGCATGGCTAAATTGCTGCACGGGATCTAAATCCTGTTCTTGACTCATGGGCAGGGTAGCGTAGCTATTGTAATCAAACTGCCGCCCTTTATTCTTGTCCTTCACATCGAGGTTAATCTTAACCTTGCTCAGCAGTTCTTCGATGTCACAGGGTTTAGTGAGGTAGTCGGTTCCGCCCGCGGCATAACCTCGTAACTTGTCTTCCAGTCGAGTCTGGCCGGAGAGAAAAATCACCGGTGGTAGCAGAGGATGATCATCCCTAATGTGGCGACAACATTCATAACCGTTCATCTTAGGCATCACCACATCCATTAGCACCAGATCCACGGGGTGTTCAGCCAGTAAATCGAGGCATTCCTTGCCGGACTGCACGCAGGTCACCTTATAATGTTTTTCCATTACTCTTAGCACCAAAAGCAAGTTGGCAGGCGTATCGTCTACCGCAACAATATGTTTTTTAGTCATAAATACGCCCTTTCGTAATT
>MAAD01000332.1 GCA_002162985.1 Bermanella sp. 47_1433_sub80_T6 | reverse complement strand
AGCGGTCGGCCAGCTTAACGATAATCACGCGAATATCGCGGGCCATGGCCATGGCCATTTTCTGGAAGTTACCGGCCTGCTTTTCTTCCTGGGAGCCAAACTTGATATGGGTAAGTTTACTCACCCCGTCTACCAATTCAGACACGGTTTCGCCAAACTGCTCAACCAGAGCTTCTTTAGGAACGGCGGTATCTTCGATGACATCGTGCAGCATAGCGGCCATGAGACTCTGGGGGTCCATGTGCATCTGCGAAAGAATGTTGGCAACCGCCAACGGGTGAACTATGTAGGGATCGCCGCTGCGTCGATATTGGCCTTCGTGGGCCTGCTTGGCGTAATGATAAGCCCGACAAACCTGTTTGATTTGATCTGGCTCAAGATAGCTACTTAACCTTTCGGCAAGGGCATCAATTGTGGGCACTCAGGCATCCTAAATTCAAATTATGAAAAGGTACATTACTCAGCCTTTTGGCCAGGGACACACGTCACAATATTTAGCACCCTACCCCCTCAAAATTAAAATAATAAAGAGGGGCAGGTCAGTTGTTAGGCTTGCTCTTCGGCGCGGGCGGCTTCTTCAGCTGCTGCCATGGTAGCAGTGGTCACATAACCCTTGGCGATTTCGCGTAAGGCGATAACCGTTGGCTTGTCATTTTCTGGGTCAACCATGGGCTCTGCACCCTGATTAACAAGCTGCTTGGCGCGCTTTGAGGCTAGCATTACAAGCTCAAAACGGTTCTCTACGTTTTCTAGGCAATCTTCTACGGTTACACGAGCCATGTTAGTTCTCTATGTTGCTGACAGCGAGCTGCCGATTAAAAGGAGTTAGACCTGACAGTTTACAAAATACCGCAGGTTTTCGCCATTAAATTAATTCAATAAGTCGCTAATCATCTGGCCATGGGCCTGACTTTGTCGCTTGGCTTTTAAACGCTCGGCGCTAAAGATGGCCTTTAGGTCATCAAGGGCCACTTCAAACACATCGTTCACCACCAAATAGTCAAATTCATTGTAGTGGCTCATTTCACTTACCGCCTCGGACATGCGGCCATTTATGATCTCTTCGCTGTCCTGACCACGGCCCTGTAAACGGCTCAACAAGGCGCCCTTGCTGGGAGGAAATATAAAGATACTCACCGCTTGCGGCATGAGACGGCGCACTTGTTGCGCACCCTGCCAATCGATCTCTAGAATCACATCCAGCCCCTTTGCCAGTTGCGACTCCACCGCGCTCTGGCTGGTGCCGTAATAGTTACCAAATACCTGGGCATGTTCGAGAAAATCCCCTTGCTCAATCAAGCTTTCAAACTGGCTCTTCTCAACAAAATGATAATGTACGGCGTTTTCTTCACCCTCGCGCATGGTACGGGTGGTATGGCTCACGCTCACCACCACATCAGAGGTTTGTTCCAGCATGTCTTTCAACAGGCTGGTTTTGCCGGTGCCGGAGGCGGCGCTGACGATGTATAAGGTACCCTGGCTCATCTGGTTCACTCTATGTTCTGAATTTGTTCACGCATTTGTTCAATCAAGACTTTTAATTGAACCGCTATCTGGGTGGTAAGGTGCGAAATGGACTTGCTCGACAAGGTATTGGCCTCGCGATTGAGCTCTTGCATCATGAAGTCCAGGCGTCGACCCACGGCGCCGCCCTGCTTTAAGATACGTTCCACTTCAATTAAGTGCGCCTGGAGGCGATCCAGCTCTTCATCCACATCAGCCTTTTGCAGTAAAATCACCATCTCTTGCTCGAAGCGATCTTCATCTACTTTAATTTTTACCGCCGCCAAGCGTGCCAGTAAATTCTCACGCTGGGCCTTGAGTATTTGTGGCAACAGCGCAGTTACCTTTTCTATTTCTAGTTTAATGGCGGATATGCGCTGCTGAATAAATACAGTTAAGGATTGGCCTTCTCGCTCACGCATGGCAATAAGGTCAGTTAGCCCGCCATCGAAGGCTTTCAGAGCCTGTTGCCTAGCCAGCTCCATATCCACACCGGGGGCACTTAATACCCCGGGCCACTTTAATATTTCCAGAGAATCCAAAGCCGGGCCGGGACCTATGATGCCATGCACCTGATCACAAGCCTGGTTGATCTGGGCCACCAGTTGCTCATTAACACTGAGACTTTGCTCCTTCAGCTGGGGCACAAATTTTAGGCTGCACTCTACCTTGCCGCGGCTTAGCTTGTTACGCAGTACATCCCTTAAATCCCCTTCCAGAGCCTTTAAGGAATCGGGCAGACGAAAATGCAGTTCAAGGTAACGTGAGTTCACCGCACGGATTTCCCAGCTGAAACTGCCCACCTGGCTTTGTCCATCACTGCGGGCAAACGCCGTCATGCTTAAGATCATGGTTTGGTCCATTTAAAATCTGCGGCTATTTTACCTCGCCGGCGCCCTGGGTTCTATAAAGACTTGGTTTTCCAAGCCCTATTAAAAGATAGTCGCTTTCTCTTGGCGCTGGCCGCCAGCACGCTATAATGGCGGCCATTAGCATTTTATAGACAGATTCAGGATATTCCCACCATGAGACCCAGTGGCCGTGCGCTAGACCAGCTTAGAGACATTAAGATTACTCGTAATTTCACTAAGCACGCCGAAGGATCTGTACTGGTGGAATTTGGCGATACCAAGGTGATTTGTACCGCCACCGTTGAGAGTCGCGTGCCTTCATTTTTACGCGGCAAGGGTCAGGGCTGGGTCACTGCCGAATACGGCATGCTGCCACGCAGCACCCACTCGCGCATGATGCGTGAAGCCGCCAAGGGCAAACAAAGCGGTCGCACCGTAGAAATCAGCCGTTTAATTGGCCGTTCTTTGCGTGCCGCCATTGACCTTAAAGCCTTGGGCGAAAACGCCATCACCATAGATTGTGATGTGATTCAGGCCGACGGTGGCACGCGTACCGCCTCTATCACAGGTGCCTGCGTGGCCCTGGTAGACGCCATCAACCACATGGTGAAAGAAGGCAAACTGAAGAAAAGCCCGCTTAAATACATGATTGCTGCGGTATCGGTTGGGGTTTATAAAGGCGAAGCGGTACTGGATCTGGATTACGCAGAAGACAGCAACGCCGAGACCGATCTGAATGTGATCATGGCCGACAACGGTGGCTTCATTGAGATTCAAGGCACCGCCGAAGGTGAGCCATTCCAGCCAGAAGAGTTAAATGCCATGTTAGCGTTAGCGAAAAAAGGCATCGGCGAAATAAATGAATTACAATTAAGCGTATTGGCTTAATTAGTTTTAAACACAGTCTAGTGGTCATTATTTTTTAGGGTAAGGAATAACACATGGGATCAACCGCGGCGCAAGTGGGCTTATTACTGGTAAATGCAGTGGCAGGCTTCTTTTTGTTCATCATTGTTGTACGGTTTTTACTGCAGGCAGTACGAGCAGATTTTTACAACCCCATTAGCCAGTTTGTAATAAAAGCCACCAATCCATTATTGATTCCAGTGCGCAAGATGATCCCCGGCTTTGGCGGTTATGATGTAGCTGCCCTGGTCTTATTGGTAGCGGTAGAATTAGTGGCCATTATTCTGTCCCTGTTAATCATGGATTACTCTCCTCTGCCGGTGACCAACATTGCCATTTGGGCGCTACTGGGCGGCGTGGGCCTGTTTCTAAAATTATATTTCTGGGGCATCTTAATAATGATCGTGGCCAGCTGGCTGGCACCTCAGAGTCAAAACCCGGCATTAGTGTTGTTACGCCAAATTGTTGAACCTGTGATGAAACCCATTCGTAAAATGTTACCCGACATGGGTGGCCTGGACATAAGCCCCATCATTGTTTTTCTGGCCATTCAGGTTTTGGAAGTCATCTTAATAGGCATGGCGCGCAGCTCTGGCGCGCCTGGATTTATTATTGGCCTTTAGCCGCCCACTCAAATAATTAACTGCACACATTGAGTGTGCAGTTTTCTTTTTATATATTCAAAAGGGCCTCATTTCGATGCCGCAATCCATTCCTGCTGACTCGGTTGGTATCATCACGCCACAAGTGGCCACTTTTGATGAACCCTTGAAACTGCGCAGTGGCAAAACTCTGCAAAGTTACCAACTGGTTTATGAAAGTTATGGCACCCTAAACAGCGATAAAAGCAACGCCATTTTAATTTGCCACGCCCTAAGTGGTGACCACCATGCAGCAGGATTTCACAGCTTGGATGATAAAAAACCTGGCTGGTGGGATGCCTGCATTGGTCCGGGTAAGGTCATCGACACCAATAAGTTTTTTGTTTTATGCCTAAATAATTTAGGTGGCTGTCATGGCAGTACCGGCCCCACTACCTTAAACCCTGACACGCAAAAGCCCTATGGGAGTGACTTCCCCATGGTGCGAGTACGTGACTGGGTAGAAAGTCAGGCGCGCCTGGCCGACAACCTGGGAATAGAAAAATTTGCCGCAGTGATTGGTGGCAGCCTAGGGGGCATGCAGGCATTGCGCTGGTCCATTCAATACCCCGAGCGTTTGCACCACGCGGTGGTAATTGCCTCGGCGCCTAAATTAAGCGCACAAAATATTGCCTTCAACGAGGTAGCCCGTAACGCCATCATTAAAGACCCTGAATTTCACGACGGTCATTTTTTAGCGAAAGGTGTTATTCCAAAAACCGGTTTAATACAAGCGCGCATGCTGGCTCACCTTACCTATTTGAGTGACGACGGCCTGGGTGAGAAATTTGGCCGCACCATGAAAAACCAGGAGGTGAATTACAACTATGCTCCTGAATTTCAGATAGAAAGTTATTTGCATTACCAGGGTGAAAAGTTCAGTACTACCTTTGATGCCAATACTTACTTATTGATGACCAAAGCACTGGATTATTTTGACCCGGCGCAATACACGGATCATGACCTGACCCAATGTTTAAGCGTGGCACAGTGTAAATTTTTGGTGGTAAGTTTCACCACCGACTGGCGCTTTAGCCCGGAGCGCAGCGAAGAAATTGTAGATGCCTTGGTGGCCGCCGACAAAGACGTAAGCTACGCCCGAATTGAATCTGAAAAAGGTCACGATGCCTTTTTGCTGCCCATACCCAGATACATCAAACTATTTGGCGCGTATATGACTCGCATCACGCAGGAGTTAAATTTATGATTTTAATCAGTGATTTAAACGGCTGCCCTTGGTATCAATGCCTAAACATGACTCGCGTGGCACAGGAGTTAAATTTATGAGCTTGCGCAGTGATTTAGACATCATTCAAAACTGGGTCAATCCCAACAGCCAAGTGCTCGATTTGGGTTGTGGTCAGGGTGACTTGCTGTCGTTTTTAAAAGAACAAAAACAGTGCAAAACCTATGGTTTGGAAATTAACGAAGACAGCATAGTGAGCTGTGTGGAAAAAGGCATTAACGTCATCGAACACGATTTAAATGACGGCCTTCAGCATTTTAACGATGCCAGCGTTGATACAGTAATCATGACCCAGGCCCTACAGGCGGTGAATCGTCCCGACGCATTATTGGAAGATATGTTGCGCGTAGGCAAAGAGGCCATCATTACCTTTCCTAATTTTGGTTACTGGCGCACCCGCTGGTTCTTATTACGCAAGGGCCGTATGCCCATGTCCAAGACCCTGCCCTATAATTGGTACGACACCCCCAACATTCACATGTGTACCTTTCATGACTTTGAAAAGCTGTGTCGCGAGAAAGGTTTAACTATTTTAGAACGCACCGTAGTGGACAACGACCATCAGGAATCATTGGCCATTCGATTATGGCCCAACCTGCTGGGTGAAATTGCCATTTACCGTGTGACCCGATAACGGCCTTATAAGGATTAATTATGCGTTTTTTCACTGCCCTCATTTTTACCATGCTGGCGGCGTTTGCCAGTGCCGAGCAAAAGAAAGTGTTTGGCGAGTATGAGGTGCATTACATCGCCTTCACCAGCTCTGAGCTGGATAAGGACGTGGCCAAGATTTACGGCATTCCCAGAAGTGGCTCGTTAGGTTATATGTCTATCAGCGTATTAAAAACCGGCATCAGTGAAATGCCGGTGGCCTGGAATGCAAAACTTGAAGGCACCATGAGCAACCTGCTGGGGCAAACTCGAGAGCTTGAATTCACCCGCATTCAGGAAAAGGGAGCATTGTATTTTCACAGTACCTTCGATTTTTATGATCAAGACATGTATCGCTTTCACATCACCGTGTTGCCCGACGGGCAAAAACGTGAATTCGATTTGAAATTCAGCCAGAAATTTTACCAGGGCGAATAACATGACAGTAATAAATAAAGAGC
>MAAD01000008.1 GCA_002162985.1 Bermanella sp. 47_1433_sub80_T6 | reverse complement strand
TGGCCCGCTTAAAAGAGGGCCCATGGACAGGTTTTTTAGGTTTAGAAGTTTTCCGGGGTCTTGGCTTTTTCGCGCGCCGCTTCCGGAGTAATAATGCCTTTTTGCACTAGGTTCTTAAGGCTCTGATCCATGGTAATCATGCCTACGCCGGCACCGGTTTGAATGGCCGAATACATCTGTGCCACCTTGTCTTCACGAATCAGGTTACGTATAGCCGGTGTGCCGATCATGATCTCGTGACAAGCGACTCGGCCTCCACCCTTCTTCTTAAGCAGGCATTGTGAAATCACCGCCTGCAAGGATTCCGACAACATGGAACGCACCATGGATTTTTCTTCCGCGGGAAATACATCCACAATTCTGTCTATGGTCTTGGCGGCACTGGTGGTGTGCAGGGTACCAAACACACAGTGACCGGTTTCGGCGGCGGTTAACGCCAGGCGTATGGTTTCCAGATCTCGCATTTCACCTACCAGGATCACGTCAGGGTCTTCACGCAGGGCCGAACGCAGGGCCTCGTTAAAACCTAAAGTATCGCGGTGCACTTCCCGTTGGTTAATGAGGGATTTTTTACTCTGGTGTACAAATTCTATGGGATCTTCCACCGTGAGGATATGTTTGTAATGACTGTCGTTCACGTAATCCACCATGGCCGCCAGGGTAGTGGACTTACCCGAACCGGTTGGCCCCGTTACCAGCACCAGACCTCTGGGTTTCACCGCCAGGTCTTTAAATATTTGGCCCATGCCCAGATCATCACAGGTTAATACACGGGAGGGGATAGTACGAAATACTGCACCGGCGCCGCGGTTGTGGTTGAAGGCGTTTACACGAAAACGCGCCACACCGGGCACTTCGAAGGAGTAATCGGTTTCTAGAAATTCTTCAAAATCCTTGCGTTGTTTGTCGTTCATGATGTCATAAACCAGCGCGTGCACTTCTTTATGGCTTAAGGCTGGCAGGTTAATGCGGCGAATTTCACCATCCACTCGGATCATGGGCGGTAATCCGGCAGACAAGTGTAAATCTGAAGCCCCTTGTTTAGCAGAAAAGGCTAATAATTCCGTAATATCCATGAACTTCTAATACTCCGCTGGGCGATTGGCTGACATTGAGCCCAAGAACTATCCTAGTGTAGTTCATCCTGAATCCAGACCATGCGATAATCGCTAGGGCCCGTTGCTGGGGCATTTTAACAATGGCAAACCATATTAATATTGCTCAGCATTGTAACCACACCTGAAAATAAAACCATGACCGATTTAGAAACTAAAAACAATTTAGCCCAGTGTTTCTCTGGGGTTAAGCAACAAATTGCCAAAGCCTGCACGCAGTCTCAAAAGCCTGTGCAATTATTGGCCGTGTCAAAGAAACACCCTGCCCACAAAATTCAGCAGTTATTTGAGCTGGGGCACGCCCGTTTTGGAGAAAACTACGTGCAAGAAGGGGTGGAAAAAGTACAAGAATTAAACCAGCTGGATATCGATTGGCATTTTATCGGCCCTATTCAATCCAATAAAAGTCGCTTGGTGGCCGAACACTTTCATTGGGTGCACACCATAGATACCCTAAAAATAGCCCGCCGTTTAAATGATCAAAGACCTGTGGATATGGCGCCATTAAATGTTCTGATTCAGGTGAACATTAGCCAACAAGAAAGCAAGTCGGGCATTACGGTGAGTGAGATAAATGAATTGGCTGCCAATATCAGCCAGATGGAAAACTTATGTTTGCGCGGCCTCATGTGCATCCCGGCGCCACAGGATGACAACCGCTTAAAACAAGAGTTTTTAGCCATGCATGAACAATTTGAAACCCTGAAAAAACAATACCCTCAGGTGGACACACTTTCCATGGGCATGTCAGGCGACCTAACGCTTGCCATCGAGTGCGGTAGCACTATGGTACGCGTGGGCAGCGCCATATTTGGTCAACGAATTTAAACGCTAAATTACAGGAATTATTATGAGCACAATTGCATTTATCGGCGCGGGCAACATGGCCAGCGCCATCATTGGCGGTTTAATCGAGAACGGATTTGATGGCCAGAAAATTTGGGCCAGTGCCCCAGACCAGGGAATGCTAGACAAGCTTTCAAGCTCCCTGGGCATTCGCACCACCACCGACAATAACGTAGCCGTCGCCGCAGCCGATGTGGTGATCTTGGCTGTAAAACCACAAATCATGGAAAGTGTACTGCTGCCACTGCAAGACAGCTTACAAGCCAAAAAGCCGTTGATGATCAGTGTGGCGGCCGGCATTAATTTACACAGCCTTTCCACATGGAGCGGGGGCGAACTTGCCATCGTACGCTGCATGCCCAATACCCCGTCCCTGGTTCAACAAGGAGCTTGTGGGTTGCTGGCCAATGAACATGTGAGCGATTCACAAAAAGACCTTAGCGCACAAATTCTCGATGCGGTAGGTCTCAGCGTCTGGGTAAAAAATGAAGCGGAACTGGACGCGGTAACCGCCGTGTCTGGTAGCGGACCGGCCTACTTCTTTTTGTTCATGGAGGCCATGGTGGAGGCCGGCACTAAACTGGGCTTAAGTGAGGAGACCGCCACAGCTCTTACCTTAAAGACCGCGCTGGGCGCCGCTACCATGGCCAGCCAGAGCGACGACAGCCCGGCGCAGTTGCGCAAAAAGGTGACCTCTCCCAACGGCACCACAGAAAAAGCCATCAACAGCTTTATCAATCAAGACCTGCATAAGGTGGTTGAAACAGCATTACAAGCCGCCAATGATCGCAGTGTTGAGCTGTGTGAAGAGTTGGGCGCTAAGTAGCTTTAAGCCCCCCCCTCGACAAAAAGGGGGGCTTAATTATGTTGTGGTAAATGAAAACGAATTTGTATTTTAAAGCCAGGCCCGTCCAGCACTTTAATTTTACCTTTTAAAACCTGGTGCACCACATTGTAAATGCGATACATGCCCAGGCCTGCATTTTCATCGTTGCCACGTACCGACGTCACAAATGGGTCAAACACATTTTTGGCAATGTTATTGTCTAGGCCACGGCCATTATCCTCGTAATAAAACTGCCAATGGTTGTCACCTTGTTGTTGCAGGGTGATCATTATTTTTCTATCGGTTTGCCCTTGATTAAAGCCATGTAACATGGAGTTTTCTAATAGTTGATCCAATATAATGTGCCAGGCCACCGGATAGCTGCGAATCGGCCCGCTACCGTTTACCTCTAATATTATTTGCACCGACTCTTCGATAAAAAAGTTTCCCTCGATGATATTTTTCAGGTGCTGCTTGATATCTATGTCGGCCAATTCAATATCCATATTTTTAACCGATACCAGTTTAAAACGCTCAACCAAACTGGTAATTTTCTGTAAATTTTTTGACATAATCTCAGTTAACGCATGGCTATCCTCAATAAAACCGTCAAACGATTTTTTGGTTAATTGCCCGTCTTGCATCTGAGTTTCCACTGCCTTTAAAAGCTCCAGGCCATGACTTAACGATGTTATATTATTGCCCAGCGGCGTATTGATCTCATGGGCAATACCGGTAATTAATTGCTCCAGCACCGCCATGCGTTCACGCTCCATTAACTCATGGATCTTTTGTGCGTGTTTACGCTCACTTATATCGGTGACATAACCTTCCACATAATGATCCTTGTGTTGGGTTTGCACACGCATGGAAATAGAACACGTGCGCTCCTCTCCCTTGGTGGTGGTGAGGGTGGACTCCCGGTCAATCACATAACCCTTCCTCAATACTTCTCGAGCCATGCTTAAGCCATTATCAAAATAGCCACGAATGCTATTGCCTTGTTTTAATAGGCCGGTGGCATCTTTGAACCCTAACAATTTGGTGAGCGCTGGATTCACCGCCACCAGTTCGCCATTAATCTTGAAACGAAAGATACCCACCGGAGCCAACTCAAAGAGTTCTTCAAACATCTTAAGGTTGTTAGCGGCTTCCGACTTAGCAGTTAATACATGTTGTATGAGCTCAATTTTGGCACTGCGTTCATTGCGAAAACGCTGCGCTAACGCCAAAGACAAAACAATAACCTCAATCACCCCACCCAGAAAACTGGCGTTACGGGTAAAAGTATTGCTTTCAATAAAACCCAGCGAAGACAGGGGCAGCAATACCAAACCCGCCATCAAACTGCACCAGGCCAGGGTATAAATAACGGCAAACGGCACTTTTTTAATACTTAAATACACCCCTACAATTAACATCATGGCGCTTACCAAAACGCTATAGACGTTAATCACCTTAAGGGCCGTGGCCAGCCCCATGAAGGGAATGCAAATTAAATACAGCACGCCGATCACCACCGCCCATTTAATCAGCCGCGAAATTTGTGGGGCATGACGCTTAATATCCAGAAAATAAAGCGGAAACAGTAACGATGGAATCATCAACAGCCCGGAAAATAGCGGAACGGCAACGCTGTTAAAGCCTGGCCAGCGCGGCCATAGGAAGTAATAACCATCCCCCGACACCGCCAATACAAAGGCAATAAAACACAACACATAAGCCACATAATATAAGTAGGCGCGATCAAATATACTCACCGCCAGACTCAGGTTATACAGGGCCATCACCAAAAGAATGCCGTATACCAAACCCGCGATTAATATAGAGCTTTGCACTAGGGCATCATGCTGGCTGTCATCTAACACCTCCATGGTTAATACCATGGCATTGATGCCCGCCACGCGAATGTAGACTTGAGAAAGCTGTTTGGGGGATATAGTTAATTTAAAGGCAGGATTTTTTTCATGTACGTCTCGGACCATGCCTGGCACTGCGTCACCCAAGTGCCATTCATTGATGAGTAAATTGTCCGTAAAATGATAAATATCCACCTCATCCAGCACAGGGTGCACAAAGCGGAAAATACGACTCACGGGCTGTGGGCCGCGGTTTTCAATGTCCAGTTTGATCCAGTATTCAGCATCATCGAAACCATAACTGGCCAGCTGCGTCACCTGCTGCCAGTTTTCTAGGGGCTGGTTTTTCACCTCTATGAGCGACGCAGGGTTTGCGCTGCGCCAATATGAATACTGCACATCCACAGCATCCCCGGCCCAACCGACATTTGATAACAACAACAGACACAAACCAATACGCCAATGCATGCAGCTAATAAACCTTAGACAAAAAAGAGCTGTGCATTAATTGTAGCCAGCCCTGACGTTCCATCTTGGACTTATTTGGTCAGCGCCTCACTTAATTACCTCCCATACCATGTAATAACCCCCGTTCCGCCATGGAGACCACCTGCCCTTCACCCACAATGAAGTGATCAAGGGTACGCACCTCTACCAAATCCAATGCCTTTATTAAGCGGCCGGTGATGCGTTCGTCACTGACGCTGGGCTCGGCCACCCCGGATGGGTGATTGTGAGCAAAAATCACCGCCGCCGCGTTATGGGCCAGGGCCCGTTTCACCACCTCTCTGGGGTAGACGCTGGCGCCATCTATGCTGCCCTGAAACAGCTCTTCATAGACAATGAGCCGGTGCTGGGCATCTAAAAACAAACAGCTAAACACCTCATGTTGTCGGTGCCGCAGGCGACTGGTGAGGTAAGAACGTACTAATTCCGGGTTGGTGAAAGCATCCTGGCGCTGCAGGTCTTGCTGTAAATGGCGGTGGGACATCTCTAGCACCGCCTGCAGCTGGGCGAATTTGGCAGGCCCCAGGCCAAGATGGGCACAAAACTGCTCCTGGCTGGCCTCCAATATGTGCCGTAGGCCACCAAATTCAACCAATAAATCCCGAGCCAAATCCACCGCACTCTTGCCCTTGATGCCAATGCGTAAAAAAATCGCCAGCAACTCAGCGTCACTAAGTTGGGAAGGTCCGTGGGCCAGCAACTTTTCTCTGGGGCGCTCATCTGCTGGCCAGTCTTTAATAGTCATCGCACAATCCTTATGAGGTAGTTTTTTCATCCTTGAATATATTGTTATACTGCGCCAAGGTCTTAACGGCAACAAAGGAAAGTACGGTGCACAGGTTACGCAATAAACGAATTTTGCTGGGCATCACAGGT
>MAAD01000323.1 GCA_002162985.1 Bermanella sp. 47_1433_sub80_T6 | reverse complement strand
CGCAACAATTCACTGGTACGAATGCCATCCCACTTGCCAATAAATATTAATCCGCTTAATACCAATAGGTAACATTCCGGGAACAGGCTAAACAGGCTTTGCAATAAAAAGCTGTCCATGTACAAATAACACAAGAGTATGGTTAGCAACGTTCCCAAAGAGCTGGTGACCAATTCTTGCCAATGCCCTTCCACCGTCACCTGGTGAATACGCTCCGCCACAAAACTAATAATTACCACCGGCATTAATGCCAGCATGCCAAACTCCATTTTGTGTTCACTGCTCAATAGATAAAGCGCAAAAATAAACAACAAACTAATAAGAGAAATCACGGTGGCAAGGCGTGCGGTTTTTAAGATACGTTGCCGCTCTAGCCAAAAATGCAGTCCCATGGCCACCAGTAAAATAAGCACAAACCCAACCAGGCCAGCCATTAGGCCGCTGTACATGCAAGTGGCGGCGATAAGCATGGGCATGAAAATACCAAAGGTTTTCACTCCGATGACGTTTCGCAAAAAGGTAATGAGCAGAGTACACAAGGGGAATAACAATATGATTGATAACGTCGTGGCCGACAGGTGCAACTCAGTGAGCGCAGGTGCCAGGTTTATTTGCTCCTCGTGATCTACTAACAAGGATGGATACAGGGACGGGCTCACTGTTTTTTTGTTAATTGTAAATAAATAATCGAAGGCGATGTTGCTGGTGTGACGAAATAAAGCCTGGTCCCCTTCGTAGAGTTTAAGAAAGTGAGCTGGACGGGTGGCAAAATAACCATTGGTGGGGCCAAAGGTGACCCAGTGCCCGGACACATACGCTTCCACCCACTGGTGGCTGGTTTTTTTACTGCCGTTGTCCAGGATGATACCCCCCACCAACCGCGCAGGAATGCCATTAAGACGGGCCAACGCCACAAATAAACGGCTCTTGCCGTTGCAGCTGGCCACTTTTAAGCGAGACGCGGTTAGGGCATCTGTGGTGCCTTTAAAGGGCACGTTCTCTATCTCTTGCCAGGTATATTCAAAGATACTTTGCAAGACCGATTTCACATCCTGCTGCACGGGTTTGATGTCTTGCCAGAGTTTTTTAATCTCCCTGTGCCCCACCTGAATGTGCTCGCTTTCTTGTAAAAACGACTGCAGGTGCTGGGGCAGGTTTTTTTCGATGGGGCTGTTTGCAGGCAGTTGGTATTGGTTTCCCTGGGTATGCAGCAATAGCTCATAACCCACACTTTGCTGGGTCTCATCCGCCGACCAGCTAATGAGGCGCCCCGATGGCAATAACTGCTGCTTATGGGCCATGTCTTGAGGGGCAAACTTTTCCGTGATAACCCTCTGCCATGGACTATCTTTAGGAAGGTAGGTATGGATATTCACGTCTTGCCCGGAGTTAATAAACTGAGATTGAAACACCAGTTTATACAAGGTCTTGGGGGCCAGATTTTCCTTGGCCACAGGCACCAGGCTTAGATGAGCCGTTAGCAATCCACAGGCCGTCACTAACAACAGCCAATGGGGCTGCAGTAAGCGTTTTGTAAACGTTAAAAATATTGAGCGCATAACCAACCTAGGGAACCAAGTAACCGTAACAACAATTATGAGATGAGCTGGCTTGAAGGTCTGTATGGAAGATGTTCAACAAATGTAGGATCACTCCTACAAATTGCCAACAAATCTCCTGATCTAGGTGGTTAACCCTAAATCCAGACCGGGTTAAACTGGCGGCCAATAAGGATGATTTCCCGGTGGCCGGTAAAATTTTGTGGTCGGCTTGGCTGGTAGGCAATATGTTTTTTAGAATTTACAGCAGTTTATTAATTTCAGTGTTGTTGGCGGCAGTCACTTGTTATGGGCTTTATCAGCTGCAACACAATCAGCGCTATAGCAGTTATGCCCAGAGTATTTTTAAGGGCAGCTTCCAGTTGATTTCCCTGGGGTTGGATCGTCATAGTGGGGCTAAACAGGCGCAATGGTTAAATATTGTATCTAAACTCATGGAGACAGATTTAACCTTACAAGCCATGGACAGCGATCATCCTCAATCATCCTCCATCCAGATTTCCCTCACTCAACATAAGTCCATTAGAGTGGTCATGTTCACCCAACATAATAAAATGTTAACGGCCAACATAGATTACATAGGTGAACAACATTATCGCATCATGGCAGTTTTGCTGCTAAACGAACTGGGGCGAGTTAACCCCACAGAGCACCAGCAGTTTTTGACTCAACTGGAAACACTCTCCCTGCCTTATTTGGCATTAATGCCCCTTGATAAGCTGACTTTGGATCATCAACAATTAAGCCGCATCAAACGCGGCGATGTGGTGGTGAATGAACGCCAGGATTTAAGCAACAACCCCAGATGGGTCTATGCCCGCATCCCCCATAGTCAACAGGTATTGGTCATTGGCCCCATGGACGGATTTGAAGAAATACCGCTGGCCATCATTATTTTAATGCTGGCCCTGTCTATAATTATTACCGCCGCCATGGCCTATATATTGGTTTATGGCCTGGAAAAACGCCTGACAAAAATTGATCGCAGCATGCAGAATTTCGCCAGGGGCCAGGGACATAAACCAGTCCCCATGGAGGGGCAAGATGCCATCGCAAAATTAGCCACCACTATCAATGGCATGGCCTTGCGCATTGGCAGCTTATTGAATGAGCAAAAAGAAATAGGCCAGGCCATTAGCCATGAAATACGCACCCCCATTAGCCGCATGAAATTTCGTCTGCACGCGTTACTCGATAGTCAATTAAACGATAAACAAACCAATAAATTGCTGGGTTTGCAAAAAGACATTAACGAAATAGACAATTTGATTGATGAAATTTTAACGCTGCAACAGGGTGAACATACCCAGGTATTTAGTAATATTAACCTGCATGACTTGCTAACGTCGTTACTGGATGTGCACTCGGTGCAGTATGCCCACATTCAATATTCCTTAGAGTGCGATGAATACCAATTGATAGTTGGCGACCCTAAATTACTAACAAGGGCGCTTCAAAATCTCATTCAAAATGGTTTTAAACACGCTAAAAACTGTTTAAACATTAGTGTCATTGAAGAAAGTAGTGGCCTTAAGCTGAAAATCGGCGATGACGGCGAGGGCATAAGCCATGACAAAAAAGAACAGGTGTTCACGCCCTTTATACGCCTGGACAGCAGTCGCAACAAAAAGACAGGTGGCTTTGGTTTAGGTTTGGCCATAGTAAAACGAATTTGTGATGCCCATGGCATAAGGGTTTGGGTGGAAGACAGCCCATTAGGGGGAGCACAGTTTTGCCTGTTCATACCCCAAAATTCATTAATGATGGAGGAATTGTCAATATGAAGTTTACACTCATCAGCTGCACCTTTTTGATAATACTGGTATTGCTGCAGCCAATCGTAAAGGCCGACGACTATGAAGAATTTGAGCAGCTTAGACAGTTAAACGAACTGGATGAAGGTTTACTGGAGTTTGATTTTTATAAACAGGAAGATGACCGGGATTGGCAGCAAGACCTGGAAGAAGAGCTGGCCAAGCTTGAACAAGAACAAGACGACCCGCAAGAGCAGGAAGAAGATTCCATGGAAAGCGTCAGAGCTGACGATGACGATGATGATGACGATGACGATGATGATGATGATGATGATGATGATGATGATGATGACGATGATGATGATGATGATGAAGACGATGAAGATGAAGATGATGAAGATGATGAAGATGACGACGAAGATGAAGATGACGACGAAGATGAAGATGAAGAATATGAGTTAGATGATGATCGATCCAGTGACGATGAAGATGATGAAACAGAGGAAGAAGGTAACGATTCAGAGGATGAAAGTGACCCAGAGGTAGATGACGAACCAGAAGATTCTGAGGTTGACGATTAATGAACCTCTCCAAGTTCCTTCTGCTGAGCCTATTGCATGTTGTGATGGTTATCCCCGTCACTCAGGCCTTAGATATTCACCCTAATGAATTACTCCAGCAGGCCAAATTGTATAAAACCAAGGGTGAGCTGCATAAGGCCTATGCCCTGCTTCAAAAGCACCAGCATATTAATAGTGCCATACAACTGCAATTGGCGTTATTGGCTGACATGTTAGGCAAAGAGTCTTACGCCAATGATTTATTTGAAAGTTTATTAGCCAATAAAGATATTTCACAAGATGTGAAGAGAAACATCGTTCGCTTTAGACTTAAATTTGCGGTGTCGCTGCAAAAGCAACTCAGACAAGCCCAGGCATGGTCCAAACAGGGTCAGTGCCACAAGGCCATAAGCCGTTATGAATATTTATTGGCGTTTAATAAAACCCATATAAAAGCCAAGCGTGGCCTTAAGCGTTGTAAATCGAAAGGCATATTAACCACTAAAAATAGACCGTTCAGCCTAAAACCTATGGGGCTGACGGGCAAGATGCTCTATCAAGTAGGTCAAGACTCTAATATTAGGGCCGAAAACCAAGAGTTGTTGGCAGGTGGTGAATCCTTGCTGAAAGGTGCCTATCAATTTCAAAAAATAGAACTGGCTTATAAGTGGCGTGCTAATTTTATGTCCCGGCGAGTGAATATTACACCGACTTATGATTATTCCCAAAAGCTGTATTCCACCACACAGGCTAATGCCTATGATAGAAAGACTCATAGAGTTCAGCTAAAGATAATGAGCAAAGATCCAAGTGGATTAATTTGGCGTTTACCCATTAGTAAAAAATGGCTGGCGTTGGGCGGGGACGATTATGTGAGGTACCAGCAAGCCTCCCCTTCTGTTAGTTGGCCACAAGATTTTTCTAACATGAGCGGCCGCACCCGTATTAGGTGGCAAATAAAACACCGCCAATATGAAAATACCTTGTACCGCCCACGTGACGGCATGAGCCAGGCCCTGGATTATCAATTAACTCTAAATATTACCCCAAGTGTAAAGCTGAAACCCGCTGTCTGGTATCGACACCATTCCACTCGTAGCGATCAAAGTCGGGCTTATGATGCCATGGGCATTAAATTGGGCGCCCAGTTTAACCAACATAAATTTCATTATTCGTTCAGCGCTCAGTACGGGTACTTCCTGTACCAGCAAGCAGATGCACAGACTCAAGATAGCGGGGTTCACGCCCGGGAAAATCGACGTACCGATATTCGTGGCAGCATAAGTTACCCGGTAATAAAAAATTTGAATGCGTCTTTTCATATAAATTATGCACAGCAGTCCTCCAATCAAACTCTGTATGAATTTGATCGCTTAAAGAGTGTGCTGAGTTTTCGTTTAAAGTTTTAGTGGGAGAAAAACTCATGCAAGAATATTCATTATTACTGGTGGAAGATGATGAAGAGTTGGCAGAACTCATTCAGGACTACCTGCAAACCATGGAGTTCAAGGTAGACATTGAGAATGATGGTGCCAAGGCCATGACGCGCATCATTAATGAGCAACCTGATATTGTTCTGCTGGACTTAATGTTACCCAGTATGGACGGCATTAGTATTTGTAAACAGGTGCGCAGCCAGTTTCACAATTTAATCGTGATGTTAACCGCCTCCAATGAAACCATGGATCATGTTCTGGGTTTGGAAATTGGTGCTGATGAATATCTGAATAAACCCATAGAGCCCAGAATATTATTAGCTCACCTGCGCGCTTTATTACGTCGCCAGCAACGCACCAACCAGGCTGCGCCCAGTCAGGCACTGCGTGTGGGTAATATTTTATTGGACCCCGGTAACCGTAAGTTAACCGTTAATTACCAACCGGTGGAGCTGGCCCTTCAGGAATACGAATTGTTGCATCTGTTCATGGAGCAGCAAGGGGCAATATTGTCCAGGGATGAGATCTTTAAGCAGCTTAAAGGCATTGAGTATGATGGTGAAAATCGCTTTATAGATATTCTGGTATCACAGCTGCGCAGTAAACTGGCGGTAGATGGGGAGAGTCATAAACATATTAAGACGGTAAGAAGTAAGGGGTATTTGTTTGCTCGGGAGTTTTAGGGGGAAGGTGTATGACACGAAAATCTCTCATTTTATCTAGTAACACTAATTGTCATATATCCATTTTTCACACATAACACGTGTGCAGTATCTTTACCCTTCAGAGGAGTAGCAACGTTACTTTATGGGTGTTTGAGGCATGGTCGTGACATGGATGTCACTTATAAGAACAATGCAGGATGCAATTGTCGAATGCCGAAGCAAGCCTCCATGGATGGATTTACGGCGCCCCAATAAAATAGGGGTATTGCTCCAAAGGCAGTGAAAAAAAGTCACTAGATTGAAAAACGAATTAGACGCCGCTCCTGCGCTTCCATGCGCCCTGCTTCGGTCTAGTCTGCATCCGGCAGTAGTATCAGAGGGGGTGTCACTTGCGTAACTCGGTGAATAGAAGCCGCCCGTGCCACTTCCCTATATTCTTAGCTTTCAGAAAGACTGTGTTCTGACTTTTTATTGGCCTCGTATTTGGCCATATCAAGCTTAATGAATCGATATACGCCACCAAAAAAACCAATGGTAAGCGCCACAATGATCAGTCCGGCAATAACATATTCATCTACATACATGGGGTTGTCTCCGCGTGGCATGATTAATCTGTGGTGAAAGAATAACAATCCACGGGTAAGTAAACTTGATGTAGATCAATAGGAATGGGGGCACGAAGAGCTGCGTTGTATAAAAGCTGACACAAGTCAATATTTGGGAAATGAACAAACAGCCTTATTTTTTCTCGTCCTTGGCAACACGTTCTGTTTTTTTAGTGTTTTTGGCGGCAATCATGCCTGCCAGCTTTAAAATAATTTGGTCTTTAAATTTTTCACGTATTTCCGCCTGCAATGCCCCCAACAAGCGCCGATCCACTTTCAATAAGATACACACATCATTGGCAATCACATTACTGGTGCGGGCTGTATTTTGAATAAACGCAATTTCACCAAAGAAGTCTCCCGGCCCCACTGTGGTTAATACTTTATCTACCCCGTCCAGGGTCACGCGGGCGGTGCCATTTAGCAGAATATAGAAGGCTGTATCCAGGGTGTTTTGTTCAATAATGTATTCATCGGCGCTGGCCACATAAAACGCGGCTTCGGTGTCGATGACTTTTTCCCGCTCATGGGGCGTGAACTCTTTAAAAAAAGGCACTTTATTCAAAATTATCAATATCTTACCGCGCCCAAGATGGGTGATGCGCTTCATATCAATGACCGCCCGTTATAACAAATTCAGTGTCGCTTTTATTAGCTTAGCTCAGCTTTCCCTATAGCAGGCTTTTTTAACAGCAAAGCAATCATTCACTGCTAGACTAAATTCAAAAGGACGATCCAATTCGCATAATTCACGGCTACTAATATCATGAAGAAATTAGCGCTACTGCTCTTATCACCACTAATTATATTAGTAGCGTTAAAGGGACATACAGCCGAGCTCACAACCGATGCAACTGCTAGTAATAGCCAGGTGCCCGCCGCTGAGCAGAAAAAAAATAAGGCCAGATTAGAGGCCTTGGCCGTGCTGGTTAAGCGTAAACAGTACCCTCAGGCATTTAGCCTGGCCGATCGATTGGCCCAGCTATATGAAGGGGATGCCACCTTTGACTTTCAGTATGGCATGGCGGCCGTTGAAACCCGTCATTATGATGAAGCTCTATTTGCCTTCGAGCGATTGGTCATAGGCGCCCCCCAGCAAGCCAGGTATCGGGCTGAGTTGGCGCGCACCCACTTTTATTTGCAAAACCTGGTTCGCGCAAAAATTGAATTTGAAAAAGTGCTGGCACAAAAACCACCAGCGGCAGTGGTGCTGAATGTGACAAAATTTTTGGAACAAATTGAAGATTTACAACACAGTGTGCAGCCCAGGTTCATGTTTGCCATGGACATGGCCGGCGGTTACGACAGCAATATCAAC
>MAAD01000277.1 GCA_002162985.1 Bermanella sp. 47_1433_sub80_T6 | reverse complement strand
TATCCGTGCCTTGCTTAAACGGGTATTCATGACCGTTCACTATGGCTAAAGCCTGAAACGAGAACACACAACACACAATCAAAAAGATGGAACGCAGCATATTAATTTCCTGCCGTGGCGCTTAAGTTAACCCATATTTTTTTAAGCTCGGGCCAGTTATCAACCGTAATAGGCCCCTGATGTTTGTGGCGAATAATGCCGCTGGCATCCACAAAAAACGTTTCAGGTGCACCTGTGACACCTAAATCCATGGAAAGCGTGCCGTTTTCATCATCCACCGAAAATATATA
Source organism: Bermanella sp. 47_1433_sub80_T6 (assembly GCA_002162985.1). Lineage (GTDB taxonomy): Bacteria > Pseudomonadota > Gammaproteobacteria > Pseudomonadales > Oceanobacteraceae > Bermanella. The sequence goes on along the minus strand of MAAD01000277.1, from coordinate 6,326 downwards.
GGGATTGCCTAAATCATCCAGCCACTTAAGGGCCGCTGCATTATCGTCTTTATAATTAATACCCACTATGGAAACCCCTTTTTGGGCCAACTCCACTAAAAACGGGTGCTCCACTCGACAGCTAATGCACCAGGTACCCCATACATTTACCAAGTGAGCCTGGCCCTTAATATCATTGACAGTTTTGGCCTGACTACTGATTAAAGTGGGCAAATTAAATTCAGGGAATTCTTTATCCACTAACGCAGAGGGAATATCCCTTGGATCGAGAAACAGCCCGCGGTAAAGAAAAAAGCCCAGCATGATAAAAATACCAAAGGGTATAAACAGTGCCCAACGTTTCATATGTGTCCTTAAATTATTCTTCAACAAGCAGCAGCTCTATAGCGTCACCTGCCAATCCAGCCGAAAATAAAAATATCTTAAAACTTGCCAGCCCCTAGCCGGGTCTATTGTTATAGAGATCGCCGTAAACCCATCCTTGGGGGCTTGATTCGGCATCCCTGCCTCAAACACCTCTATAACAACAGGCCCAGCTAGGGGCATAATCTTTCTGGCTGCTAACTCAAACATTTATTGAGGTAGCCGCTAACTTAATTTGGCTTAGAGTACAGGGCTTTCATACTGAGGGTGTCTTTGGCATGGATGCCAAAGCCAAGCCCCCATGGATGGGTTCATGGCGACCTCAGTGTGAAAGCCCTGTGCTCTAAGCAGGCAGACCTCTCAATCCAATTTAACCTTGCCTACTCTTTAGGCTACTTTACCTTTCAAACGGTAGCGCTTATCACACACCGCCAATACACCACCCAGCCCCATAAGAATGGCACCCAACCACAGCCAGCGTACAAATGGCTTGTAGTGAATACGCACCGCCCAGGCATCATTGCTGAGGGGTTCACCCAGTGCCACATATAAGTCCCGGAATAAACCCGCATCTATATCGGCTTCGGTCATCATGTTGCGCTGCACTTTATAGTGACGCTTTTGAGGTTTCATAGTGGTGAACAATTCATCCCCATAAAACACTCGAATCTGCGCTTCATCGGCGATAAAGTTTGGCCCCTGCACTTTTTGTACGCCGTCAAATACGAAATGGTAACCGGCGGCATCTACGGTTTGGCCGGCCGTTAAACGTACATCGTGCTCCTGGGTATAATTTGAGACGATGCAAATTCCCATGGCCGTCACCGCCACACCCACATGGGCCATGCACATACCGTAAAAACTTAACGTCTGTTTTTTAAGGCCTGCCCATAATCCACTTTTGCCATTGGCCTTACGGTAAATCTCAAGCAAGGTAGAAGTAATCACCCATGAACTTAACGCCACACCCAATGAAATTTGCCAATTAAATTCGCCGCCATACACAAGCGGAAAAATAAACGACAAAACCACACTCAACAAGGCTGCAGGCCAAAGTTGGGTGGCCAGCCATTTGGGGTCGGTTTGTTTCCAGCGACTAATCATCCCCAGACTAAGAAACAGCATTAGTACCGACATTAAGGGCACAAAAAACAAATTAAAGAAGGGTGCGCCCACACTGATTTTTTCCGAGAAAAAGAAATCGGCAATCATGGGATACAAGGTACCCAACAACACAGTAGCCGCGGTGACCACCAATAAAACGTTGTTCAATAACAAGAAGCTTTCTTTTGAAATCCAGTTAAAACGTACTCTGGCGGTTACTGTGGGTGCCTTGATGGCGTACAGCAATAAAGAGCCGCCGATGCTGATAATCAGCAGGGTCAAAATAAACAAACCACGGCCTGGATCACTGGCAAAGGAGTGCACGCTGTTTAATACACCTGAGCGCACTAAAAAGGTACCCAATAAACTTAAACTAAAGGCAAAAATCGCCAGCAATACAGTCCAACTTTTAAAGGCACCACGTTTTTCGGTCACTGCTAAAGAGTGAATTAATGCGGTTCCCACCAACCAGGGCATGAAGGATGCGTTTTCTACCGGATCCCAAAACCACCAGCCGCCCCAACCAAGTTCGTAATACGCCCACCAACTTCCTAAGGCGATGCCCACGGTAAGAAATGCCCAGGCCACAGTGGTCCAGGGACGTGACCAACGAGCCCAGGAGGCGTCTAGGCGGCCACTAAGTAATGCCGCAATGGCAAACGAGAATGCTACCGAGAAACCCACATAACCCATGTACAACATGGGCGGGTGCACGATCAAACCAAAATCCTGCAATAACGGATTTAAGTCGCGGCCATCTACTGGAAAATTAGGTAACAAGCGATCAAACGGATTAGAGGTAAACAGCATGAACAACAGAAAGCCCACACTGATCATGCCCATGACGGCCAAGGCACGAGCCAACATATCCAGAGGCAGGTTGCGGCTAAAGATGCTCACCGCCATGCTCCATACGGCTAACAACAACACCCACAATAATAATGAGCCTTCGTGAGCCCCCCACACGGCGCTGATTTTATACTGCACGGGTAAATAGCTGTTGGAGTTGGTGGCGATATAAGCCACCGAAAAATCGTCATTAACAAAACTGATGGCGAGTATGACAAATGAAATAAGCAAAAATGCAAACTGCCCCCATACCAGCGGACGACTCATGAGCATCCACTGAACTCGCCCGGTACTGGCACCCACCAAGGGCACCACGGCCTGCATCACGGCAAATGCCAGTGCCACAATTAACGCAAAATGACCTATCTCAGGTAACATTAATAAGACTCCGCGGTGCTTGTGTCGCTAGGTTTGCCGGTGGCACCGTATTTTTTCTCAAACTTTGCTTTTTCCATGGCGTCGGCCACTTCTGGCGGCATGTAGTTTTCATCGTGTTTGGCCAGCACTTCGCTGGCGATAAAATCACCGCTTTCATTGATCTTGCCCATGGCCACTATGCCTTGGCCCTCGCGGAACAAGTCCGGCAAAATGCCGGTAAAGCTTAAGGTTACGGAACTGTTGCCGTCACTCACATCAAAACGCACGGTTAAATCATCATCGGCACGGCGCACGCTGCCTTCCACCACCATGCCTCCGGCACGAATGGTTCGATGTTTAGGGGCATCGCCTGCAGCAATTTGGCTAGGGGTATAAAACAGGTTGATGTTTTCTTTTAGGGCCACCAACATCAGCGTCACGGCCAGAGAAATGCCCCCCAGCATGAACAATATAATCAGCAATTTCTGTTTTCTTTGCGGATGCATTACTTTTGCTCCCGGCGCAGTTGGCGCTCGATATCTTTAATAATTTTTTTGCGGGTTAACACTGGGCTTATAAAATTGATGGCCACAATTACCGCGGCTAGGCTGTAGCTCAACCACACATATAGCCCGTGTCCACCCATGGCCAGGAAGCTGCTAAAGTCATCAAAAAACATTATGACGCGCTCCCGAAAGACTGGCGCTGCTTAAGACTGCTAATTGTCATTAAAGTTGCGCCCCCGTTGTCTTTTTATGTCCATTTTGTAACAGTTTTTTTACCCAGTTGGTTTTGCGTTCTTTAAACAGGATTTCGTTACGGGTGCGAGCAAATACCCATACTGCAAACCAACAATAAAAGCCCAGTATAGTGAGCATGAGCGGGATAAACATCTCAGGGGCCATCGTGGGCTTTTTAGTAAGGGTGATAGTGGCGCTCTGATGCAGGGTATTCCACCATTCCACACTGTATTTTATCACCGGGATATTGATGCTGCCCACAATGGACAATACCGCTGCCGCTTTATTGGCCATCTCGTCGTTTTCGATGGCGTTGTAGATGGCAATCACTCCAAAATACAAAAACAATAAAATAAGCATGGAGGTTAAACGAGCATCCCATACCCACCAGGTACCCCAGGTAGGTTTACCCCAGATGGCACCGGTTAATAACGATAATATAGCCAGACTGGCCCCTATGGGTGCAATCACCTTGCCCACCACAAAGGACATTTTCATATTCCATACCAGGCCTACCAGGCCAGCCACCGCCATCATGATGTAGGCGCTCTGACTCAGCAAAGAGGCAGGCACATGAATGTAGATGATGCGAAAGCTGTTGCCCTGCAGGTAATCGGCCGGCGCAAATGCCAAGCCCCAAACCACGCCTGTAAGCATCAAAATACTGCCCACGGCCATGAACCACTTGGACCAGCGAGTCGTGATTTCGTAAAACCACTTGGGTGAGCCCATCTTGTGATACAGGCGTTTAAGTCTTGTCCACATGTTGTTTAAACCTTAAATCTTAACGTGCTAACGAAATTCGTAATGCGGCGGCAGCGGCCACCGGGGCCACCACTAGAGTAAGGGCCAAATACGCCCCTAAAAAAGCCATGTGCCCCAGATAGTCGCTCCCCTGCACACCGGCCTGTACCGAACTGGAGGCAAATATGAGTACTGGGATATATAAGGGCAGAATGAGCAAAGGCATTAACATGCCGCCCTTGCGCAGGCCCACGGTCAAACCCGCCCCTATGGCCCCCAATAAACTTAAGATAGGGGTGGCCAATAATAAACTAAGAACTAACGGCATGAATCCCCCATTGGGTAGACCCAGCATTAACCCTAATAACGGCGCTATAAAAGCCAAGGGCAGGCCCGCCACTAACCAGTGCACCAGCACTTTCACCAATACCATCAACATGGCGGGCTGGGGCATTAATAACATCTGCTCTAACGAGCCGTCTTCATAATCGCTCTTGAACATTAAATCCAGGGATAACAGGGTGGCCAACAATGCCCCCACCCAGATGACACCAGCGGCGATGGTTCCTAGAAACTGTGGATCCGGGCTCACCGCTAAAGGAAACAAGCTGGCCACCATCATGAAAAACATCAGGGGGTTCAACAAGTCCCCACGGCTGCGAAAGGCCAGCAACAAATCGCGTTTTAATAATGCCATCAACATAGGGGCATCTCACTTTCCTGGCCGCCCAACATGAGGGTTTTTACCGGTACCCGCAAATCGTGATGGGTGGTGAGGATCACCAGTCCGCCCGCTTGAGCGTGATTGATCACCACTTGCTCCAGTTCACTCACCCCTTCTTTATCTATGGCGGTGAAGGGTTCGTCCAATATCCATACGGGTTTATCCTCTAAAAATAACCGGGCCAGGGCCACCCGTCGCTGCTGGCCAGCCGATAAACCATGGGTAAGCAGGTCTTCATAGCCGCTTAGCCCCACTTTTTTCAAGGCGCCGTATATGTCATCTTGAGTGGCGGCAGGACTGAACCAGGCGAGGTTTTCTTCAGGGGTTAGGTTACCTTTCACCCCCACCTGATGCCCCAGGTATAGAAGCTGACTACGAAAATCATAAACCTGCTGGACCATGGGTTTCCCATGCCAAAACAGCTCTCCTTCGAAACCCGCAGACAGCCCCAGTAGAATACGCATTAGGCTGCTTTTACCGGCACCATTGGGCCCGGCAATGCGCACGATATCACCAGGTAAAAAATCAAAATTTAACTCAGAGAACAGAACCCGCTCGTCGCGCTCGCAAAATAGCCCACGAGCACTGAGCCAGGGGCCATTGCCGGTAGCATTTGGGCCTGTGGTGCTAGAGGTTGTATCGGGGTTGTGCAAATTCTGCAGGGACAAATCCCCTTCTCCTTAGTATTTCAACTCAAACCAGTGATTAAAGCTTGAATATTGAGCCATACGGCCGATAACCAACTATGGGCCTAATGGCGCGCATTATATACAAATAATGCCGGTATAGGCCTGATTGTTAACAAATTTTCGATTTGAACGCTCTATAAAAACACGGTCAATATTTGCACAAAAATGCCTCACGACCCTGTGATGAATAACATCAGACAAAAAGAATGAAAATAGATCCACGCATTGTCACAGCCACTATCCCCTCTGAGGTCACGCCAAGCCAGGCAAGCCCCAAAGGCGATGCTGTGCCCAGCGCGGAGATGGTTCGCTATGGGCAATTACAACAGCTTATGAACACCTGGGCCAAGGTGGAATCCAGCCAACTGCTGGACCCCATCAAAACCCAGCAGGCCCTGGCAACCCTGCCCCCTGCCACCAACAAACAGAACCCTGCAACCGGCAACCCAGCTGTAGAACCCATAAAAGCTGGCACACAACCCTTACAACTGGCCCTGATAGAGCTAAAAACCGCCAAGGGGCTCATCAGTATTTTAAGCCCAAAGCTTTATGACAAAGGGACCATGCTGCTCATTTCTCAAAATGCCAAGGGACAATGGCAGCTGCAAACCAGCACCCGGCAATTATCATTGACCGCCTTAAGCCATCAATATCGGGACTTAACGATACCGCCAAATGCATTGAAGTTGGTTGATACCCATCAATCCCAGCTTCAATTGACCAGCACCCAAAGCAAACCCTTACCCGTTCCCTCAT
>MAAD01000312.1 GCA_002162985.1 Bermanella sp. 47_1433_sub80_T6 | reverse complement strand
TTCGATGTGATCACCATGGCCTTTGGCTTAAGAAACGTGACCGACAAAGACATGGCCCTGCGCGAATTTAACCGTGTATTGAAGCCAGGTGGCCGTTTATTAGTGCTGGAATTCTCCCACACCAAAAACCCGTTATTGAAAAAAGCCTACGACCTGTACAGCTTCAGCGCCCTGCCGATGATGGGCAAAATTATTGCTAATGACGCCGAAAGCTACCGCTACCTAGCCGAATCCATTCGTATGCACCCAGATCAGGAAACCCTTAAAGGCATGTTTAAAGACGCGGGTTTTGCTAACTGTGAATACCACAACTTAACCGGCGGCATCGTGGCCTTGCACAAGGGCATCAAACCCTAATGGCCCTAAAAAAATTGGATGCCACCATCGTTCAGGCAGGGTTGGTAAGTGCCGAGATAGCTATTAACAAAGCCCTTAAATATGACCCTGCGGTGCAGCAAAAGCTAAGAGCGCTGGCACCCAAAGTGCTGGCCATTAACATCACAACGCTGGATCTAACCATCTATGTGCAGTTTGGTGAGCAACTTGAATTGCACAGCCATCAAGAGCAGCCAAGCGACGCCACCCTAAGTGGTGAACTGAGCGCCTTCCTGAATTTGGCCAGCCATGAAGACAAACATGCGGCTCTAATGAAGAGTGACATTCAGATTCAGGGCTCCAGCCAATTGGCCATGGGCCTGGCCGATGCCAGCAGCCACCTTAAAATCGATTGGGAAGCCATGATCAGTGAACTTACTGGCCCGGTAATCGCTCATGTAGTGGGCAACAAACTGCGCGCCTTCAGCGGCTGGTTTAAAAATACAGGCCAGAAGTTTAAAGACGACTCGGTGGAATATGTGCGCGACGAGTTGCAATTGGCCCCCCATAAGCTGGAAGGGGAATCGCGATTTTCTGCCATACACACACTCAAGCTGGATGCCGAGCGCCTCGAGGCGCGTATAGCTCGACTAAAATCCCGCCTGAAACAGCCATAAGAATAAGCCATACATGATTCAGATAAGACGCCTACTCACCATCCTTTATATATTCAGTAAGTATCGGCTGGATGTCTTTATTCCCGTGGCCCTGTTGCCCTGGTATTTGCGCCTGGCCTTTTTTCTGGCCCCGTGGCGACTGAATCCGGTACCCAAGCGGGTGCCAAAGGCTAAACGTCTGCGTTTGGCGCTTATTGCTCTAGGCCCCATCTATATTAAATTTGGCCAACTGTTGTCCACCCGCCGCGATATTTTAGACGATGAACTGGCCGACGAACTCGCCAAGCTACAGGATAAGGTGCCCCCTTTCGGTCACGATGCGGCGGTTAAGCTCATCGAAGAGGCCTTAGGGGAAAAGGTCAACAAGGTCTTTAAATCTTTTGACGACACCCCGCTAGCCTCTGCCTCCATTGCCCAAGTGCACGCCGCCACCCTGCATTCAGGGGAAGATGTGGTGGTGAAGGTGATTCGCCCCAAACTTCAAAACACCATTGTTAAAGACATTAAACTCATGAGATTGGCTGCACAGTTAATTGAGCGTTATTCAAGTGACGGCAAACGCCTGCGTCCTGTGGACGTGATCAATGACTATGAACACACCATTTTAGGTGAGCTGGACCTAATGGCCGAAGCCGCCAATACCAGCCAGTTAAAGCGTAACTTTAAAGACAGCGAGATGCTGTATGTGCCCGAGGTACATTGGGACTATTGCCGCGTAAACGTCATGGTGATGGAACGCATCTACGGCACCCCCGTGGCCAACATAGACGAACTAAAAGAGCGCGGCACCAACATGCTGAAGCTTGCCGAACGGGGCGTTGAGATCTTTTTTACCCAGGTATTTCGTGACAGCTTCTTCCATGCCGACATGCACCCGGGCAATGTGTTTGTATCTTTCAACACCCCGGAATCCCCCCAATACATCGCCATCGACTGCGGCATCATCGGTACTCTGGACGAAAGTGATCAGGACTATTTAGCCCGTAACCTACTGGCCTTTTTCAATCAGGATTACCACGAGGTGGCACGCCTGCATGTGGAAAGTGGCTGGGTGGGTGAAGGCACTAAGGTCAATGAATTTGAAGCGGCTATTCGCAGCGTATGTGAGCCCATATTTGAGAAGCCGTTAAGCGAGATCAGTTTTGGGCAACTGCTATTACGCCTGTTTCAAACCGCCAGACGTTTTAATATGGAGGTTCAGCCTCAGTTAGTATTACTGCAAAAGACCCTGTTAAACATCGAAGGCCTGGGTCGCCAGATCTACCCTGATTTGGATTTATGGAACACCGCCAAGCCCTATTTAGAGCAGTGGATGAAGCAACGCATGGGCCCCAAAGCCTTCCTTAAAGAGCTTAAACGTCAGGCCCCAGCCTGGATTAGCCATGCCCCGCACATGCCTGAATTAGTGCGTGAAGCACTGGTCAGCCTTAATCAGCGCCCCCAATCCCAGCACAAACTGGAAAAGCAGCTGGATAACATTCAGCTGCAATTGGCGGCCCAGGCAGAGAAGCAAAAACATCGCGCCCTGGGGGTTATCGTTAGTGCTGTAGGCCTAGTGGGGCTGCATACGCCCTACCTGTGGCCCGGTAACCTAAGCCTTAGCCTCATAGGCCTTGGGCTAGCCTGGTTGATGATTAGAGGCTAGCCTGGGTCGGCCATTAGTCTGTGTTGCTATCAAATTAGATGGGGTATGATCAATAGATCGAAAGGGAACAATATGAACGACGTAATTTCACAGCTGGGCAAGATTTTAGAAGAGCGTAAAGACGCTCCGGCCGAAAGCTCTTATGTGGCCAGTTTGTACAAAAATGGCCTTAACAAAATTTTGGAAAAAGTGGGTGAAGAAGCCACCGAAACCATCATTGCGGCCAAAGATGCTAAAACATCTGGTGATAATAAAGATGTGATATATGAAACCGCCGACCTTTGGTTTCATACTATGGTGATGCTAGCTGAGCTAGGCGAAAGCCCGGTAGCCGTAATAGAAGAACTAAAATCACGTTTTAATTTGTCTGGCCTTGAAGAAAAAGCCAACCGAAAAAAGTAAACGTGATAAAGGGGCCTTAACGTGTCGGACTGTATTTTTTGTAAGATTGTTGCCGGAGAGATCCCTAGCGAAACCGTATATGAAGATGATGCCGTGCTCGCCTTTTTAACCATTAAGCCCAAGGCCGATACTCATATATTAGTGATACCCAAGCAGCACATTGTGAATTTTGCTGACGTGCAAGAGCATGAGTGGCCCTTGCTACAAAAAGTATTACAAAGCGTGCAACACATTGCGCGGCAGGAAAAATTAGAAGGCTACCGCTTAATCACCAATAACGGCGAACTTGGCGGACAAGAAGTATTTCATATGCACTGGCACATACTGGCAGGCAAAAATTTACCGAGCTTTTAGCTCACCTTGAAAATTCAAGATCGCACAACAATAAATCTTTAGGAGAAAATTATGTTTGGTGGCATCAGTGTTTGGCAGCTGTTAATTCTTTTGGTAGTAGTAATTTTAATCTTCGGCACCAAGAAATTGCGCACTTTGGGCGGCGATTTAGGCGGCGCGGTTAAGGGCTTCAAAAAAGCCATGAACACAGAAGAAGAAAAAGAGACGGAAAAAGAAACCGGAAAAATTGAAGACCAGAAACAAGATGCACAGTTTTCTGAATCTAAGAAAGAAGAAGACAAAAACAAGTCTTAATTGGTTTTTTAATCTGTGGCCTTAAGTTAACTTGAGGCCTAGCTGCAATAGGCAAGATATGTTCGATATTGGTTTTTCCGAACTCATGTTGGTGGGCATTATGGCTCTCATTATTTTAGGGCCCGAGCGTTTACCCAAGGCGGCACGCACCGCGGGTCTATTGGTGGGCCGAATCCGACGTACCATGAGCGGCATTCAACAAGAGATCGAACAAGAGGTACGCAACCAGGAAATTCGCGAGAAACTCAAAAACCCCCTGTCTACGTTTCTGAATGACGAAGAGTCCACCACAGCCAAAAGCTCAGATGAATCGACTCCTCAAGACACAAGCCACGATGAGCATGACCATGATGTGCTGGACAGTAAACTCAAGGACATGAACATGGATGAGCAGATTGCAGCCATGCATGCTCATCATCCAAATGAAGACGTCGCTCCACAGGTAGTGGAAAACAACAGCGCTCAACAAGATAAGTAACTCTGGCATGACCAAAAAAACACCCCAAGAGCAGGAAAAGATGCAGCAAGAGCAACCGCTCATCAGTCATCTTATTGAGTTGCGTAATCGCTTATTAAAAGCCATGGTTTTCATCCTAGTGGTCTTTTTAGCGTTATACAGTTTCTCGAATGAGCTGTATTTATTGGTGTCCCAGCCCCTTGAAAAGCTATTGCCGGAAGGCAGCACCATGATTGCCACAGGAGTAGCTTCACCGTTCCTGGTGCCGTTCAAACTCACGCTGGTTACTGCGGTATTTCTTACTATTCCCTTTTTATTACACCAGGCTTGGGGCTTTATTGCTCCAGGTCTATACAAACACGAAAAGAGTTTTGCCATTCCATTGTTATTAAGCAGCATAGTGTTGTTTTACGCGGGTTTGTGTTTCGCCTACTTTGTAGTCCTGCCCTTGGTATTTGGTTTCTTCACTTCCATCGGCCCGGAAGGGGTTAACTTTCTGCCCGACATCAACAATATTTTAAACTTCATCCTTAAAATGTTTTTTGCCTTTGGCATCGCCTTTGAAATCCCTATCGCAACCATTTTAATGATCATGACCGGCATCACTACAGTTAAGAGTTTATCGACTAAACGCCCTTACATCTTTGTGGGCTGTTTTGTGATTGGCATGTTTGTGACACCACCGGATGTGATCAGCCAAACCATCTTGGCGGTACCCATGTACCTGTTATTTGAAGTGGGTATTTTCTTTGGGCGTTTTGTGGAGAAGCGTTCGAAGGAAAAAGAGCAGGCGGCCGAAACTGAAGATTGATCGAATATTGTAGGAGGACAGCTTCCTATTCAGGTAAACACCCCTCAACCACTATCGGCCACGGGGTGGTCTGCTACAATTCCTCTACTAATACCCACAAAATATCCTGCCCACGATCTAGGAAACTATCCACCAGCCGAGTCTTAATCTTACTGTTAATCTCCTGCACCGTTTGCTGATTTAACTGGCTTGAGCTGCGTAAATTATTGGCCTGTTCGGTCATTACCGACATGGACTGAATTTCAATACCCTGACGGGCCGCCAATTCCAGCCTAGCTCGACTCATGGCACACTCTTTTTGTTTTTGTTTTCCCAGGGCATGACTGCCACAATTGCCCACCGCCTGATGCTTGCCTGGATTATCAATCCAGTTGGGAAGCGAAATCTGGGGGCTATTTGAGCAGGCCGTTAACGCCAAAATTAAAAGCGAAAAAAGACTTAATTTTCCTATGGTTTGCATCTCTACCTCTGGTCACACTGGTGTTTATTAGCTATGGTTACAGCACTGTAACCTCAAATCTCTTCAAGGAGAAGAAGATGTCCTTAACTCGTATCTTAACCGCGTCTGGTCTGGCACTAACATTGGCCGCCTGTAGTAGCAACGCGCCTCAACAAGCCGCCGTTCCTGATTGTACTTTCCCGGATGCTCCTACTATTGCCGCTCCTGGTTGGGTATGTGATGAGCCGGTTGAAGGTTTGGCCGTTTCTGCCGTAGGTTCTGCCGACAAATCTGCCGCTGGCATTAACTTCATGAAGCAGCAAGCGTCTACCGCTGCCCGTGTTCAACTTGCACAGATGATGAAAGTACAAGTACAAAACCTGGTGAAGCAGTTTGCTGAAACCACAGGTGTGGGCGACAGCCAAACCGTTGATATGGTAAACAGCTCAGTAACCAAGCAAATCACCAACGAAACCTTAGTAGGTACTCGTATTTATAAAACCCGTCGCAGCCCAAATGGCAACTTGTATGTGCTAGTGGGCCTTGATGACAACGCCGCCAGTCTGATTCATGAAACAGCACTTAAGACCTCCATGAATAATGAAAAAGCGCTTTGGCAGAAATTCCAATCCAAAAAAGCACACGACGAGCTAGCGAAAGAAATCGCAGCCATGAACGCTCAGTAATACTTTTTACTTAGCTTAAATAAAAAGGGCCCAAGTCTTTATATAAAGACTTGGGCC
>MAAD01000153.1 GCA_002162985.1 Bermanella sp. 47_1433_sub80_T6 | reverse complement strand
CTATTTTATACTGCGGTGATTGCGGTTTGCCAATTGTGAGTATTACCGGGTGGTGCAGAGGCGATTACAGTAGGTTAGCGGGGCCATAAAGCCCCACTAGCAATAGCTTAGAACGTGTATGAGGTCTTGGCGAAGACGTTGGTTAGGGTTTCTTCAGTGTCTACGTAAAAAGCACCGGTATTTAAATCTTGCATATCGGTATAAGTGTAAGCTTGGCCTTTAACACCTACTGTAAAAGTAAGGCTGTTACCTGGGCGGTAGCTGTAAGCTACGTTAGCAGAGTAACCCGTTGAATCACCTTCTACGTCGATATTGCCGCTGCCATCACGGGCTTCGTTTAATTGATAGCTACCTTCCATCACACCTATAGCAGCCGATACACTAAGAGAGTGTGACTTGTTGAAGGAGAAAGTCTTAGCCAGACCACCAAAAAAGCCTTCCGATCTAAATTTAACTTCATTGTAGTCAGCCGTGGATTGGTTTTTTTGGTTCTCAATGGTGGTATCGGCACCCGTAAAACCGGTAAACAGCGTTAAGCCGTTACCAAGACTCCAACCGGTAGAAAGAGTGAAGTCGTCGCGTTCAATGTAGTCGTCTTCAAGGTAAAAATTAGACACTTCATCATCACCGGTAGATACTTCGAAATCTGCATACCAGCCAGAAGAGTTAATAAGAGAGATACCTACCACAAGACCAGGAATGGTAGCTGTTGCTGGATCGAACCCTTCACCGAAAGCAATTTCATAGTTGCGAGATTCATAACCCACCTTAGGCTGAACATACCAGTCAGCATTGGCGCTCAGGCTGGCAAGGGCAAGTACTGTGGTGATAGCGGTCTTTTTAAACATGCGTGAGTCCCGAATAGTGAAAAGGTTTCATTTATTTCGAGCGCTATTCTGCTTAGGTTTTTGGTCTAAGTAAATAGCTGCTAGCTATTAATTGTATGTTTTTTATACAGTTAAGTTCTTTACAAGTAGATTGTTGTGTATTTTGGGATTATTTTGCTAAATTTACATTATTGGCTCTCAGTGTGGACTAAATGAAAGTATCGTGGCACTAATCTCTCTATGGAAAACCAAAGTTATTCAACCCATGTCTACATGGGGACTAGGTGGCACGGTTTTACCTATTTGAATTAAAAAGGCCGCAGTTGCGACCTTTTTAATTTCCTGCCTATAGGTCAATCAAGGTTAAAGAATGAAGCGGCTTAGATCTTCATCCTGGGCAATATCCCCTAGATGCTCACTCACAAACGCGGCATTAATTTGCAGTGGTTCAGATGAGTATTGAGTGGCCAGGCTCTCGGCATCAAAACTCACTTTCTCAAGCAAGCGCTCCATCATGGTATGCAAACGACGGGCACCAATGTTTTCGGTGGTTTCGTTTACCTTAAAGGCGGTTTGGGCCAACTGATTAATACCGTCTGCCATGAACTCAATCTTTAAACCTTCGGTGCCTAATAGTTCACGATATTGCTCGGTTAACGAAGCGTTAGGCTCGGTGAGGATGCGTTTAAAGTCATCTGGCGTGAGTGCTTCCAATTCCACACGAATAGGCAAACGACCTTGCAATTCAGGAATCAAATCAGAAGGTTTGCTCATGCTAAACGCGCCCGAGGCGATAAACAGAATATGATCGGTTTTAATCATGCCGTGTTTGGTGCTTACCGTGCAGCCTTCAATTAACGGCAACAGGTCACGCTGCACCCCTTCGCGGCTCACGTCACCGCCAGAACCTTCCTGGCGTTTGGCCACCTTGTCGATTTCATCTAAAAAGACAATGCCGTTTTGCTCCACGGCTTCCACGGCACGCGCTTTAATGTCGTCCATGTTTAGGAGGTTATGGGCTTCTTCATCCTGGGCAATTTTTAACGCTTCTTTCACTTTTAGCTTGCGTTTGTTGGTCTTGCCGCTGCCCATGCTGGAAAACATATTTTGAATCTGGCTGCTCATATCTTCCATGCCAGGAGGCGCCATGATTTCTATGCCCACCTGGGACTGCGCCACGTCCATCTCAATTTCTTTATCGTCCATGTCGCCGTTTAAGACTTTTTTACGGAACAGGGTGCGGGTGCTGTTTTCTTCCGGTTTAACGGCTTCGCTTTGAAAGCCGTCACGAGCTGGGGTTAATAGGGCATCCAGAATACGCTCAAGAGCAGCGTCTTTGGCCCGTTCGGCCACGGCTTCTACTTCTTGTTCGCGGAACATCTTCACGCCGGTTTCTACCAGGTCGCGAATAATGGTTTCCACATCGCGGCCCACATAACCCACTTCGGTGAACTTGGTAGCTTCCACTTTAATAAAGGGCGCGTTGGATAACTTGGCCAGGCGGCGGGCAATTTCGGTTTTACCCACGCCGGTGGGGCCAATCATTAAAATGTTCTTGGGGCTGATTTCATTACGTAGTTCGGCGGGCAACTGCATACGGCGCCAGCGGTTGCGCAAGGCAATGGCTACGCTGCGTTTAGCGGCGCTCTGGCCCACGATATGGCGATCCAGTTCTTTTACGATTTGGGCCGGGGTTAAATTTTGTTCAAGTAGTTGAGTCATTATGTGTCTCTGGTTTTTGGCCGCAATTATTTAGACGTGTCTTTCGCCGAAAGGGATTCAATAGTGAGGTTGTGGTTGGTGAATACACAAATGTCGGCCGCTATATTTAGGCCTTTTTCCACGATCTCACGGGCAGACATGTCGGTCTCTTGATAAAGCGCCTTGGCACTGGCCAGCGCATAGTTTCCGCCGCTGCCTACCGCCAGAATATTGTCGTCTTGCTCTAATACATCGCCGTTGCCGGTGATGATGAGGCTGTCGGTTTTGTTGGCCACCACTAATATGGCTTCCATTTTGCGCAGGGCGCGGTCACTGCGCCACTCTTTGGCCATTTCCACCGCCGAGCGCGTGAGCTGGCCGTTGTGGTTTTGTAAATGCCCTTCAAATTTCTCGAACAGGGTAAAGGCATCGGCGGTGGCACCGGCAAAACCTGCGATCACTTCGCCATTGTGTAGGGTGCGTACCTTGCGGGCATTGCCCTTCATAACGGTGTTGCCAAGGCTTACCTGGCCATCGCCGCCCATGACCACTTCATCTTCGCGGCGTACGGATAATATGGTTGTCATATATAACTTCTATTAGTAAAGGAATGACTGAACCAAAGTTATGGGGGTTGAATGGGTAACTTCAAGGGCTAACCGCTAATTGAATCCGCTGCATTATTAGACATTTAAGCGCTTTTTATAGCCATATCACGCAGATGTTTGCCTTAATGGCACTGAATGTGTCCACATTACGAACAATCTAATTTGCACCGATTTAGCGGTGATATAGTGAATAAAGAGTTGGCGGTTAGCGCAGGAATTGGAAAGCAGTATTCATGGATTTTGAAGCAACATTTAAAATAAAAACCTTTGAGGGACGGGGGCTTAGCTACTTTACCGTGCTTAAATCCTTACCCTGTTTGGATATCACTTCTACCCCCTTAAATGGCGATAGTCGCCTCGACATGCGCATTGCAGATTTTGGGCCGATGGTACTGTTGCGCCGCTTTAATCACGGCCCAGCGATAGAAGATGCGAAGGTGGGGTCTAATGCCCTGGCCATACAATTGCCCTTGGCTCGAAAAGAGGTGGTGGCGCAATTTCAGGAGTTACCAGGCGGCGGCGGGCACAGCCCGTTTCAAATGCCGGGTGCCAAGATTCAGTGGGTGATTCCCCAAGGTGTGCCCTTATTGCACATGCATGTGGATCAACGCCTGCTAAAACAGGTGATTGGTGGCGACGCCATGAAAGACTACCAGGAGCTGTGCAATGCGCATTCACGCAAGGCCTACGAGCCAATGGCGTTAATGCAGGCGGCAGGCGCATTGGAGCGTGCCATTACCATGGCCTTTGAATACGAGAAGAACGGCACTAGTTTGGATAAAAACATGGTCAACAGCCTGCTGGCTGATATTTTTATGCCGCTTATTGGCTCGGATCTAATTGAAGTCAAACCCAGCACCCGCCAGAAAATATTAAGTCGTTCGCTGGATTATATTCGCGATAATTTTAAACAGCCTATTCGATTGGCTGACCTGGCCAAGGCATCGTCCACTTCGGTACGCAACTTACAAATTGTATTTAAACAAGAACTGGATGTAAGCCCCAATAAGTATTTGCAGCAGTTCAGATTGCACCGCTTTCGTGAGCATTTAATGGTTTCCAGCAGCGTAACCGAAGCCGCTTACAGTTGTGGCTTTAAGCACCTGGGTCGCTTAACCGAGCAATATGCCAGAGTATTCAACCGTAACCCCTCTGCAGATCTAATGGTCAAGCAGGGCATTGATATGGAATTGGGGGACTTTTTCGAGTAACCCCTTTCGTCCCTTCTACTTTGCATTTATTCCAAATGCTCGTTCACCGACTTTAATAAACTCACAATACACAGGTTTAAACTGTCCTGTTTTATGATTAGTTCATGAATGGCCAGCCCGTGATCTTGTAGCGCCGCCACAAGGTTAGGCTCTTGTTGCTGTTGGTGGCTCACCTTGCTTGTAATCAATTGCGTATACCCTTGCGCCAGGGTTATTTGCTGCTCACTTAAGCCTGCTAATTTTTGGGGCAGTTCTTCATTTAGTATTTCAATGCTGAGTTTTAGCTTGTCTTGTTTGTTACTAAATATGTGCTGCATGTTGAGCTGGTTTTCCAAGTGCACCAGAACACTGCTTACCTGCTGTAACCAAATTAGCAATAGATATTGGTGTTCTTCAATGAGTGGCAGGTTGAAGGGCGTTTTCTGTAGATGAAACTGGATGAGGGGTAATTTGAAGGTAAGGGAGTGTTCAAGATCCACCACAGTAACATGGTCTTGATGGCTGCCTCTTTGCACCACCACATTATTGCTTTGCAGTAATTGCCCATCTTGAAAATACTTAATGTGTATTTTTTGGTTTAAATCCAAACGATAAAACCCATCCAAGTTTAAATCACTAATGGTGCCATGAAGGCAATCCAACAGCTGCTGAATATTTTTACACTGCAGTAAATCCGCGCTGCTTTTTAATATATGGGTGATAGAGGGGTTATTATTTTTGTGTTCAAACACGGTTGTGCCTTAAGGAAAAGTAGCCTTCAGTATAATTACTTGGGCCACTGGCACTATCCACATCACGCAGAGTTGAGGGTTTGGCGAGTTTAGACGTAAAAGGTTAGACAGGTTTAAACAAACCCTAGGGCAGGGTTTGTTTTATGGTCACGCTCTGAATGCCCAGCGCCACTAACTGGTCCTGTGCTTTATTCATTTTAGAGCGATTGCTAAAAGGCCCGGTAAATACCCGGTACCAGGTACTGCCATTGACGTCGGCGGACTCAATTTGAGTATTAAAACCATTTAAGGTGAGTTGTGCCTTCATGCGATCGGCCCCTTGCTGGGCGCGAAACGAGCCGGCTTTTAAACGGTACTGAATTTTTTTACCGTCCTTGTTAAAGCCCTTGGGGGTAGACTTGTATTCAGCCACTTTTTCCACGGTAATTTTTTTGTTTTCTAAAATTTCAAAAAACTCATAGTTATCCACCGCTTTGTCTGCGTCGTCGCTTTTTAGGGCGTCAGGGATTTCTTTTTTTATGGCCGCCTTCACGCTTTCATTCAATGCTTGCTTGGCGCTGTTTTCCAATTGTTGCTTGGCTTGTTTTGCCTGTTCGCTTAACGACTGGGTGATTTTATCTATGTCGTCCCCGGCCGGAACCGTGGTGAGATAAAATAGAAAGCCCACAAAACTTAAGGCAACCATGGGTGTGAAAATCCACACCCAACGTGGAGAGCCAGATGCCATATTACATTTTCTCCGGAGCGCTGATGCCCAGTAAGTCCAGGCCGTTTACCAATACTTGGCGTACTGCCTGGGTAAGGGTGATGCGGGCATCACGCAAATCGACATCGTCTACGATGGTTTTATGGTTGTTGTAATACGAATGGAAATCACCGGCTAATTCGTGCAGGTAGTTGGCAACTAAATGCGGCGCATTAGAGGTGCCAGCAACGGAGACAATTTCAGGGAAGCGCGCCAGTTTGTTGGCCAAAGATTTTTCTTGTTCCTCGGTCAGCAAGTCTAGCTTGGTCAAGCCGTTGGCTTGATTCCATGATATTTTTTGCTCATCCATTTTGCGCAAGATGCTGCAAATACGCGCGTGGGCATATTGAATGTAATAAACCGGGTTGTCGTTAGACTGGCTTAGGGCTAAATCAATATCA
>MAAD01000347.1 GCA_002162985.1 Bermanella sp. 47_1433_sub80_T6 | reverse complement strand
CGTGTTAGAGAAAGCATTAAGCGATTACGGCATCAGCCACGACAAACTAGATCCACTTTATAACTAAAAGGAAGGCCTGTGTCTCAAACTCAAATAACCGTGCCTGACTTAGGTGGCATGGACGAAGTAGAAGTTATCGAAATTTGTGTGCAACCTGGCGACACCATTGGCGAAGAAGAATCGTTAGTGGTGCTGGAAGGGGATAAAGCATCCATGGAAGTGCCCGCCCCTATGGCAGGCACCATTCACAGCTTGTTGGTAAAGGTGGGTGACATGGTGAGTTCCGACTCGCCCCTCGCCTTGATAGACGCCGCTGCCGGTAATGAACCTCCAGCGACTCCTGCGGCAACTGCCACCAGTGAGTCGGTTGTGGAAACTCAAGCTGCGCCTGAATCCGAACCCGTGACAGAGTCCGAACCTGTCAGCGCCGCGCCCACCACCATAGAGGTGCGAGTACCTGATTTAGGCGGTCTGGATGCCGTCGAAATTATCGAATTGAGTGCCGCTGTGGGTGACGAGCTGCAGGCGGAGCAAAGCCTGATGGTGCTGGAATCTGATAAGGCCAGTATGGAAATTCCGGTAGAACAGGCCGGTACCTTGCTGTCCTTTACTGTAAAGCTGGGGGAAAAGGTGAGCGAAGGGGATGTCATCGCCACTATGCAGGTGGCGGCTCAGGCGGCACCGGTATCCTCTAGTCCTGTCGCGAGCTCTGCACCTGCTCAAGCTAAACCACAGCAAGCTAAAAAGGCGCCTGCACCAACTGCTCCAGCAAACACTGCTAAAAAAGGGGCGGTGCATACCGGCCCTGCGGTACGTAAACTGGCGCGGGAGATGGGAGTGGAGTTGGCCCAAGTGTCGGGCACCGGACCCAAGCAGCGCATTCTTAAAGAAGATCTTTTGGCTTACGTGAAGCAGAAAGTTAACAGTGTTGCGCAGGCGGCTCCCGTTGGTTCATTAGCGATCAGGGGCAGCGATGAAGACTTCTCACGTTTTGGCGATATATCGCAAGAGCCGTTGAGCAAGATCAAACAAATCACCGCTAAGAATATGGTGGCCAGTTGGACTACTATTCCGCAAGTGACTCAGTTTGATGAGGCCGACATTACCGACCTGGAAATATACCGTAAGGGTCAAATGAAAGATCAAATTCCAGATGGCGTGAAGGTGTCTCCACTGGCGTTTATTTTAAAGGCCTGTGTGAAAGCGCTGCAGAAATTCCCGCAATTTAATGCGTCTTTGGGGCCTGATGGCAATACCCTCATCTTGAAGCAGTATTACAACTTGTCGGTGGCGGTGGATACGCCTGATGGTTTGATGGTGCCTGTGATCAAACAAGCGCAAAGCAAAGGCGTGGTGGATTTAGCGCGTGAAAGCTCGCAACTTGCCAAACTGGCCCGTGATAAAAAGCTGCCCATGGATGCCATGATGGGCGCCAGCTTTACCATTTCCAGTTTGGGTGGCATTGGTGGTACCGCATTTACTCCCATAGTAAATGCTCCTCAGGTGGCTATTTTGGGCGTGAGCAAGGCGGCCTATAAACCGGTGTGGAATGGCTCGAGTTTTGAACCGCGTCTCATGCTGCCTTTATGTGTATCTTATGATCACAGGGTAATTGATGGAGCACAGGCTGCCATGTTTACCCGTTACTTGTGTCAGTTACTGAGTGATGTCCGTCACTTGTTGCTTTAATCCTATGTTTGCCTTTATAGAAAGGTAAACAATCAAGGCAAGTTGAAAATAGAGTCTACACTTATAATTAAGTAGTAGGCTCTGGATATTTAACATGCATGGATTATTAGCCCCCGCCATTCTTTTTATGAATAGGCTAAGTTACGCCAAGAAATTTGGCGTAATCAGTCTTACCTTTTTTATTCCCCTGCTGATTTTAAGCTTTGTCATCGTTAACCAAACCTATCAACATATTCAGGCCACTAAACAAGCCAAGGATTCCATTCAAATCATCGATGATGTATTGCAGGTGGTGGATAAGGTCACGTTGTATCGTGAATTAGCCTCTGCGGCTGCTTTTTCATCGGTACAAACACTGGAAGATCGAACAAATATTATTGAACGTGATTTGTTCCAGGCCCTCAATCAATTGATCTCTGATCACCGCTCCAGTGTGGTGGCCATTGAAATTGAAAGCAAGCTTGGTCAGTGGAAGGGGCGTTTAGGGCGCAGTGGAGAAAACCGTCAGCCTACAGAGAAAGATCAGTACAAATTTTATAGCCAGGTGGTGAACGAAATTCTATTCTTGGCTATTAAGTCATCCCAGGCTTCGGGTATCGCCCAAGACACTAATTCAGACGTGCAGATTTTATTAAAGTTATTGTTAAGTGATTACCCTGCTTATCAGACTCAAATTGGCTTATCACATGCCGTGGCCGTGAACGCCCTGGGGGGGAATTTCATCTCTGCAAGTACCTACGATACGCTTAATAACGCTTATGATGCCCTGGATTTATCTGGCAAAGAGATGAAGCAGAATCATGACTCTTTGATAAAAGACAATCCTCTATTCAAGCAATTTTTCAAATCCATCTTTGGTGAACTGCAGACAGATATTGAAGACATTAAATTTAAACTTGATGAAGATATTATTGCAGCCATTAATCTGGAAATTGGCTGGCAGGAGTTCAGCGATTATTATCAAGCAAAAATTGTTAACTTTAAAAAAGTACGTGAAACCGCCATTCCCCAGCTAAATGATATTTTACAAGTGCGTATTGATCACCTTACGCAAAAACTGGTAACTGTGGTGGTGGCTATCTCTTTAGTCATGTTAATGATTGTGTATTTATATGCGGCCTTCTTTTGGTCGGTACGCAGCACAGTAGGGGAGTTCCACAGCGCGGCGCAAAAAATATCCCAGGGTGATATGCGTGTGCGGGTAAATGTACAGTCTCAGGATGAGATGGGTGAGCTGACCGGTGAATTTAATGTCATGGTGGAAAATATTCATACCCTGCTGCAGGCGGTGCATAAAAATGCCGCGGATGTAGGCTTGGCCATGGACCAAGTGGGGACCAATGCGGAACAAAGTAACCGCGCCGCTAACGAGCAGTTACAGCAAACCCAAGAAGTGGCTGAGGCCATTAGTCGAATGTCTACCACCGCGGCTGGGGTAAATAGTCAAAGCGAAGAGGCCGCCGAGTCTGCCACTCAGGCAACGAACCAGGCGGACACCGCCAACAAGGTAGTGGATGACACACTTACGCAAATAAATTCTTTGGCCGATGAGATTATGCGCAGTACCGATGTGATTAATCAGCTGTCAGAAAACTCCACCAATATCGGCAGTATGCTGGCCGTTATCAAAGGCATTGCAGAGCAAACTAACTTGCTGGCGTTAAACGCGGCCATAGAAGCCGCCAGGGCGGGCGAACAAGGCCGAGGTTTTGCCGTGGTGGCAGACGAGGTAAGAACCCTGGCAAGTCGCACTCAAAGCTCTGCTCAGGAAATAGAAGAGGTCATGACCTCGCTGCATTCTGGCATTGCCAATGCGGTAGAGGTAATGGGCAGCAGTCACAAGATGGCTCAAGATACGGTGGAGTCTTCCGCCAAGGTACGCACTGCACTGGATACCATCGTAGAGATGGTAGGGGCCATTGCCAGTATTAATAGCCAGATATCTTCGTCATCGGGTCAGCAAACTCAGGTTGCAAAAACCATTGATGATAATGTGATGAAGATAAATGAATCGGGTCGTGCCACGGTAGAAGGGGCGCAACATACGGTGAAGGCGATTAAGGAGGTTACTGCGCTAACGGAGTCGTTACGGGAGAAGTTGGAGCGGTTTCAGGTTTGATAAGTGATAAGGCAATATGCAGCCGAGCAGCGCTCGGCCTTTTTTGATTTTAGCCTTTGCTACTCTGAAGCTGGCAAGTCTCTTTGGTCGGTATCTAAAAATGCAATGCCAACAGGTTTTAAGGCGGTGGTTACTTTACTTAATACTGCATCGTCAATTGATCTTGGTTCGCTGTAATCCAGCTCGCTGTCTAATCGTAAAATTTGGTTTTCACTATCAAATGAAGTTGTTCCAATCCAAAGGCTATTATCCCCAGGGCTTGCTAATGTTGTAATATTGATGGCGCTTAAATCGTTGCTGACTAGATTGTAGCTATAGTCACTATTTAAAATATATAGTGAACTATTTTCCCAGTCAGCATAATCCGCAAAAAACACTTTCCCTTGACCATTCACTGCAATGCTAGTTACTGCAAACTGATCGGTGGCAATGGAAGACTCAAGAGTAGAGGTATTAATTACTTCTATTCCGCCTGTGTTTGGATCATTACTTCCCCATGATGCGTAAACCAAAGACCCTAAATAGATTTTATTATTGTAGATTGCACCAGTTTGATGATTTTTTAGAGACAAAGAAATGCCTTGTACACCTTCTAAATTAGAGTTTGTATCAATTTCTTCCCAGCTAATTGTATCAAAAACGGCAACCATTGCGTTCTCTGTGGCAGCCCAGTTGGCTAGATTTTGTAGGGTTATGAATAACTTGCCATTACTGATAAAAGCCATGTGTGCTTCTGGGACGTTATCTGTATCGCTTACAGGGGTGGTGTGGTGGCTTAAGTCTAGTTTGGCGATAATGAAATTGTCACTGGATTGTGCGTTTAAATTAACCACCCAAGATTCAGTGCTTCCATAACGTGTAATGATGGCTGTGTTATTTTCATCTTTTAAAAATATAATGTTGTGTGGGTTTGCAGCCGATGTGTCGCCCGCTTCTCTTAGGGAGTATCCATCATTTTCATAGTAACCAATCTGAGGATTGTCGATGTGATACTTTTGAACAGTATCAATATCGCCTTTTCCTAGTTGATAGAAATACTCACCATTAGCAAAGACAGCGTAATCAGTTGCTACCTGAGCTAAAAAACCACTTTCAATTATGCTTTTACCGTCGGTAAATTCAACCATACTGCTGCTAGAGCCATCAGAACTTTGAATGACTGCTATTCCTTCGAATGGAGTAAGAGTGTTGCTATCAGTGTCGCTAAAGCACCCTGTAAGTACAGCTGTGAGGATAATTGAAAACGACAGCTTAAATAGATGTGTTTGTCTCATTTTGGTTTCACCATTGTGTATGGGCACGTAAAAAGTACATGCGACCGGGTTCAGGATAAAAAGGGTAATCACGTGCGGAGTTATTTGTTAAATCTGTACCATCTATACTAAATCGCCATTTATAGTAGTTTGCTCCAATTGACGTATTCCATTGAATCTTGTTGTCTTTAACCTTTAAGTTGGCGTTATCGTAAAAACCTTCTCTTTCATATATATTTGAAAGGGTGATATCCCAATTGCTTTTTTCCCAACGCATGCTTAAAAATGCGTAAATTTGACTGTAGCCAGCAACTTGCTTTCCTTCGTAGTAAGAAAAACGTTCGTCTTCTATGATTTCGTTACTTTGTATTGTCAGATTCGCGGTAAAAGTGAAATGATTAATAGGGTTCCAATTAATGTTTTGCTCTGTTCCAATGTGTCGACTAGCCCCAAGGTTGCTAAAACGAATGACTCCACGACTATCACTCTCACCTACAATAGCTTGTTTAACATCACGTAGATAAAGGCTGCTTTTAATATCAAAGTAAGAATTTTGATATTGTAAACCCACTTCATTATGGTTGGCTGTCTCTGGTAGTAATTCTGAGTTTCCAAGGCTCATGCCTCTGTCACCAAAAAGCTCACTTGTGCTGGGTAAGCGAACTTGGTTTGCAATGTTGAGATATAAATTGATGCCCACATCAAATTGGTGGCTTACGCCTATTGACCATGTGGTGCCTCTGTACTTATTTAGGCTGTTGAGAGAAGTTAAATTTTTGTCTTGTAAGAATATTCGGCTTACTTGTAAGTTAATTCTGTTTTTTTGGTTTTGATATTGAATTCTGCCTGCTAAATCATCTTGTTGACGGCGATATTCCGTTTCACATCCTCGACCAGCCAAGCACTGTGTTTGCAGCTCTAGTTCGCTAAGTAATTTGTAATCTGTATCTGTTTTTTCTGTTTGTGATCGAGCAGTTATAAGGGTGCTTAAGTTGTTGTATGTTAGATACTGATTCCACTGGAGAATGTGGCCGTTGGTGCTGTATTTATTTAATTGTTCACCTAGTCCAATAGACGAGGACCTATCGTCGAAGGTCTGAGATTGTTGTTTTAATGTGCTTAAGAATTCACTGCGATTTAAATAATTCCATTGATGTTTCCATCTAACT
>MAAD01000094.1 GCA_002162985.1 Bermanella sp. 47_1433_sub80_T6 | reverse complement strand
TTTTGAAGTGGACCATGAGCAGTTACAAGGGGCGCTGGATCGTTTCAGTCGTTTTTTCTACGAGCCACTGTTCACCGAAGACTATGTACAGCGAGAAAAAGAAGCGGTGAACGGCGAATACAAGTCCAAGTACCAGGATGATTACCGTCGCATTCAATACGTTTTAAAGTCGTTGATGAATACCGAGCACCCGGCCAGTCACTTTGCCACCGGCAATTTACAAACCCTAAGCGATAATGACTCCAGTAAAGTACGTGCTGACTTACTGGCATTTTATAAAAAATATTACAGCGCCAACCTCATGACGTTAACGGTTTATGGCTCACAAGATTTGGAAACCCTGGAGCAATGGGTAACGCCCTTGTTTGACCCCATTGAAAACCGTGAGTCGGTCATTGCCGATTATCCAAGCCAGCTGTTCCCGTCACTGCCGTTGGATATTCAAATTCAACCGGTAAAGCAGCTTTATAACTTAAGCTTTACCTTCCCGCTTAACCAGTCGTTGAATTATTATGAGAAAAAACCCAGCCAATACATGGGCCATATTTTAGGTCATGAAGGAGAAGGCAGCCTACTGGCTTGGCTCAAGAAAAAAGGTTGGGCCGAAGGCCTAAGCGCCGGCTTGCACAGCAAGATGCGTAACAACGGCGCCTTTCAGTTAAACATCAGCCTTAGTCAAACCGGCTTGCAACACGTTGATGACATCAGCGAGCAGGTATTTGCCTACATTCAACTTCTGCAGCAAGAAGGCCCGCAAGAATGGGTATTTGATGAGCTGAAACAGCTGGCCACCATGGAGTTTACTTTTTTGCAGGGGCAAAACCCGTCAAGTCTGGTGCAAGGTTTAAGCATGAACATGCACGAATATTCGGTGCAAGACACTTTGCAAGGTCCTTACCTGTGGAAGGACTTCGATAAAGAGTTAATACAAGCCCTGCTAAACAAACTCACCCCACAAAATGTAGTACGCACTCTGATTGCCCCATCCGTTCAGGGCGAACAAAATGAGACTTGGTTTAACGCCCCTTACAGCAAATCCATACTGGCAGAGGCACTGGTTACAAAATGGCAAGATGCGCAATTGGCGCCTGGGTTATTTTTACCCGTGCCCAACCCCTTTATTAGCGATGAGTTTGCCATTTTAGACTCCCATAACCCGGACATTGAAAAAGCCAAACCCAAACACCTGGCGCAACAACCCGGCCTGGATATCTGGCACCTGCAAGACGTGAGTTTTAAAGCGCCGCAAAGCAGTATCTTTATTAGCCTGCGCTCGCCCTTGCCGCAGACAAGCGCCCATAATCAGGTATTGATCAGTGCCTGGGTAGGCCTGTTAAACGATCACCTTAATAGCTTTAGTTATCCGGCTTCTTTAGCTGGGCAAAATTACAGCCTGTACAGTCATATGCGCGGCATAGGCATTCGCCTGTACGGTTACCGTGACAAGCAAGACGTGGTACTGGAAAAAGTAGTGGATGCGATATTGGCGTTTGAACCCAATGAACAGCAGTGGCAACAAACTCAGCAAGAAATGATACGGGCCTATCAAAATGCACTTAAGCAAAAACCCTACAAGCGCACCATTACTCAATTAAACCAGATGATGCTGCAACCCAGTTTCAGTGAAGCGCAATTACTAGCCGCCATTGAAGGCGCTAAGCGTTCTGACGTTGTAGCCATCAAGCAGCAGTTTTTCAAAGAGCTGCACCTGGTGATGTTGGGCCACGGCAATATTGATGAGAAGCAACTGCTGACCAGCAGCCAGTTAATGCAAAACAAGATATTAAAAACCAGCACCCCTGTGGTGGTGAAGCGCAAAGAAGTAACTCAGCTAGCGGTTAAATTAACCGAACAGCAAGTAATGGCCGAACACGCCGACAGCGCGTTCACCCTGTACTTTCAGGCGCAAGACGACAGCACTAAAGAGCGCGCCACCCTGGGCTTAATCACCCAAATCATCAAGGCGCCCTATTACACTTACATGCGCACCGAGCGCGAACATGGTTATATTGTATTTGCCACTGCCTACCCTATGTTAGAACAGGGTGGCATGGCCTTGATTGTGCAATCCCCCAAAACCCCGTCCAACATCTTAATGAGCGACAGCCAGGCATTTTTAACGGACTTTCTCACCACCCTTGAGAATATGACTGATGAAGAATATACCGCTCATCAACAGGGATTGATCAGCAAGTTATTGAAGAAACCGCAAAACCTAAGTGAAAAGACCGGCCGTTTCTGGACAGACATCGACATAGAAAATAACAACTTCGATACCCTGCAAACCCTGGCCAAGGAAGTGGGGCAATTAAGCAAAAAAGAAATCTTGGCTTACATGCAAAACAATTTGCTGGGTGACGATAAAAAGGCCCTGTTGCTAACCTTCGATCAATCCTAACTAGCCTCCTTTATGGCAGCTGCCAAGCCCTATGTATAAAGGCTTTGGCGGCTAGCCAAGTTTAGTCGGCCACGGGGTGGCCTCGTACGAGTGCACCCCGTGCGCGATTCAGTTTCCCACCTCCCTAGCAAAACCTGTCCCCACACCAACTCCTGTAAACTCTGGTTATCAACATTAATCCACGATATATTAGTTAATATTAGACTATTCTAATGTTAACTTTTCGAGGATTCATCATGCTTAAAACCCTAACGCTATCCATTGCCTTCTTGCTGGCTAGTGCACCCTCACTAGCCGATACCATCTGGCTGGATGTACGCACATATGGTGAATTTAAAAATGAAAGCCTAACCGATTCCATCAATATTCCACACACTCAGGTGGCCCAAGAAATCTCAGGGATCACTACAGATAAAGGCGCCAAGATTAATGTGTATTGCCGCAGCGGTCACCGCTCTGGAATCGCATTAGGGGTGTTGCAAAAAATGGGATATAACAATGTAACAAACGTAGGGGGAATCAGTGACGCTCGTAAACTAAAACAAGCTAAATAACGATAACAAGAAAAGATAAAACCATTGCGAGGTGGCTGGCACCTCGCAAGATTGAACTATTAAGCCAGTTTAGTGCTGTACTGCTTTAGGCTGCCTGCGAAATCCTGCAGCACTCGAATGCCACTTTCTTCCGCTTCTTTACACCAGAGTTGCATGGCGCTTAACAACTCTTCACTGCTTGAGCTACGTTTCTTCCACACCAGTAATAGCTTCTGCTTCATGTGGTAAACCTTTTCCATGATTTCATCGGCTGAAACCAATTCGCCCAACTGATCACGATACTGGTCGCTCAGCAGGCTGTCTTCCTTGGCGATGATGCGTTTAGCGCGCTTAAACAATGCCTGGGTAGATTCATCGGCATGCTGCTTCTGCTCGGCCACCACAGGTTTAATCACGGTTTTGTAAAACTTGGCCATGATTTGAAAACGGTTGTTGGCGGCGGCCAGAGCCGAATCAAAATCCAGTTCGAGTTTGTTGTTGTCCACATGCACCACAGGACCACGACGTACATTCTTAACCAAACCTAAAATTTCAAAGGTACGGATGTACATCCAGCCAATATCAAATTCCCATTTTTTCACCGACAACTTGGCCGAATTAGGGTAAGTGTGGTGATTATTATGCAACTCTTCGCCGCCGATCCAAATACCCCAAGGCACGATGTTACGGGCCGCATCGCTGCACTCAAAGTTACGGTAACCAAATGCATGGCCCACGCCATTGATAACCCCCGCCGCATGAAATGGCATCCACGCCATTTGAATCGCCCATACGGTGATACCAATAGGACCCAACAAGATAATGTTAACCGCCAACATTAGGAAAATGCCCAGCATCTTGTATTTTTGGTAGAGGTTTTTTTCTATCCAGTCTTCTGGGCAACCCTTGCTGTAACGCTTAATGGTTTCTTCATTTTCAATTTCGTCGGCATAAAGCTCGGCACCGGTGAACAAAACTGTCTTAAGGCCTTTTATAACTGGGGAATGCGGGTCATCTACGGTTTCACATTTAGCGTGATGTTTTCTGTGCACACTCACCCACTCTTTGGTGATAGTGGAAATGGTAAACCAGCCCACAAAACGAAAGAAGTGCGCCAACGCCGGATGCATATCCATGGCACGGTGGGCCTGACAACGGTGCAAATACACGGTCACACACACAATGGAAAGGTGCGTTAACACCAACGTATAGGCCAGGGTTTGCCACCCTGTTAACTGCCATAAACCTTGTTCAAACATAGCTTTTACCTCTACAACTTATTCTTATATTTAAAATGTTACTCGGCTTCGATGCCGACGATCAACCAGTCGCCATCGGCCGCTTTATGCAGGTGCCAAACATCAAAGATGCCGCTTTCCTGGTTGGTTTGATTATCTTTAATAAGACCGCGAAACAGCACACTCACACTGTGGCCGTCATCTACGCGCTGTGAACGTACCAGCTGGGCTTCCAGGTCAAGGATGTCGTTGCTTAACGGGCCTTGCTCCAAGCTGCGCTCTTGGGTTAACTGCTGCAATAAACTGGGGTGTACGTATTCTTCGATGATGCTTAAGTCGCCGCTGTCCCAGGCTTTATTCACTAAACGAAAATGCTCCAGAGCACCCTCTTCAAAGCCTTTCACGTCAAAATCGTTAGGTAGTTCAAACGGAACATTGTCGGCACCACTTGAGGCACCTGGCATGGCTTGTTCGTTATGAGGCATTCTGGCTTGTGGCTGACCCATTCCCGGCCCGGCACCCGCATACTGAGGGCGTTGCTTGCGGCGGCTGCCAGCAAACAGTTTAAACAATACAAATGCCAACACCCCAAAGATGATCATATCCATCATTTGCAGGCCTTCAAAGGCACCGCTGCCCATCAAATAGGCCAATGCACCACCAGCCAACAGGCCACCCATTAGGCCGCCCATCATGCCTGAGCGTGGGCGTTGTGCCGCGCCACTCTTGTTAAAATCTTGTTTTTGGCCGGCTTGTTTTTGACCAAATGCAGGGCTGGATTTTTTGAAGGGACTGGTTTTAAAGGATTTGCCAAAACCACCGCTACCAAAGCGCTTGGCTTCGGCTTGATCCACGGCCGCGATGGAAAGAAAAACGGCTAAACACAGGCTAAATAGGGTTTTCATAGTAATGCTCAGAATAACGATATGACATGTTATCCTGAGCCAGCATTAAGTCAACCATAGATGGCAATATAGTAAACAAGTGTTCACTCAATATATTAACTAAAAAATGGCCATCACCCCCGTAGTTGCTGGTCTAGGGCTTAAAACAGGTAGGCACTGGCCAGGCCAAATATCACACTGTTATCGCTTTTTACTAAGGGGCTATCTTCATAAACAGCACCCTTTATATTTACATATCGCATAAAGCCCGCCACTAGCCAATCGGACCATAAAACGGCGGTACTGTAGCCCAACTGCCAACCACCATATCCGCCAGTACCCTTGTATTGCGAGCGGTTAGCGGTAGCAAATTTCGCATCAACCCCGTAGATGTAATCATGATTACTATCACTAGCTGAACGCAGACCTAGCGCCAACTGGGGCCGCACTTGATATTGATTAATCATGTAACCCCGACGCCACACGATACGTGGGTTAAAACTCACACCACGATCGGTTGCCTGGGTAAAGTCTGTGCTCATGGCGCCCCTGATGGGCAACTCCAAAAACATGGCATTGTCTTCGCTGCGAGCGCCTAAAAAGTAGTAATGCAGGGCCGGGCCTAACTCTACAATAAAGTCCAGATCATCCATGCCCTGGCGGGCCTGACTTTTATCACTGTCGATTCTGATGGAGCCCCCCAGGCTCAGCTCCAGACTCCAGTTACCACTGCGCCACATATTGGTTTGAATGAGGTTACGGTCAATGTTCAGGGTTTCACTGCGGTAGCGCAAATAGGGAAAGGGTAAGTAGTATTGCTCGGCCTCACTGCTGCCGATGTAGTGGGGCACATTTAAGATGGACATGCCCAAGCCCATCTCCAGGTTGGCCTTGGCCTGAGTGGATAGCAGTAGAATGGCAATCGCCATGATGCGAATTAACATGTGCACTCCTTGAATAGGTTGCACATTTAGTCGTGCGTAAGGATAAAGGTAAGTGCAAATTAAAACACATTTAACGCAGGGCTGCTGATAGAGCATTCATAATGGCGAACAGATGCCAATACACTGACAACCATCGCCACCTAGCACTTAGGTACCAGTCACGTTAAAGAAAAATTGATATAACCCAGGGCCAGCTGCCTTATCTGGGTTTCTTCTTTTTGGTTGGATTACGCGGCAACCCTGTATGCTGAGTTTTA
>MAAD01000336.1:10797-18413 GCA_002162985.1 Bermanella sp. 47_1433_sub80_T6 | reverse complement strand
TCCAGAAATTGGCGACGTTTTTTATTCACGAGCCAGGCAACCAAGCACATGAATGGCCACAAGATGCGTGTCCATTGAAAACGGCCATACCAGGAGACCATAAAAAAGCGCTCTAACACAAAGATAAATCCTTAATCACTAAATTGCAGGTCATAAAGGTTTTTATAAAAACCGTTTTTAAGTAACAACTCTTTATGACTGCCCTGCTCGACAATCTCCCCCTTGTTAAGCACCAAGATGGAATCGGCTTTTTCAATGGTGCTTAAGCGATGCGCCACCACAAAACTGGTTCTATTTTGCATTAGGGTTTCCAGAGCCTGCTGAATATAGCGCTCAGACTCAGTGTCCAAAGCACTGGTGGCTTCATCCAGAATTAAAATGGGCGCATCTTTTAAGATGGCACGGGCTATGGCCAATCGCTGACGCTGCCCCCCCGACAACATCACACCATCATCACCAATGATTGTATCCATGCCTTGCGGCATCTGCTCTATAAACTCCCAGGCATGAGCTGCCTTCACCGCGGCATGAACCTCGCCTTGAGTTTTATCGCTTAACGCACCGTAGGCAATATTGTTGTAAATGGTATCGTTAAACAGAGTCACCCCTTGACTTACCAAGGCAATTTGACGCCTCAATTGATCCAATTGATACTCTTTTATGTCATGGCCATCCAGGGTTATCTGGCCATTCTCATAGTCGTAAAAACGCATGAGCAAACTAATGAGGGTAGACTTGCCACTGCCGGACTTTCCCACCAGTGCAATGCTTTGCCCGGGGGCCACATTCAAATTAATGCTACGTAACACAGGGTCTTGCGTGCCGGGGTAATTGAAGTTTAAATTTGATATTTCAAATCGTCCCTGAGCAGAAGGTAATTTTTTCTGGCCTGAATCAACCTCACTAGGATGATCAATCACATCAAAAATACTCTTGGCCGCCACGACTCCCTGCTGCACCAGTGCGTTTATGGCTGCCAAGGTACGCATGGGCTTGGCCAGAGTGCTGGCAGCAGTAATAAATGCCATTAGGTCACCAAAAGACATATTGCCAGACACGGTAGGGTCCAGCGCCACAAACACCAGAAAGGCAATGGCGCAAGCCACAATAAGCTGCATGACCGGCACACTAATGGATTTTACGCGGGCAAATTTAATAGTTTGTATGCGATTAGCATTACTTACACTATTAAAACGCTCACGTTCATATTCCTGACCGGAAAACACTTTCACTTCCTTGTATGCATTAATGGATTCACCGGCCACCTGGGTCACTCGACCCATAGTACCCTGTACATTTTTACCATATTTCTTAAAATAAACGCTGGCTTTACTAACCACCAACGCGATGAAAGGCGCTGCGGCAAAAAATATCAGGGTTAATTTCCAGTTCATGTAAAACATGTAACTCAATAAAAATACCACGGTAAGTCCTTCACGCACTAAACTGGTAATGGCATTGGTAATGGAGCCATATACCTGTTCGGCATCGAAGGTAATTTTTGAAATAATGTGGCCCTTGGAATTTTTGTCAAAAAATTCATTGGGCAAGGTTAAATAATGATTAAACAACGCCAGTCGCAGCTGGTGCACCACCGCCCTGCCTACTCTTGCTAAAAAATAATCCCCTAAAAAACTGCCCAGGCCTCTTAAGGCGAAAATTCCCAGAATAAATGACACCAAGTAAAGGCGTGCATCCACCGTGGGCGCGTTATAGGTTTTTTCAATTTCAGCCATTAATTGGGCAAGCAGCGGCGCTGTGGCCGCATACATGCAAAACCCCATAATAGCGATGCCGTACATGCCTTTATGTTGAAAAACATAAGAAAGCAGGCGCTTATAAAGCGCCCAGTCGGAAGGTTGTTGTTTGCTCATGATTTAATTGGCTTTCTTGCTGGTAATACTCAACCGGGAAAAACCCAGCTGACCGGCGGCATCCATGGCGCGCACCACAGATTCATGGGGGGTTAAGGCATCTGCGGTAATCACAAACGGCAACTGATGGTTGCCCAGTGATACTTTTTCGATGGCCTGCTTAAGGCTCAGTATCTTGTTACTGATCAACGATTGGCCATTGATACTGTATTGCCCATGTTTATCGATCACCACCTCCACCATTTTATCGGGAGCGTCGGTGACTTCACCACTGGCTTCCGGTAATTTAATAGCCAAGTGAGTTTCCTTAGTAAAGGTGGTACTCACCATGAAAAAGATCAACAGTAAAAATACAATATCAATCATGGGAGTTAGATTTAAATCCAGCTCCTCTTTATTTTGACGTTTAAACTTCACCGTTAATTACCCTCTGGTGTCTCGGCTACTTCACGATCACCGTGCAGTACATCCACCAGCTTCACCGCCTCTTGCTCCATGAAGATGACAATTTCTTCGATGCGACGCTGAAAAATACGATAAAAAACCAAGGCAGGAATGGCAATCATCATGCCTGCAGCCGTGGTTACCAAGGCTTCAGAGATACCACCGGCCAAGACTCCGGCATTACCCGTGCCTTGCGTCATGATGGCATTAAACACGGAAATCATACCTACTACCGTACCCAGCAAGCCCATTAAGGGAGAAACGGATGCTATGGTGCCCAGGGTGTTTAAGAAACGCTCCATTTCATGAATGGCGCTGGAGGCCGCCTGCTCTATGGCTTCCTTGGTGATCTCACGACCATGTTTGGAATTGCTCAGTCCTGCGGCAAGAATGGCACCCAAATGACTATCCTGCTTAAGCTGCTTTAGGCGGGCACCGTCCAATTCGTTGTTTTTGATCCAAACCCACACTTGGGCCAACAGGTGCTTAGGGGCAATTTTTTCTGACCGCAATGTCCAAAAACGCTCAATACAAATAGCCACGGCTAAAACCGAGGCCAAAATTAGCGGAATCATCATCCAACCGCCAGCAAAAACCAGTTCTTTCACTTACCACTCCTAACGCTTTTGCATTATTCACAAATTAGGGCGGTATGTTGAAACACTTAACCTCTCTTGTCTAGGCTCAAAATCAACTTGTACTGCCCCATGAGAGGCGGTCGTATAAACTTCAACCAACCTTTTGTTTAAACGTTGTACAACCTCCCCATGAGGATGGCCATAATGGTTCAGAGCACCATTGGAAATAATGGCCATATCCGGGTTTACCTGAATTAAAAAAGCCTCACTGCTAGAGGTTCGACTACCGTGGTGAGGCACCAGCAATACATTGGCCGATAGTTTGTCAGTAGCGCTGGCTAACAAAGAGCGTTCGGCTTGCACCTCTATGTCACCTGTCATTAAGAGGCTATGACCGGCTTGATCCTCAACCCGCAACAAACAAGAACCATTATTGCCCTGGTTGAAACCCTTCGCTTTAAATCGCTCAAAAAGTACACCATCCCAAACCCAACTCACATCGCCACAATGATGCTGATCAACCACCACACTACTGATGGGCTCTAGGAGCATGGCGCCTCCAGAGTGATCTTTATCGTCGTGACTGATGTGCAGCATGTCCAGTTGCCGGATATTGCGAGATCGCATGTATGGCCAAACCACATAATCCACCAGGCTCATGCCACTTAAAAAGCGCGTACCGGTATCCACCAAGACTGTATGCCCAGCGGTTTCTATGATGGCAGCACTACCCTGCCCTACGTCCAGCACCACCAGGCTGAAGCCACCTTCTTTTGGACGCTCTATAGGAATCCATAAAGCCACCAACAGGCAGCTGACGGCCAGCAGACGACCACCCAGCACCCTGGGTAGTAACAAAACCCCTATACCAATAATGACCAGGTAACGATTTCCATCATGAATCGACGGCCCGTAAGTAATAAGATTTCTATGCAATAACAAATAATCAAACAAATTGTGAAGTGCATGCTCCAGCATGATGAGGAATTCAGCACTACCTAACAATGCCAGCACCAATGCCAGTAATGCCAATGGCAGTACGGCCAACGTCATGAGAGGAATGAACAGTAAATTCAGCAAGAACCCCACCGGGGCAAGCTGCATGGCGTACACCACTAAAATTACCCCTCCCGCAAAAAACGCCAACCACTGCGCCGACAGTAGTTGCGTAAACCAGCTATTTTTCGCCGAAATACTCATACCCACAATCAGCGCAGCCACAATACCAAATGACAGCCAACTGCCCACACCCGAAAACACCAAGGGATTAATTAAGGCCACCAAGGTAAAAGCCAATAATAAATAATGACTCATCTGACCGTGACGCCCTTGAATCACTAACAAAGCTGCAAATAAAAGCATGATACAAGCTCGTATGGCGGGAACATTCAGCCCCGACAAATAAGCATAGAAAAAGGCCATGGACAGACCACCCAAAATGGCAAAGACTGAGCCATAGGGCCAGAACACCAACAACAAGGGACGCTGCAGCCAAGTAAGCAACATCACAAAGATCATGGCCACTATGCCCACATGCAACCCCGAGACCACAAACAAATGCCCCAAACCTGAATCATTAATAAGGCGTTTGTATTGAGCCGACATTCCTTTTTTATCACCCAACAGCAAGGCTCGTAACACAGGAAATGAAGAGGCTGCTACTAATTTGGAAATGTCACGGGCCAGGCTACCACCTGTTTGGCTAATTCGCCGATTATATCCATGTTTCACCACCACCGAAGCCTGCGCACTGTAACCCTTACTCAGCATCCACTGCCGATAATCAAATCCCATGGGGTTGTGAAACGAGACAAAAGGTTTCAACTTTAACGCCAGGGCCCATTCATCGCCACGCTCTATGGGCCAGGGGCATTTATAGCAACTCACTTTTAGCTTGTTAAAGGGGCCTGCTGGATAAAAATCAAACTCGGTGCGCCCCTGCTGTTGTGATACCCGCGCCACTTCACCCACCAATTGCCATTGCTGCCGCCCCTGTTCCAGCGGGAGAGCATTGCTGTAAGCCATTAACCAATGACTCACCACCCAGACACAACCGGCCATAAAGGCATACCCAAGATATAAAATTTTCGCACGGGTAAATAGGCCTATCACTATCATGACGGGGCTCATTAACAGGCTAAGCAGCGGCCAAATATTGGCCATTAACACCCCTATACCAAACCCCATGAGCATGAGTTTCATAACTAGTAAGTCCTATGCAATCCGTGCATAATTAGCTGCAATATTTAAATTATAGACGCAGGTTATGAGCTTTTGGTGTGGTCCATGTATAAGCCACCGTATATTAGCCGCGTTTAATACCAGCAGTTCCAGGAAATCAAAATTCCATGCCAAAAAAAGCACTAAAGAAATTATTTCCTAACCCTCAGACCATCCAACAACATCCTTCACTGCAATTTTTAGGCACACTGCTGCATGAACCCAACTTATGGCATTTAAACCGTCGTTCGGTGTCACGTGCATTTTTGGTGGGAATCTTTTTTGCCTTTATGCCCATGCCCTTTCAAATGGTGGCAGCGGCAGCTGTAGGGGTCATGGTGCACTCTAACCTGCCCATATCCATTGGCCTGGTTTGGATCAGCAACCCCATCACCATTCCTCCTATTTTTTACTTCACCTATAAAGTAGGCACCAGTATTTTAGAAGTACCCACACGACCCTTTGAAATAGAACTATCAATGGAATGGGCCATGCGTGAGCTGGGCGCTATCTGGGAGCCTTTATTATTAGGATCGCTTATCTGTGCGGTTATTTTTGCCAGCATTGGCTTTGTGGGGATTCGGCTGTTTTGGCGTTTTCATGTAATTCGCAGCTGGCGCAGACGCCAACAAAAGCGCCAGCAGTCCGCCAATCATTAGGCGGCACTGTTAGCCAATGTCACTAGGCGATAGCCTCAACCTCTGGGCCGTGCAACTTGCCACCTTGTAAATGGAAAGTATGTTTGGCCAAGGATGCAAAACTTAAATCATGCGTCACCACAATAAATGCGGTTTGCAGCTGATCATTGAGTTGCTGTAATAGCTGCTGTATTTCTTTTGCGGTATCGCTATCCAGATTACCGGTGGGCTCATCGAGCAACACTAAAGCAGGTTCGGTAATCAGTGCCCGTGCAATGGCCACCCGCTGGCGTTCCCCTCCGGACAATTCAGCCGGTTTGTGAGTTACCCTTTTCAACAAACCCACTTTTTGTAGCATTTGCGATGCTCGCTCCAGGGCTTGTTTTTTATTCATGCCTTGAATCCATAAGGGCATAGCCACATTTTCCAAGGCGCTAAACTCTGCTAACAAATGATGAAACTGATAAACAAAACCCAAGTGGCGATTTCTTAGTTTGCCAAGCTTGCTCTCGGACAATGTGGCCAAATCCTCCTGCCCCCAAAACACATGCCCGGACGACGGCAAGTCCAGACCGGCCAACATATTAAGCAAGGTGGTTTTACCAGAACCGGAAGCCCCCACTACCGACACCCAATCCCCTGGGTAAAGCACAAAGTCCAGTTCATCCAACACTCGTATGGACTCAGGGCCTACTTGGTACTCTTTCACTATTTTTTGACACTTCAAAACCGCTTGAATATTAGATGTCATAACGCAACGCCTCCGCAGGTTTTACCTTTGAAGCACGGTATGCCGGGTACAAGGTAGCTAAAAAACACATGAGCAAACCAGACCCAGTGACTATTAATACATCACTGAGCAATAATTGAGAGGGCAGATAACTAATGAAATAAACATTGGCGTTTAAAAACTGAATACCCAAAATTCGCTCAACCCAAGCAATTACATCTGTCACGGTTAGGGCCATCAACACCCCTAATAGCGTGCCTAGTATGATACCCACCACACCTATAATAAAACCCTGCACCATAAAGACCATCATGATTGCCGAGGGAGACATACCCAGGGTACGCATAATGGCAATGTCACCTTGTTTGTCGGTTACCACCATCACTAGCGTTGAAACAATATTAAACGCCGCTACCGCCACTATGATGAGCAGCAATAAACCAATCATGGTTTTTTCCATCTTGATGGCTTGAAATAAATTGCCATGGGTACGAGTCCAGTCACTGGCACGCAGATTTTCATCCAATTCAAATTGCAAATCCCAAGCTATTTTGGGTGCTTTAAATAAGTCTTCGGTCTTTAACCGTAACCCTTGGGCTTCATTATCCATGCGCGCCAACTTGGCCGCATCACGCATGTGAATGTAAGCAAAATTGGCATCCAACTCGGCGCCCACTGAAAACACACCACTGACCGTAAAGCGCTTTATTCTAGGCATAAGCCCGGCCGGCGTTAGACTGGCTTCCGGCATAATGAGAGTAACTTTATCTCCTAAACTGGCCCCCAATTTTTTGGCTAATAAATCCCCCAGGATAACTTGGTAGCGGCCATTATTGAGAGAATAAAAATCCCCCTGAGTCATGAAGTCGGGAAGGATAGAAACCTTGTCTTCCCATTCCGGCTCAATGCCATTTACCATAACCCCCTGCACTCGCCCCTTACTGCTCATCATGCCCTGAATTTGTACAAAGGGCGCCGCCGCCACTATGCCAGGTTTATTACTCACCTGTTTTGCCAGGGACTTCCAGTCACTCAGGCCGTCGGGGCCATATAATGCGGCATGAGGAACCATGCCTAAAATGCGTTGGCGCAACTCACGATCGAAGCCATTCATAACCGACATGACCAAAAT
>MAAD01000336.1:0-10747 GCA_002162985.1 Bermanella sp. 47_1433_sub80_T6 | reverse complement strand
ACGATATGAAGTGATTGCGACGCTTGGCGCCGGTGTAACGCAAGCCAATTTTTAGGGGAAGAGATTTCAACATAACAAAACTAACAAATTATAAAGCGCTAAGACTAAAGAAAAGCCCAGCTAAATGAAATGGTCTAAAGAGATTTTTGGCGTTAATATAGGATTAAATCGAAAAACAGAGAATATTATGGCCACGCGCCCCAACAACATTAACAAAACAACGTTTTTTCTCATCACTCTCTTGGCTAGCTGCTTGGCTTATAGCGAAGGCCACCAGGAGGTGCTCACCACATCAGAACCCGTGATGATTCCGTTAATTGACAAAGACATGTCTGCTGATTTTTTCATGCCAGTACGAGGGGATAGTGAAAGCTCGGTAGAAGACGAATTTGGCCCGCCATTTAATATGCACAAGGCCAAGGGCAAACCGCCTATCAGTCGTTGGGATTATGAAAAATTTACCGTATATTTTGAATCAGGCATTGTCATTCACAGCGTTTTGAGACGCTAGTCTCACTTGATTGATGCCCTCGCGAAACTGGTCAGCATGCGCTAGGGTTTAATCAGCCAGGCTAATTACTTGGCGCTACATTATCAAGGAGCCTCATTTGCTATGCGCATCCTAAGAACTTGCATTGTTTTAACACTTGCTTTGGTCAGCCCTTATCTATGGGCGCAGGTCGAAGAGATGAGTAATACCGAGATGACCGAAGCCTATATACAGGATGGCGCCATCGTAGTTAAACAGCGCATTCAGCAAAAATCTGAGAAACAAAAGCTTAAAGTAAAGATTACCGTGGGCCCAGGTCAGCCCGCCATCAGCGAGGCCGAACAGGTTTCTGAGCTAGAGCAGCAAAATACCCACCAAAACCAACCTTTTAACCGTGAATTCAGCGATAACGCCCCCCAACAGCAATTCAACCAACTTGAGAGTAATCAGGCCACTTCAAGTTTTATTACTCCTAACTTCCAAAGCAATGCGGCCCAGGCCCAACAAGTTCGTGCACAAAACCTGGTACGCAACGGCCTTGGGTTGCCAAGTGACACTCAGGTTACTCAGGAACTCATGGTGCAATACCTCAGCAGCTTTTCAGGACAAAGCTCAGGGCCTGCGCTGGGAGTGACACAAGGCATCACTAATGACGGCTATTACTTTAGCCTTCCTAACCCAGGCGGCCAGCTCCCTAGTGGAGTATTCCCTTCTGGAGATAACAGTATGAACGTGGACGTTACTAATCAGCAGGTTATCTGGAACCTGCTCTTCCCCAAGGAATAGTGGTGATTAGCCAAACAGGTCGTAGCTAGGTCCCTCACCCTCTAGCTCACCCTGGTCTAGCCACTGCTTGGGCTTGCTGAACGTTTGCTCCATCAACCTGGCCAATGCATCGCCTATTTTCTTCTTACTACCACTGGATAACAAATCTAGGATTTGATCTTCATCCTTGCCTAAACACATGGCGAAGGACATTTCATCCAGTGCGTTCTCCTGCATGATCGCCACGGCATTTAAACGGCGTATATCGGCTAATTCCACAAGCTACTCCCAATCGACTTATGGACGCCATTATAACCGCCATTTCAAAGATGAAAAAGCGCCGCCAAGGCAATAAACAGGCGACATTACTCGTTATTTACAACTGTTTACAAGATATGCCATCACGGAGCTGTTTTATTTGACAATGTCTGATATAACAGATCGCATATTGGTTTCGAACACCAGCCACCGCCACTCAGTTAACAATAAAGCGCCAATAGATATGTCACAATTTGATACCGACCAATTATTCCAAATCGCTGAAAAACTCAGCCAGGATTTTTCTCTTTTTCCTGAGCAAGAAGACAGCGCTGCCAGCCCTCATATCCAAGGGCTGGTTGACTCCGAGCAAATTCAAAAGAAACTTGAGTCCCTGCAGCAGCTCAACATAGACGACTACATTCAAGAAGTTGTGGCTCCCAGTGAGTCCAAGCAACGCATGAATGCCAAGCAGCTGGTACATAAGCTCACCAACCGCTTTATTACAGAGCAAGAGTTTGGCCCCTTATACGTGGCCGAAGTTGAATTATCGTTCAACAACCAATTCCGCCGCATTGGCTTCATTGGCCAAAATCGCTCAGAGCAAAACGGCGCCTGGTTGCCAGAGCACCATACTCAGGCAGTAAAAGCCATGCGTGGTTTTACCAAACATGCCACCCCCATCGTTACTCTAATTGACACCCCGGGGGCCGATGCCAGCGAACAAGCCAATCAAAATAATCAGGCGCATAGCATCTCAAGACTGATTGCCGAGATGGCCAATTGCGATACCCCTACCGTGGGCATTATCCTGGGAGCAGGTTATTCCGGTGGTGCCATTCCGCTGGCCTCCACCAACATCCTGTTATCTTTACGGGATGGCATATTTAACACCATTCAGCCACAAGGCTTGGCCAGCATTGCCCGTAAATACAATTTATCTTGGCAGGAATGTGCAAAATATGTAGGCGTATCGGCCTATGAACTGCTGCCTAAAAACGTCATCGATGGCATCGTAGATTTTGCTCCCAGTGATCGCATCGACAAACTTCAAAATTTACTCAATGCCATTACCTCAAGCATTGTAAGCATTGAAAAAGGCGCCGAAAATTTTGCCCGTGAAAACCCTTATTTGATGGATCATTACCAGCGCAGCGTAGAGCGCTATTTAAACCCATCCGACAAACTCGCCGCCATGGAAAAAGACTCCAACCTAATGTTGGCAGCGTCTCCAACTGAGCACCACAATCTATTCCGCATGACCTACCGCTACATGCGTTATTTGACTCTGCGCAAGCGTATTTCTTCCACCACTATCGGCCATTACAGCCGACTTGCCGAGGTTGAAGTCCCAAGCGGTAAACTCATCGAGCGCCAGGAAGAAGAAAAACGTA
Source organism: Bermanella sp. 47_1433_sub80_T6 (assembly GCA_002162985.1). Lineage (GTDB taxonomy): Bacteria > Pseudomonadota > Gammaproteobacteria > Pseudomonadales > Oceanobacteraceae > Bermanella. Next base: position 7,840 of record MAAD01000336.1, on the reverse strand, counting down.
AAAAGTTCCAGAAATGGTTACAGGCTCCCGACAAAATTCGCTACGACGACGAGCTTAATAAACTTTGGAAAAACTACTGTCAAAAGAACGAGGAGCGCGGCGAAACTCGTGGCTCAATTTCCCGCCTATTCTTTGGCGAGCCAGAAGATAACTACCAAAAATCCAAACAGGATTTCAGCTTTTACCTGGGCCTATACCTGTTTAACCGCTGGAAGTCCGATGCCGATGTAAACTTTGCCGAGCTCATAGAGTATTTGCAGAACGAACAACAAAACCGCTTCTTACTGGTTCAAGACGATCTGGTTGATAGCCAATCTATACTTAATTTCATTAAAAAACAGGATCACAGCCTAGCCCAGTTCATCCATAGCAAACTGGATTATGACACCCAGGCAATGCTTGCTGAATACCAAACAGAAGCCAGTGAAAAACTGTTAGCCGGCCTTACAGAGTGCCTAAACAACATCATCAACGGCGATAAAATACCGGGTGATGTGACCGACAGCATTAGTTTGAATGACCACACGCAACAACTTATCAATAGTGTTGCCAGTGGCAGCACCGAAGTAAACCGCCGCGTATTGGAAGATGCCCTGGCGCCCTATTTACGCATTAAGAATAACGATGCCTCCATCAATCAGGGAGACGCTTCCGTACTGGATGCCATCTTGCTGGATGACCTGCGCAGTGATTTCATCAGCATCAGTCAAAATCTGATCATGTTTGGCAAGCTTTACGATTTTGTCATCAATAATCTGGTGAAAGTTGCCAAAGAAGCCAAAGAAACTCACAGCCTATCGTTTGAGGCGGTTAATGATTTAATCAGCCAGGGTCTGGAGCACACCAACCAGCTAAGTATCGCCCAGGACCATAAAGAAGAGTTTGCCAATTGGTTTAAATACTTCATTGCCTCCAGTCAACGGGGTGAGTTTTTGATTCAGGTGGAAGAGTGGAAGAAAAACAGCTTCCCAAGAATCAGCGATACCTTGTTTGTAATCATCACTTTCTTCTTTGAGAAGTTATTACCTGAATACTATAAGTCTAATGATGGGCAAGACTATAACGGTAGAATTAATCCTTACAGCATTGGCCGTAAAAAGGATTTCTGGAACCGCTTAACCATCGCCTACTTCGATCTACTCATTCAGGATGTGATTGACGGCGTTAAAAAGAAAAAAGTCACCAAAGCCCGTGCGTTTGTTGACCGCTTCTTTAATGACTTTGAAGAAATCAACGATCACCTAATGACCTCAGACCCGGTACAGTTCCCTGGGTTTAGAGGCTCTATTGAAAAAGCATTAAGTAATGACATTACCCCCTGTGGTGTTATTACCGGCTTTGCCACCATTAAAGTGGGCAATGAGAGTCGCCGTGTGGGAACGCTTATATCCAACCTTGATTTCCAGGCCGGTGCATTTGACATGGCCAGTGCGGAGAAATTCTGCAAACTCATGGTGGAGTGTGCACGCCACAATTACCCTATCGTTTGTTTTGTCTCTTCTGGTGGCATGCAAACCAAAGAAGGTGCAGCCGCCCTCTTCTCCATGTCCATCGTAAATGACCGAATCACCCGTTTTGTGCGCGATAACGACTTACCCATTGTGGTATTTGGTTACGGCGACTGCACAGGTGGCGCGCAGGCCAGTTTTGCAACTCATCCACTAGTGCAAAGCTTCTACTTTTCAGGCACTAACATGCCATTTGCTGGCCAAATAGTGGTGCCATCTTACTTGCCTTCCACCGCAACCCTGTCTAACTATTTGTCATTAAATGATGGCAGCATGGTTGATCTGGTTAAACATCCGTTTGTTGAAGAACTGGATGACCAGTTACGTGCCATTGACCCCTCTATTCCAGTGGCGCAACGTAGCGTAGATGAAGTTCTGGCTCGTATTCTTAAGGGTTTTGTTACCCCGGAAAAAGCTCAGGCCAAAGAACTGGAAAACACAGTGGAAGATAAGATCTTCAGCGACGTTAAAAAAGTATTGGTTCATGCCCGTGGCTGTACAGCCGAAAAACTGGTGCGCAAGGCCAAGGAAAACAACATTAAGGTAGTTTTGGTTCAGTCTGACCCAGACATGAACAGCACAGCGGCCGACCTACTGGATGAAAATGACAGCCTGGTTTGCATTGGTGGTAATACTCCTGACGAAAGTTACCTGAATGCCCAGAGCGTGATTCGTATTGCCGAACTAGAGAAGGTCGACTCTCTTCACCCAGGCATAGGTTTCTTGTCAGAAAGCTCCCAGTTTGCCGCTTATTGTGGCAACCACAATATTAACTTCATTGGACCAAAAGTATCTTCCATGGAAACCATGGGCAATAAGTCCAATGCCATCCACACCGCATTGAAAGCCGATGTACCTGTGGTACCTGGCTCCCTTGGCACTCTAACCACATCAGCCATGGCCGCTAAAGTAGCCGACGAAATTGGCTACCCGATTATTCTTAAGGCCGTTCACGGTGGTGGTGGTAAAGGCATACAGGTAGTGGAAAACCCTGCCGACATTCACGAACTCTTTCACTTAATTTCTACCGAAGCACGTAGTGCGTTTGGCAGCGGCGATATCTACCTAGAGAAGTTTGTTACTTCTTTGCGTCACATCGAAGTGCAAATTTTGCGTGACAGCCATGGCAATACTCGCATCCTGGGTTTACGAGATTGCTCGGTGCAAAGAAATAACCAAAAAATTATCGAAGAGTCCGCTTCATGCGCCCTGCCAAAGAATCTGGAAGACAAAGTCTACGCCTACGCCGAAAAGCTGGCTGACGAAGTTGATTATAACGGTGCAGGTACGGTTGAGTTTATTTACAACCTGGATGTTAACGATGTGTATTTCATGGAAATGAATACCCGCCTGCAAGTGGAGCACCCGGTAACTGAATTTGTAACCGGCATTGATATCGTCAGCGAGCAATTTAACATCGCCAGCGGTGGTTCCATAAGCGACATGAAGATTAAGCAGAAAGGTTATGCGCTAGAAGTGCGAATTAATGCTGAAAAAGGCGTAATCTCAGGAGATGACATTCAATTCCTGCCAAACGCAGGCAAGATCACAAAATGTGTATTGCCTAAAGACAAAAATATTCAATTAATTAAATCCATCGATAGCGATAAAGAAGTAACACCCTTCTATGACAGCATGGTGGTACAGATTATTTGTAACGGTAAAGATCGTAATGACACTATCGCAAAAATGTTGAAATATTTGGACAAAGTGGTTATCGAAGGGGTTAGCACCAACATCCCATTGCTGAAAGGCATCCTTAAGGATGAAACCTTCATCAATGGCGAATATGACACTAATTACCTGCCTAAATACCTGAAACGTATCGATCAGGTCCAATTGGTGAAGGACATGGAAATAAATGCCGGTTTGAGCGGGCAGAATGTTACCCGTGAATCGCTGGCTATTGAGGGTTCAACCGAGCTTAAAGTACTGGCTCCGGCTAGCTCAATCTTTTACAGCTCAGCGTCACCAAGCGAGCCTTCGTACGTGAAAGAAGGTGATATCGTATCGGTTGATCAAACCCTTTGTCTAATGGAGGCTATGAAGATGTTTAGCCCGCTTAGCCTTAAATCATTTAATGCTAAGGGCAATACACTTTATGATGCGGAAATACAGTATCAAATTGTTCGTATTCACAATGCTGAAGGCCAGCAAGTGAATCACGGCGATTTGCTGTTTGTAATTAAACCCGTTATGCATTAATCCTTACCACCCCTTTTAGCGTCCACGCTAAAAGGGGTTATTCTCCCCCTCCCCTTTATTATATTCCTGCTTTATTCGAGAACTGTTTACCTCATTCCCTGTCCAACTAATCTAAGGGCTCGTGTTCTCTAATGCACATGAAAAATGCTCCAGCTTGGGCTATCATGCTGTTTTTTTAGAAACATTGAGCCAAAGCATTTAATTGCCCAGCTTAAGTGCTATAAATAGTCTCATACCCCTATTTTTTGCATGGTCGTCATTCAAAAGGAATCTAAGTTAAATGTTGCGTCATCTACTGCTCTTCAGTGCCATCGTTTGTTATTCATTTACATCTCTAGCCAACAGCGCAAAGGTTCAAGTTTTAGAGCCTGCCGCCGAACATGCACTAACCAACCGCGCCGTGGTGCACCACCTTTACCAACACCACTATTCCCGCAAGTATTTAAACGATGCCTTCTCAGAAAAAGTATACGACCGATACCTGAATATATTGGATAACACCCGCTCTTACTTCACCGCAGCAGATATTAATGAATTTAAATCAATGCGGTTAGAGCTGGATGACGCCATCAAGACCAATGACCTGGAACCAGCATTCCTTATTTACAACCGTTACCGTCAGCGCGCCATCGAACGGCTCGATTTTGCCTTATTACTGATCAACAAGGGTGTCGACCACTTTGACTTCACCAGGGATGAATCTCTAGAATTAGACAGGGAGAAATCTGTATGGGCCAAAAACAGCTCTGAATTAGACCAACTGTGGCGCAAGCGCATCAAAAATACCGTATTAAATTTAAAGCTTGCCAGTAAAAAAGATCAAGACATCAAAGAATTACTCATCAAGCGTTATGACAGCCAGCTAAACCGCATCAAACAAATTAATGCAGAAGACGCCTTTCAGTCCTACATGAACGCCATTACCTATACCTTTGACCCCCATACTCAATATATGTCACCTCGCAACAGTGAGAATTTCAACATAAATATGAGCTTGTCTCTGCAAGGCATAGGGGCGGTATTACGCAGCGAGAATGAAAATACGATTGTCGAAAGACTGGTTAGTGGCGGCCCAGCCAACAAGGCTGGCCAGCTTAAACCCAGTGATAAAATAGTTGGGGTAGCGCAAGATAAAAAAGAAATGGTTGATGTGATTGGCTGGCGTCTGGATGAAGTGGTGGACCTGATCCGTGGTCCTAAAGACAGTACCGTGCGCTTAAACATTATATCGGGCAGTGGCCAAACCGAAACCCACAAAGTCATATCTATCGTGCGTGATGAAGTAAAACTGGAGGATCGAGCCGCACAAAGTGAAGTGCTTGAAATTAAACGTGACGATAAAAACTATAAAGTGGGTGTCATCGATATACCGGCGTTTTACGCGGACTTTGAGGCTAAAAATGCCAATGACCCCAATTATCGCAGCACCACCCGTGATGTGGGTAAACTGATTAAAGAATTGCAAAAAGACGACATAGACGGCCTGATCATAGACTTACGTAATAATGGCGGTGGCTCCTTAGCCGAGGTGAACAACCTAGTGGGACTATTCATTCCACAAGGACCTACTGTGCAGGTTCATTATAGTTTTGGCCATACCCAAGTACTAGCAGATCAGGACCCAGCACAGCTTTTTAAAGGCCCATTGGTAGTACTCACCAATCGCCTCAGCGCCAGCGCCTCCGAAATATTTGCCGGCGCCATCCAGGATTATGGACGCGGCCTAGTAGTGGGTAGCCAAACATTTGGTAAAGGCACCGTACAAACGTTAATTCCCTTGTTTCGCGGCCAAATGAAAGTTACCAATGCCAAGTTTTACCGCATCAGTGGCGAGAGCACGCAGCACAGAGGAGTTATTCCAGACATTCTATACCCAGAGATTTATGACGTAGAGAAAATTGGCGAGAGCGCCCTAGAAGAAGCCCTGCCTTGGGATAAAATTGCAGCTTCTAAATACAATACACACGGCAGCATAATTAAAGTGTTACCCGGAGTACGTGAGCAGCACAATCAACGAATTAGCAACAACCCGGATTTCGCTTACCTGAATGAACAGGTTGTATTCTTAAAAGAGTTAAGAGGTGATACCACCATTTCACTCAATAGCAAAACACGGGAGTCTGAACGTAAAGACATGGAGCAACGTCGACTTGGCTTGGAAAACAAGCGCCGTGTGGCCAAAGGACAAGAACCACTTAAAGAATTAACTGATGATGTTGCAGACACTGATTCTGCAAAGACTGACAAAGAGAAAGACACGGCAGTTGATGCCTTACTACATGAAGGAGGCGAAATCCTGGTGGACTTCATGCTAACGCAACCTAATTCATCTTTGGTTAAATTAAAATAGTTCGAACACGAGCGCCCTTTCTCAGGGCGCTACTCCCCTCCCCCCTAGTTTTTATATTTCTCATATTTACTTGCCATTAATAATATCGGCATCCATCACCATTAATGTTAATGACTTAGACATAAACTCTCTGTGGTACAACACCGCCACTACCAGGCTGGTTGCCAGTAAAAATAACAAGGGATGAACAAACCAGGCTATGACCGCCATAGAAAAATAATAGGCGCGCAAGCCATAGTTGAAACTATGGGCTGCTTGATCTAACACTTTGGCGGTGGATTTTGCATACTCTTTGCGTTGACTAAGATTGAATTCATCTTGACTAGGCAAAGGGGCCGCCCCCAACAATACACTGGCAAAACCATACTGCCTTAACGACCAGGTAAAGGTGAAAAAAGCATAAATCATAATCGCCACCATTAAGATCAATTTGATCTGCCCATAATCCTTGGTGAGATTTCCGCTAAAGTATTCCAATTCAAAGTCACCGGTTAATACGGTTAAAATGGCAGCAATAATAATCATAGTGGTAGAAGCAAAAAAATTAACATTGCGCTCTATGTTCGATAATAACGCCGAGTCGGCAACTCGATTATCGCGCACCATCATGCGTTCCATCCACCAAACCCGATGAACACACATAATCGATGCCAGACAATGGGTTCGCTTGGCCATGTATCTTGCAAACAGGGTATAAAATACCCAGGCCATTAGAAAAAAAGCCATAGCCGCGTAATTCCAGGCAGGATGATTCACTACATCTTGATCCATTCATATTTCCTAGTTAAGAAAGTTAATAACATCTCGGTCATTCATTGCTTTGTTAATTATTTCAGACAACAAAGCATTCATATATTTTTCATTAAATTCCAGGCTAGGAGCGGTGGCCACATCCTGGGATCGATTAGCTGAAAAACGTTTTTTAAAGCTTGAACCGCCACGGCTTACCAATATTGAAATCTCAGCATTCATCTTAATACGGCTAACCCAGCTTTCGTTGGGACTTGAATATTGCAACTTATCTACTTGTACGGTGAGTCTGGTAAATGGCTCATTGCCCTTTTGCATGTTGATGCCCTGAGCCAGCATGGCTTTTTGCATTGCACTGCCCAATGCATTAACCAGCGGGGTTTTGAATTCGATTAACCCTTGCTGTTTTGCATTGCGATAACCCAAAACGCTGGTATTTTTACGCTGATCAACCACCACCAATTCTATGGGTATTTGCAAACCCTTTAGATGTTCAAAAGCAAATGATGGCATCACTTGTACTTTTTGCGGCCCCAATGCGCAGCCTGCCAAAGATAATACCAATAAAAGTTTACCCAAATATTTCATTAAAACGCACCTCCTAGTTGAACATACACAGCATCCGTACCCAAGGAATCAAGACCTTTGGCGACGCCCACTCGAAACCTTAACGCCAAATTATAAACCACTGTGGTGTCTATAATTGCTTCTAACCCCAGGGAAGAATAAACATCCCCCATATTATCGCCTTCATTCCATACCATGGCGTTATCCGTAAAAGCCCGTAGCGACCAACCGGAAAAACCTACCGGAGGAACCATCACATTATGGTCTGACCAGGAAAATGGTAATCGATATTCCAGGCTGTATAACAGCGTATTATCGCCCTCCAGCTCCGCTTGACCATCATTAAATCCACGTAGCGCATACTGCCGTTGTTTCAGCTGGATACCGGGCCCAATGTAAACATCACTGCGCTCGCCACCCAACTTAAATGGCGAGTTACTGGAAAAACCCAGACCTAAGA
>MAAD01000209.1 GCA_002162985.1 Bermanella sp. 47_1433_sub80_T6 | reverse complement strand
TATGATGACGCTTAAGTTCACCGGCGAAGTGCCCTTTAAGAAGGTTTATGTACACGGTTTGGTACGTGACCAGGAAGGCCAGAAGATGTCTAAGTCTAAGGGTAATGTTTTAGACCCATTGGATATTATTGACGGCATAGATTTAGAAGACCTGGTACAGAAACGTACCGGCGGTTTGATGCAGCCACAAATGGCGGCGAAAATTGAGAAGCAAACTCGCAAGCATTATCCAGAGGGCATTGCCCCTTACGGCACCGATGCGTTGCGCTTTACCTTCTTGTCGCTGGCCTCTACTGGCCGTGATGTGAAGTTTGATATGAGCCGTTTGGAAGGTTACCGTAATTTCTGTAACAAACTGTGGAACGCCACACGTTTTGTTATGGAAAGCATTGGTCAAACCGACGACACACTGCTGACTCAAGCACAAATTGATGACATGAATAATGGTGAGGTGGAATTGTCGCTGGCCGATCGTTGGATTCAATCGCGCTTGCAACAAGCCCAAAAAGAAATTGGCGAGTCGTTAGAAAACTTCCGCTTTGATCACGCCGCCCAGTCCTTGTATGACTTTGTATGGAACGAATACTGCGCCTGGTACCTGGAGCTGTCTAAGCCGGTACTGTGGGACGAGAATTCCTCTGAGGCGCAAAAGCGTGCCGCCCGCCGTACTCTGGTTCATACATTGGAAAGCATCTTGCGTTTGGCACACCCAATGATGCCGTACATTACCGAAGAAATTTGGCAAACTATTGCGCCTATCGCCAACAAAGGGGGCGATACCATTATGTTGGCGCCGTACCCATTGTTTGAAGAAAGCCTGGTAGATGATCAAAGCGACATCGACATCGAATGGCTTAAGGGCGTGATCACAGGTATTCGAAATATTCGTGCCGAGATGGGCATAGGCCCAGGTAAACCCATTAAAGCCTTGTTTAAAAACGGCAGTGCAGATGATCAGGCTCGATTACAAGCCAATACCAAGTTCTTGATGAACATGGTGAAGCTGGAAGAAATTACCTGGTTGAATGACGGTGATGCTGCACCGCTTTCTGCTACTGCCTTGGTAGGTGAAATGGAAGTACTGGTGCCCATGGCCGGAAACATTGATGTGGCCGCCGAGCTTAACCGTTTAACCCGTGCCTTTGATAAAAACGAAAAGGAACTGGGCCGAGTGGCCGGCAAACTTAATAACCCTAAGTTTGTGGATAAGGCGCCTGATGATGTGATTGAAAAAGAGAAGGCTAAGCTGGCTGACTTTGAAAGCACGTCTAAGAAGTTAAGTGAACAGATTGAGGCGATTAAGGCGCTTTAGTCTTTTGTAGAAGGCTGCTTGCATGCCTGTATGGATGCAGGCAGTAGGGCAACGCAGGAGCAGTTGCCGAGGTGACCTCTAAAAGATCGCCTGCAAGTAGCAGGCGTTCAGTTTAAACTCTATGCCTACATTGTAGTGGGTATGGTTCAGCTAAAAAGCCATTAAGCAGTGAATATGGATATTCCTAAAAATCTTACCCATGATCAAAGTAAAGCCCTAAGCGGAGTATGGGTACTTCTAATCCCAATGCTGTTTTTTTTGGTTCACCTAAGTGGTGACCATGTATTTAATAAAACCAATACTTTAAAGATGGTTTTACTGTTAATTGTGTCTTCGATACTTTTAGTGGCTAAACTAAAGTCAAAATCCTTTACCCAGAAACCCGCCCTACTACTTCTATTACTATCCCCCTTATTAGCAACATTTCCAGGGCTTGCCATTAGCCAAGGACAATATAGCTACTCTTTTCCTTATGAGTTTATTGGCCAACTGTTGTGCGTTATTTGGTGTTACTTGCTGGTAACTACGCCCAATGCCATAAATACACCAAAGAAGATCGCTGGTTTATTTATTCCCGTTGTTGTTTTTGTATGCTTAATTGGTGTAATTGAAAAAATGGGGCTAAATCCGTTAATTCGTTTTTATATCAATCCTTTTGAAAGCAACTGGCAACCAGGCCCTGAAATCTATATGAGGCCTGTGAGCCGAATAAAATCCACATTTGGAAATATAAATTACTTCGCCAGCTTTTTGATTCAACTAGTTCCTCTATGCGTCACGCTGTTTTATATTTGGTGGCATCAGACAAACACCAGTAAATCATCTACCTATATAAATCGCATAGCATTAACGGGTTTAACCGTTTTAATTTTTTCATGCCTGATATTCACAGGCACCAGAGCCGCCATCATGGCTTTAATCCTGTCATCTTCCGCTATTTCTATGCTGTATTTATTCGTCTATAAAAGAGCTATATCGAATTATTTTTTATTGATCTCAATAGGTATGGCCGCCTTATTATTTTTTATATTAAGCGAATATGACCAGCGTTTTAGTGAGCTACTAGATATAGATGCGTGGCATTCCAGGATTGTGCCGTGGCAAACCGCTATTAACGCCATAAAAAAGGCGCCTTTCTTTGGATATGGCCTAGGCAGTAGCTATGAATTGTTTTTCAATTTTATGGATATTGATGCCAGTATTAGAATAAGCAATGGTAGTTATAACCATGTTCACGCTGAACCCTTGGAGATACTTCAGGAAGGGGGGATATTTGGCCTGTTAATTTATATGTTGTTTTGGGGATGGATATTTTTAATTGGAAGCCGCTTTATATTTAAATCCGAAAACTCATCACACTTACGACTAATAGTTAAGGCCATATTGTGCGGCCTTCTGGCCTATCATATTCACGGGTTATTTTCGGTAGCACCAAGAATGATTCCAGCGCGCATGACTGCCTATACCCTAGTAGCGCTATTGCTCATACTAACTAAACAAAATCGAATCCAAGAAAGAAGCCATGACGGATCTAAGTGGCCAATGTATTTAATAGGGCTGTGTCTAATTGCAAGCCTGGCCTGGCTCGCGCCCTACGCTAAATATCAATACCTATACTCCAAGGCACTGGCATCTAATACACCGAACATTCAGATGATTGAACTAGCCAAGTCATCAACAGATGTTTACACATTACACAAAGCCGCCCTATCCGCGGCCGAACTTAATGATGCTGAAGCACTCAATAGCGTCACCAGCAATCTAAACCAGTTATTCCCCCATTACAGAAAAGCTGATTACTTATCGGCTTATGGCAAGGTTTTAAGCAATGATATTGATAAGGCTAAACAAGAAGGATTACAGGTCCAATCGGTGAATCAGTATCAAGTGGATACAGGCATACTTTTGGGAGCCATATCCATAATTCAACTGGATGAAAGTGAATTTAAGAAGCAATTCTCCTTTGCGCTTAAGTCTTTGGCTTGTAAAGCTAGCGTAATTGACTGTGAACAAACAGAAATTAGGACAGTAATAGGAAATATGCATTCACCTATTCAATTCATGGTTAAACCTGAAAAAATCACTACTTTCATTGATCACGCTTTCTTACCTTACTTAAATAAAAAGGCAGGATCATCATTCATAAATGAAGATTCAGCGATTAATACCCTCACGCTTGAATATGCTCAGTTACTTGGTAGCAGTGATTTCTTCAAGCCAGACCACCTGGCCACTTCAACAATTACAGTTCAAGACCACCAATCGATTGAAAGCCATATCAAAGCCAGTAATGTCCTTAAAAACAGCACCGCCATGCAAAGTAAGACTTATATCTCACAATTACGGCCTGATGATTCATTAATGGATCAAATTAGTAAATATTTCCTAATTGACGAGCAATTTCTTACAAAACGAGACCAGGCTAACCACGTCATTAAAGAATCTACACTACAACTATTAGACAAACTGGACATGCAGGCTTTTTTACAAAGAAGGATCCTTCAACTACAGTTGGCATTTTGGCTGGCTCAGAGCACTAAGTTAGCAGCGTCTCAACTAGACAAACACCTACCTTCCAGTAAAATACCAAACGCATTTAAGTCAACCGTACCATCCCAAGGAAATTTGTAATGGATTATAAATATTTAAGGCTCATCCCCTTAGTCTCGGCTATATCACTAGGCGGTTGCGAATTAACCGACGAAGAAAAAGATAAATTAGAGCAGACCGGCAACAACATCGAAAAGGTAGCTTTAAAGCCTACCATAGCCTCGCCAGGTGAAGAGGCTACCCTCTTTGATACAACCGATATTCGCATCAATATTGATGCAACCGTCCCCCATAAATCTGTAACCCTGCTTATTGATGGCCAGGAAATAGCTACAGATTCAGAGGCCCCATTTGAATTTAATTGGGACCCATACTTTTGGTCAAAAGATAAAAAGGCCAACTTAAGTGATGAAGAACAAGAGCAAGCCCGTGTCGCCACCATTCTGGTAACAGCATTAACCGAAGGGGATGCCTTTCTTAGGTCAGATGTTAGGAGTATTAAACTTTCTGAAGGTTTAAAAGACTCCATAGCCTTTACCGCACCTACATCAAATCAAGCTTTTCAAAATACTAACCAAATAAACCTTGCCTGGACTTCACGTGCGGGTGCCGTTAGCTACGATTACCAATTAAACAACGAGCAGGTTGTCTCAACTGCCAGTACCAATGCGACACTCACATTGGAAGAAACCGGAAGCTACCAGTTAAAAGTACGTGCTACTAATGATTTGGGGTACACAGGGGCATGGAGTACACCTCATACATTTAACGTTAATGTGCCTAATGCACCCACGTTGAACACGCCTGTGGCCAGCAAAATAGATTCTGGCTGGCAAGCCAGTTTTAGCTGGTCTGGTGCACAGGAAAGCTCTGAACTGGAAATAGCTACTAATCAGGGTTTCAACTCGATTGTAGACACACTGAGTACTGAGGCCTTAACTCTTAGTGAGGAGTTGCCTGCTGGAGCCTACTTCGCCCGGGTGCGTACCACTAATGAATTTGGCCATGTTAGTGATTGGAGTACGGCTAAAGAGATTAGCGTAGGGTTATTTGCTCATAAGATTGATATGGCGACTAGGGGCTGGTCTACTGATGATCAGCCAATTGATTTTGTATTAAATGATAACGACGCTGTTGTTTTGGCGCGTAGATCGGACAATGGTGATGGATCAGGTGATGATTTTTATGTGTCTAAAGTTGGCTTTGACGGAAAGACAATTACCGAAAAGTCTTATGTAAACAATAGCTCGTCCCCAACAGCCATTAGTAAAACCTCCAATGGCTATTTGTTAGTCGGTGCTGCTAAAAGCAGCTGGTATGACCGAACAATATTTGAAATTAGTGAGACAGGGGCCAAGCTGTGGCAACAGAATATTACCCATGAATTGGACCTTGATGCCTCTATTCAAACATCTGAACGTATTGACGGTGCCGTTCAGCTAAGCGATAACACCTATGCTTTCATCAATACCACTTACAATTATACTATCACAGGGCCGGAAAATAGCTGGGGAGGCTACCCAACAACACTTGATAACAAGGAGTTTAAAGTGTCCATATTAGACAGAAGTACAGCCACACCACAAATTACTTCCCATATTATCAGTAATCCTGGTAGCGGCAGTTATGATTACCTCAACAAACTGCTATTAACCGATTCAGGTTTATATGCGGCAGGGCGTTATACTGCTAGCAATGATAGTGGGCCTGACAACAGTGCCGACAGCTATACTCCTACGGCCAGCGACAGTGGCGCATTTCTAGTTACAATGGATAAAACAGACGGCTCCATTACCTCGTATAAAACAGGCGGCGGCATCAGTAATTCCAGTGTTTCTAACCTAATAGAGCTAACCGGCGGAGAAATGACCGTTAGCTATAACGATTATTACACTGGAGCCACCACTACCTTTGCCAACAATGCCAATACCTCCATTAATAAACTGGATAACGCAATTAGTTATTCCAAGGTAGTAGCAGACTTAAGTGGCGGGTACTTCATGGTAGGTACTAGCAGAACTAATGATAAAAAATCCATTATTTCTCGCTATACTGCAGAGAACCAGAAAATTGGGGTAACTCATACCTTTAATAATTGCTTCTATAATTTAGATATAACCTCTATCAAATACCATCCTGATTATGGGCTCATTGCACTAGGCACAGACCAAAGCACATCCAGCTATTCAAGTAGATACACTGTGCTATTCAACCTCACAGATGATTTTGACTACCTGTGCCCCACTACAAAAAATTAAACACTAAATAAACCCGCTTCCGCGGGTTTTTTATTGCCTGCTTTCTACCAGTAGTCCACACCCCTCCCTGAAAATTCAATTCAATTACTATATGATGTTGCGTCAACCTGCTCCACCGCCAAAGGATTGTGAAGGACGCGCAGTATGCTGGACAGCACCATTAGTTATGAAACCCCCGAAGGCATTCAAATTCAATTGCCTATTGCTGGCCCCTTGGTGCGCAGCCTCGCCTGGATTATCGATTTACTCATTCGTGGTGTGATTTATATCCTGGCCGCCATTGCCTTGTCTTATTTGGGTGAAGTGGGGCAAGGCATTATGCTTATTGGGTTATTTTTTTCCGAGTGGTTATACCCCACTATATTTGAAGCCGTAAAAGGCGGCACGCCCGGCAAAATGCTCATGGGTTTGTACGTGACCATGGATGATGGCACCGCCCTTACCTGGCAAGCTTCCCTTACCCGCAACCTATTAAGGGTGGTGGACTTCTTCCCCTTCTTTTATATCACCGGTTTAATTTGTGTTTTGTGCAACGCTCAGTTTAAACGCCTGGGGGATTTAGTAGCCGGCTCGCTGGTTGTATACAAGGAAGAAGACAAACAATTTAATTCTGTAGACGTTACTCACACACCCCGCGCACTGCCTTTTCCGTTTAGCGCCGGTGAACAACGTACCCTGTTGCATTTTCAAGATCGCCAGCAAGATATATCGAAGGGCCGCCAGGTAGAGCTGGCCAATATTTTAGAGCCAGTGATAAATTGTAAAGATCAAGCCGCGGTAGACCTGCTAAATGAATATGCGGCTTGGGTGCGAGGGGCTGACAAATGAAACAACTGGCCTTTGAAAGTAAAAACCAGGATTTTTGGCAGGCATTTGGCGTGCTACTGGATCAACTGGAAGGGGTGGAAATTCAGGACGAGGCCTTTGCTAACAATTGGTCAAAATTCCCCGCCCATTATCGCAAGATGTGTCAATTTTTATCTGTGGCCCAGAGCCGACAATACAGCCCGGTACTCATCGATTTTTTACACCAGTTGGTATTACGCGGCCACCGCCATTTATACCGACAAAAGCCTGCCATGTGGTCGGCCTTTGCAAGGTTTGTGACTCAAGGTTTCCCCCAGGCTTTACGCCGTGAATGGCGAGTGTGGTTAATATCATCTGGCCTGTTTTATATTCCGGCCATTTTTATGGGGCTGATGTGTTATTTCAACGGTGAATTTTTATACAGCCTAGTGACCTACGAGCAGGTTCAACAGGTGGAATACATGTATGACCCCAGTAACGTGAAGCTGGCCCGCCCCGAAGGCCGTGAATCCGATTCCGACTTCATGATGTTTGGTTTTTATATATTTAATAACGTGGGCATAGATTTTAAGACCTATGCCTCGGGTTTATTGTTTGGCATGGGCTCGATATTTTTTATGGTATTCAACGGCTTGTTTATTGGCGGGGTGGCGGGCCACCTTACCAACAAGGGGTTTATTGAGACCTTTTGGCCCTTTGTAGCCGGGCACAGTGCACTAGAACTTACCGCCGCCACCATCGCTGGTGCCGCTGGTTTAAAACTGGGGTATGCCTTAATTAACCCTAAAAATTTCACACGGGCCTTGGCGTTAAAACAGGCGGGTATAGATTCGTTCCCGCTTATTTGCGGCGCGGGTCTCATGACCTTTTTAGCGGCGTTTGTGGAAGGCTTTTGGTCGGCCACACCCGACATTCCCCACCTGGTAAAATACTCGGTGGGAATTGCAGCCTGGCTAGCAGTGTTTAGTTATTTATTACTGGCAGGCAGAAAATCATGAAACTTGAAAACCTGCAAATTGCCCTGGCCCAACGTAACCCGTGGCAAGCCACTGATTTAGGCTTACAGGTGGCGCGCCAACACTATAAACCCATGTTGTTAATCAGCCTTACACTTACCTGTGTATTGTCACTATTATTGTGGGCCTTGTGCCAAAATGCAGTGTTTGCCTGCCTGTTATTATTTTGGTTTAAACCCATCGTTGAACGCCCCCTGTTGTTTTTTATTAGTCGCGCTATTTTTGCCGATGCCCCCACCATAAAAGAGTCTTTTTTTAGTTTAAGCGGGCAGGCCAATCGCCTATGGTTTAAAACCCTGTTTATTCACCGCTTTAGTATAAGCCGCTCGTTTAATGACCCTGTGGTATTGCTGGAAGGATTAGAGGGGGAAGCACGCAGCAACCGTTTGCGAGTACTGCATAACTCCAGCAACGGCTCGGGCTGGTTAAGCATGTTAGGCATTCACATTGAATACGCCATTCAAATGGCCATGTTTGTATTGCCGCTTATTTTGTTGCCCAGCGGTGTGATTGATGTGGATTTTTCTCAGTTTTTTGAAACTGATAATAGTGCTGTCGCCGCGTTAACGCTTATTACCTATACCGTGGCGGTGGCGTTGGTTGCGCCGTTTTATGTGTGTTGTGGGTTTATTTTGTACTTAAATCAACGCACTCACCTGGAGGCCTGGGACATAGAACTGGGTTTTAAAAAAATTGCGCATCGATTGGCCAGCTTAAGTAGCATAGGTGCTTTGGTATTGGTGGGGTTGCTGTCTTTTAGCCCAAGCCCATCGTGGAGCGAAGAGGCCGAGCAAGTTGATAAAGCCGCTAAAATTGCACAGAAGCAAGCCGAAAAAGCGGCCAGAGAAACATATTACCCAGCAAGTACCTCCCATGATGCCAAGCAGGTACGCAGTGCCCTAAGCGACATTTTAAACTCGGATGTCTTCGGTGAGCACTACCAGGAAAAAGACTACTCATTTGATTGGGATTGGAGCTGGGATTTTGAACCCGATGAAAAGAAGCAGGATGAATTACCCTGGTTAAGCCTGATTAAAGATTTTGCTCTGTACTTTAAATACTTAATGATTTTTTTACTAAGTTTGTTATTGCTGTATGTGCTGGTTAAATATCAACCCTGGTTGTACTTATCAAGTTTTAAACGCCAAAGAAAAGACAAACCACTATCTATTCTGGGCATGGATATGGACCAGCAGAGCCTGCCGGATAATTTTTTACAGATTATCGCTGGGCATTTAGAACAGCAGCAATTCAGAGAGGCTTTAAGCCTGATGTTTAGGGCGCA
>MAAD01000016.1 GCA_002162985.1 Bermanella sp. 47_1433_sub80_T6 | reverse complement strand
GGCGGCTAAATTCTCTAAAACCCGCAGTAAAAATACTTTCAACACCAAAGACATGTTCTTGCTGATTAATCTCCCGGTACAACTGACTTAAATCCATACCCGACCAGAAGCGATCTTCAAAATCAATATAGTTGGCTTTTGCCGC
Organism: Bermanella sp. 47_1433_sub80_T6; assembly: GCA_002162985.1. Lineage (GTDB taxonomy): Bacteria > Pseudomonadota > Gammaproteobacteria > Pseudomonadales > Oceanobacteraceae > Bermanella. Next base: position 6,284 of record MAAD01000016.1, on the reverse strand, counting down.
ATTAAGCACACGATGACGCTGAACGATCACCACCCATGACGCAAATACCGCCGCCATTAAAACCAACATGACAAATTTAACCACTAAACTGGCATTGCTAATGAGTGACCACAAGGTCATGGATTCATTCACTTTCTACTCCTTGCTCGTCAACTCCATTCATGGCTGACAAAATAATTTCGGGTATGGCTGTGGGTTTCATGGTTTCGCTATTTAAACATGCAATTGTGACACTTGCCTTTACTTTTTGGGTACCACCACAGGTAATACTTTGCGCCATCACCATAGACGCTCTTTTAAATTTGGTAATGGTTACCGATACATTAAGCTCTTGATCCAGCAAGGCACTGCTGCACCATTTTATTTCCATATCCCGCACCACAAACAGTAACCCTTGATGCTTAAGCTCGGATTGATTAAACCCTAAATTGCGCAACCATTCTGTGCGAGCTCGCTCAAGAAAATAAAGATAACGGGCATGATAAACAATACCCCCTGCGTCGGTATCTTCAAAATACACACGTATAGGCCAATTAAAACAATTATTCATTGCCTGCCTCTTGTGGCGCTTTTAAACCAAAATGTTGGTAAGCGTTGGCGGTCACCACTCGCCCCCTGGGAGTGCGCATCATAAACCCCTGCTGAATTAAGTAAGGCTCTATGACATCTTCGATGGTATCGCGTTCCTCACTGATGGCCGCTGACAGCGAATCCACACCCACCGGGCCGCCGCCAAATTTCTCAATCATGGCTAACAGTAAACGCCTGTCCATGTGATCCAAGCCATGGGTATCGACGTTCAGCATGTTCAAAGCCAGATCGGCAATTTCCCGGTTAATTTCCCCCTGATACTTTACCTGGGCGTAATCTCGTACTCGGCGCAATAAGCGATTTGCGATACGTGGCGTACCGCGCGCACGCACCGCTATTTCCCTGGCCCCTTCTTCATCGATTACCACCTTCAGCAGCCCGGCACTGCGTATGACGATTCCGGTTAAATCAGTCACATTATAAAAATCCAGGCGTTGCACAATTCCGAAACGATCACGCAAGGGAGAGGTTAATAAACCGGCCCTGGTGGTGGCTCCCACCAAGGTAAAAGAAGGTAAATCTATTTTAAGAGAACGGGCGGCTGGGCCTTCCCCTACCATGATGTCCAGCTGGTAATCTTCCATGGCGGGATAAAGAATTTCTTCCACCGATGCGCTCAGGCGATGAATTTCATCGATGAACAGCACGTCACCCTCTTCCAGGTTGGTTAATAACGCGGCCAGGTCACCGGCTTTTTCCAAAACCGGGCCCGAACTGGATTTAAGGTTCACCCCCAATTCGTTAGCAATAATATTGGCAAGGGTCGTTTTTCCCAAACCCGGCGGGCCAAATATAAGTGTATGGTCCAGGGCTTCCTGGCGCGCCGCGGCAGCACCAATGAAAATTTCCATTTGCTCACGCACCTGGGGCTGACCTTCATATTCGGCCAGAGTGGTGGGACGAATGGCTCGATCTTGCACGGGTTCTTGAGGTTCAATAACAGCCTCAGGGCTGATAAAGCGATCACTTTCTATCACAGCATTAACTCATTTTTATTGTTTGAGCATGCCCTTAAGGGCAAAGCGAATTAGGTCTTCGGCACAGGTGACTGGCTGTTTAATAGCAGAAATAGACTTGGCCGCCTCGGTGGGTTTATAGCCCAATGTAATCAAAGCACTCTCGGCTTCCCTGATCCAAACATCTTGTTTTATGGGGGCTGGATTGGCGGTGGCCATTAGGGGCAACTCGCTGTCCACTTGCCACTCTTTGAGGCGGTCTTTCATTTCCACAACAAGTCGTTCGGCGGTTTTTTTACCTATGCCGGGAATACGCACTAGGGTGACGGTATCCCCTTCATGAATACTTCGCACAAAACTGTCGGCTTCGATACCAGACAGAATCGACAACGCCAGCTTAGGCCCCACGCCACTCACTTTAATCAGGGCCCGGAACAACAGACGCTCTCTTTTCTGGGCAAAGGCAAAAAGCAATTGTGCATCTTCGCGCACCACAAAATGAGTATGCAGGGTTACGGTTTGGCCAATTTCCGGCAAACCATAAATAGTGGTCATGGGTGCCAGCACCTCATAACCAATACCATTAACATCCAGCAAGAGTTCCGGAGCCTGTTTTTCGAGTAAAATGCCTGTGATGCGACCAATCATAGCTGTGACAACTTCTTAATATACTGTAATTATAATCAGTAGTAGAATAACGAATCAAACCGGCTATTGCCAGAGTTGAATTCCCTGCCCCACCCTGCATTAAAGCTTCATACGCCACTACGCTGACCATGAGCACCGGCCCGAGATAACAGATTTTGTGTGCTGTTGGCATGACAAATAGCGATGGCCAGGGCATCTTCCTGCGGGCAACCGGGCAGCTTCAACAGGGTTTGCACCATTTTTTGGACTTGCTGTTTATCGGCTGAGCCTTTGCCGGTGACCGCTTGTTTCACCGAGCGCGCCGCATATTTGTAAACCGGAATATCCTTCACCACCGCCGCCTCGATGGCCTCGATGAGTTTAGTGACGCTTTCGTTAATTTGCCTTAAGCGATAAGCCAGATCTCTAGAGGTATCCACACGAATACAGCCCGAGGCCACGTATTGGAGTTTATTGCCCGCGGCTTGAATAACCCCATAACCTGCGACGCGTGAGCCTGGATCTATGCCAAGAATTAGGGCCAATTAAGAGTATCCAAAATATCAATATTCAGTAAACGCCACTGCGCGAAAGCACATAGTAGTGCGACCTTCCAATTACTTGAACAAGGTAGTCACTGCTAAAGCCTCATTAATAACGCCTAAATTGCGAAACATATGAGGATCTGTACATATACACTAATTGCCATCCATGGCACCGCGTTATACCGTACATCCTGTACATATACGCTCCTTGGCATCCCTGCCACCGCGTTATACCGTACATCCTGTACATATACGCTCATTGCCATCCTTGGCACTGCGTTATACCGTACATCCTGTACATATACGCTCCTTGGCATCCCTGCCACCGCGTTATACCGTACTTCCTGTACATACCCTGCAAATTGCTCCTGCATTTCCAGGATACCGTTCATCCCTGTACATACTCTTCGAATTGCTCCTGCATTCTCAGAATACCGTACATCCTGTACATAAAAAAAGAAGCCCTAGGGCTTCTCTTTATTTGTACAGACTACAAAGATTTAGCGCTCTTACTCTGCTTTATCTTTTTCCTGAACACGTAACTGAACACCCACTTCACGTAGCTGTTTAGTGGTCACTAGCCCTGGTGCATCGGTCATCACACAACCAGCAGACTGAGTTTTCGGGAAGGCGATTACTTCACGAATGCTGTCCGCACCCACCATCAACATAATCAAACGGTCCAGACCAAATGCCAAACCACCGTGTGGTGGCGCACCAAACTGCAACGCATCCAGCAAGAAACCAAACTTCTCTTGCTGCTCTTCTTCTGAAATATTCAAGATTTCAAATACGGTCTTTTGCATTGCCTGATCGTGAATACGCAATGAACCACCGCCCAACTCACAACCGTTCAATACCAGATCATAAGCTTGAGACAAGGCAGTGGCCGGATTGGCTTTTAGCTCTTCTGGAGAACAAGCAGGCGCAGTAAACGGATGGTGAATAGCGGTTAAGCCACCACCATCCAGCTCTTCAAACATTGGGAAATCCACCACCCATAAAGGTGCCCATTCCTTAGTCAACAACTCAAGATCAATACCCAACTTGATACGCAAGGCACCAATGGCTTCGTTTACAATCTTGGCCTTATCGGCACCAAAGAAAACGATGTCGCCGTTTTCAACACCTAAACGCTCCATGATTTTCAGGGTATTTTCTTCACCAATAAATTTGATGATGGGCGATTGCAAACCTTCTACGCCTTTTTCAAGCTCGTTTACCTTAATCCATGCAAGGCCTTTCGCACCGTAAATGCTCACGTACTTGGTATAAGCATCGATGTCTTTACGGGACAACTTGGCGCCACCAGGTACTTTAAGCGCAGCAACACGACCCTTAGGATCCTTGGCTGGACCGGCAAACACCTTAAATTCGATGTCTTGCAGCAAATCGGCAATGTCTACCAATTCCATATCAATACGCAAGTCAGGTTTGTCTGAACCAAAACGGTTCATGGCTTCCGCGTAAGGCATGTGAGGAATCTCACCCAGATCCACATTCATCTGATCTTTAAAGATCTCTTTGATCATGTTCTCGGTGATGGACATGATTTGCTCTTCAGTAATGAAGGATGCTTCAATATCAATCTGAGTAAATTCAGGCTGACGGTCGGCACGCAAATCTTCATCACGGAAACATTTGGCAATCTGGTAATAACGATCGAAGCCCGACACCATTAACAGTTGCTTGAACAACTGAGGCGACTGTGGCAACGCAAAGAATGAACCCTGGTGCGTACGGCTTGGCACCAAATAGTCACGGGCACCTTCAGGGGTGGCACGCGTCAGGATAGGGGTTTCCAAATCCAGGAAGCCGTTTTGATCCAGGTAGTTACGTACCTGAGTGCTTACCTTATGACGGAAACGCAAGTTACGCTGCATCTCGTCACGACGTAAATCCATGTAGCGGTATTTCAAACGTACGTCTTCGCCTACTGGAGAATAATCATCCAGTGGGAATGGAGGAGTAGCGGCTTTGTTAAGTACGGTAATTTCTTTACCCAGGATTTCAATCTTACCCGTGGTCATGTTGTCGTTGGTGGCCCCTTGAGGACGCAAACGCACTAAACCTGTGATTTGCACCACGTACTCGCTGCGCACACCGTTGGCGGTATTGAAGGCTTCCACGGTATCCGGATCAAATACGGTTTGTACCAAACCTTCACGGTCACGTACGTCCAGGAAGATCACACCGCCGTGGTCGCGACGACGATGTACCCAACCACAAAAGGTCACTGTTTGATCGGCAAGTGTTTCTGTAATCTCACCACAATAATGGCTGCGCATAGCAAATTCCCAAATATAGCTTTTAAAATAATTATGTATCTGGAACAACACGCCACTGGCATGTGCTCAAGTTAAGATTGAAGCCCTGCTCTTTGAATCCAGCAGCCCCAAATCTTTTGATAGTGTTAAAAAGCCGAGCATTATACCCAATTTCCACACAAAACCGACAATTTGTAAGGCCCTGCTATGCTTTATTTAACAGGAGAGCCCATGAGCAATGCCCATATAGACGATTTTGATACCGATCTCATTGCCGACCTCAAGGATGAGCTGGCCGAAAAACGCCAAAACTGTACCGACCACCTGCTCCAGCTGGAAAGCAAACCCGATGACATGGGTACCCTACGGGTGCTATTTCGCGACGTTCACTCGGTTAAGGGCGACGTGGGCATCATGGGCATTAATCAATATGTGCCGCTATTGCAGTCCATCGAAGATGTATTGGACACCTTAAGAAACAACAGCCGCCATTACACCCCGGCCCTGGGGGATGTGTTATTGCTAAGTCTGGATTTAACCTTCCGCGAACTGAGCAACTTCATCGAGGGCGGCCAGGCATTCGATGCCAAACCCTACGACAAGCTGGCCCACATGGTGAGTAAGCTGGCCAAACTCAATGGCCACGAAGCCGAACAACAAAATCTGGCCATCGTGCAGATGCTGGCCCCGGAAACCGCCCCCATAAAAGAAGCGGACGACCAACAAACCAAATCGTATTTTGACGAAGATGAAATCAATGAAGAAGTGGCCTTCTTTCTGCAAATGAGCCTGCTACTGGATCGGCGCAGCCCCTACGGAGCGGGGCGCACCGAACGCATGTTTGAGCTGGGCCTTACCATGAACGAATTGGCAGGTAATCCCATCAATGGCCATCAATTACAGGCCGCCTTGTATTTGCACGATTTAGCCATGGGGTTTATGCCCAAGGGCATGGTAGGCAAGGCCAGTGCACTGAGTCGTCACGACTGGCAGTGGGTTAAAAATCACGTGTCGTTAATTCACCAGCTTATCTCCCCTTTTGAGGTATGGGACGAAGCCGCACAAATTATTCTGCATCATCATGAACGGCTGGACGGCAGCGGTTACCCGGATAGTTTGTCCGGGGATGACATCTGCGAAGGCGCTAAATTGCTGGCCATAGTGGACAGTTTTGAAGCTATTACTCAGCCGCGTTCTTATCAAGACAATCAACAAAGACCCATGATTCGCGCCATAATGGAGATTAATCAGTACTCCGGAACCCTCTATTGCCCCCGCTGGGTTGAGCACTTTAACCA
>MAAD01000344.1 GCA_002162985.1 Bermanella sp. 47_1433_sub80_T6 | reverse complement strand
AACATTATTTATCTCCAGGGGTAGCCATTACAGCTTGGCCGTATAACGTTTGCCCGTTTCAATGTGTTCCAAGGTAAGCGGTCCGCCCCACACACAGCCGGTATCCAGGCCGGTAATTTGCGGGTGGTCAAACATGCCTTCCAGGGCGGCCCAATGGCCAAATAATAATCGGTTTTTTTTCAATTTGTGCGGATAGTGAAACCAGGGTTGTAAGTCGCTTTTGCCAGACTCTATTCCGCTTTTATTTTCTAAATCCAGTTCACCATTGGGGCCCAAAAAACGCATACGGGTAAAATAATTAATAATGACCTTTAAACGCTCCATACCTTTTAAATCGTCACTCCAAAGCTCGGGAGTATTGCCATACATGGCGCGATAAAGGTAAATATGGCGAGAACTTTTTAATACCAACTGCACTTCTTTAGACAGGGCCTTGGCGGTTTTCAAATCCCACATGGGTGGAATGCCGGCATGACACATGGCCAGCTTTTTATCTTTGTCCCATTGTAATAGTGGCTGCTTGCGTAACCAATTTAATAACTGGCTGGCATTTTCGCTTTCAATAATGCGGCTAAGATCATTATCGTGTTTAATTTTCTTTTCACCATGGGCCACCGCCAATAGGTGCAGGTCGTGATTACCCAGTACTACTTTAATACTGTTGCGAATGCTGTATAGAAATTCTAATGTGCCCAAACTGTCTGGGCCGCGATTTACCAGGTCCCCGGCACACCATAATGTGTCTTTGCTTTCATCGAAGTTCACTCGATCCAGTAGACGCACTAGCGGGTCTAAACAACCTTGAATGTCACCCACAGCAAAAGTTCTTGGCATATTTATCTTTATTAATTGAGTTGGTTGGGAACGGCCAGGGTAAAAGGTTCGATCACCACATCAAAATACTCCCCCTGTGCATCCAGCATACGGTAACTGCCCTGCATGATGCCCACCGCAGAGTCCATCACAGTGCCGCTGGTATAGGTAAAGTGCTCGCCCGGTTGAATGTTAGGCTGCTGGCCAATCACACCGTCACCGCTAACCTCTTGGGTTTTAAGGGTTTCACCGCTGGTGATGATCCAATGGCGGCTGATGAGTTGCGCCGCCAACTCACCGTCATTTTTTATGGTGATAGTGTAGCTGTATACAAAGCGCTTTTTTTCGGGCCGGGACTCACTTCGCATGAAGTGAGTTTTAACACTGACCGTGACATTGGGCTTAAGCATTTTTTGCCGTGTCCATGGGGTGCTCAAATACATAGTCGCTAATGGCCACAAATTCGGCCAGCCCCAAACGCTCGGGGCGCAAGGATGGATCTATGCCCAATATTTCCAGTTGCTCGCTGGAGATCACTTTTTTTAAGTTGTTGCGCAAAGTCTTACGGCGCATGGAGAAGCTGGTGCGCACCACATTTTCAAGGGTTCTATGATCTTTTACCGGATGGGGCAGGGTTTGATACGGCACTAAGCGTACGATAGCACTGTCCACCTTAGGGGCCGGGTGGAAAGATTCCGGGCCCACATCAAACAAATGCTGCACATCACAAAAATACTGAGCCATGATGGACAGGCGTCCATAATTATTTTCACCAGGCCCGGCCGCCATACGCTGTACCACTTCTTTTTGCAGCATGAAGTGCATGTCTTTAACGGTGCCTGCATAACTTAATAAGTGAAAAATAAGCGGGGTAGAAATATTGTATGGCAGGTTACCCACAATACGCAGCGGGCGCTCATCGGTTTTAAGCTGTTCAAAGTCAAACTGCAGGGCGTCGGCCTCGTGCACCTTAAACCCGGGTTGATTAAAAAACTTTACCTTAAGGCCTGGAATCAAATCCCGGTCCAGTTCTACTACGTTTAGGAAACCCTCGGTGGCATCTAACAATTGCTCGGTGATGGCACCCATACCAGGGCCAATCTCCACAATGTTTTCACCCACTTTAGGGCGAATGCTTTTTACAATGTTACGAATGACATTGTCGTCGTGCAAAAAGTTTTGACCAAAACGTTTACGGGCCTGGTGGCCCATGTGTTGACGGCTCATTAATTTGTTCCTGTTTGTTGGCGGCAGGCAGACATGTGCAGGGCGTAGTTTATGGCCGTTTGCAGGCTACCGGAGTTTGCTTTACCTGTGCCTACTAAGTCCAGGGCGGTGCCGTGATCTACCGAAGTGCGAATGATGGGCAGTCCCAGGGTGATGTTGGCTGCTTGACCAAAACCCTTAAATTTTAATACCGGCAGCCCCTGATCATGATACATAGCCAGTACCACATCCCCTTGCTCCAATACCTTATTGGTAAATAGAGTATCGGCCGGTAGTGGGCCGGTGAGGGTGATGCCCTGCTGGCGTAATTGGTTGAGGCAAGGCTCGATCACGTCGATTTCCTCGCGGCCCATGTGGCCCCCTTCTCCAGCGTGAGGATTGAGTCCACACACTAAAATGTTGGCATTAGGCAGGGCAAAATATTGTTTTAAGTCTTTGTCTAATACGTTAATGATTTGCTTGAGCCTTTCATCCGTAATAGCGGCGGCCACATCTTTTAACGGCAAGTGTGTGGTTACCAGAGCAACCATTAAGCCCTGTGTGGCCAGCATCATGACTACTCGTTCGCTGTGGGTGTAGTCTTCTAAAAATTCGGTATGACCGGTGAAAGGAATGCCGGCTTCGTTGATGATGCCTTTATGAACCGGTGCGGTAACCATGGCATGGTAGATGCCATCCAGGCAGCCTTGGGCGGCATGGCTTAGGGTATCTAGCACGTACTGGCCGTTGGCCTGGTTTAATTCCCCGGCCACTTCCGCTTGCGCCAATTTAATGGGGTGTACCCAAATTTCACCGGCCTTGGCCACTTGCTCGCTTGCACCGTCAAAAATATTAACGGTGAGTTCTTTGCCTAGCAGCTGAGCGCGACGCTTTAATAAATCAGGGTCACAGATGGCAATGATCTGATGTGGATGCTCGCTTTGTGCCAGCATCACAGTTAAGTCAGGGCCTATGCCACCAGGTTCGCCCACGGTAAGTGCCAATCTATAAGTCATAATGAAATTCCAGGATAATTAAATCTGGACTTATTATGGCCAGCGGGTTCTCCAACAATAAGGGCAAGCCTATACAGCATGTTGTATATCCACATTTAGGTTAGTCATAGTTTGTTTATAGTTTACTTTTAATTTCCACATAGGCGTCGCTGCGAATTTGGCGCAACCAAATGGGTAATTCTTCTTCGAAACGGCGGGTATATAACAATTGACGCGCTTGGTTACGTTGAATTTCGCCACCCATGTCTTTGTTACGGTAGCCGGTAACTTCTAATATGTGCCAACCAAAACGGGACTTAAACGGCTTACTAAGCTGGCCTTTTTTGGTGCTTTTCATTACTTTTTCAAAGGCGGCTACCATGTCGCCATCGTTTACCCAACCAAGGTCACCACCGCTCACTTTACTGCCTGGGTCATCACTGAACTCTTTGGCCAACGTGGCAAAGTCTTCACCCTTGTTGATGCGCGCATATACTTTTTTGATGAGGGCTTTGCTTTGTGCATCGTTACGAATTTCATTTTCACGAACCAAAATATGTCGGGCTGCCGTTTGCTTAACCAGCTTAGTAGCACCGCCACGTTTGTTATTCACCTTAATAATATGAAAACCACTGGCGCTGCGAATTGGGTCACTCACATCTCCCTTGTTAAGGTCAGGCACCACGTTAGCAAACAAAGACGGTAGTTCTGCCTCTTTACGCCAGCCCAGGTCGCCGCCTTTAAGGGCATTTCGACCCTCAGATTGGGCGATGGCCATTTGTGAAAAGTCACTGCCAGAGCGTAACTTTTTCACAAGACCTTTAGCTTTCTTTTCGGCTTTCTTAATTTGCTCGCGCTTGGCTTGACTAGGTAACTGAATAAGAATGTGACCCAAACGGTATTCTTCGCCGGTAGCGGTTTTGCCACGCTTGCTGTTTAGAAACCCGTCTATGTCTTGCTCGCTAATCTGAATCTTGTTGCCCACTCGATAACGCTGCACTTCTGACAGTAAACGCTCGCGACGAATTTGGTCACGGGCCTGGCTGTATTCGATGCCGTCTTTTTGTAAGGCCTTCTTAAAGTTTTTAAGGCTCATGCCATTTTGCTTGGCAATGTTTTCGATGGTTTTATTAAGTTGTTGGTCGCTGATGCGAATGCCAGAGCGCTCTGCCATTTGCATTTGAATGCTTTCGTCGATCAACTTATCCAGTACTTGCTGGCGTAAAACAGATTCAGGCGGTAAACGCATTTTTGAACTTTGTTTTTTGATCACGCCCACACGTTCGGTAAGTTCGCTGTGCATGATGATCTCGTCATCAACAACGGCAGCGATGCTGTCCACTGGAGTAAGTTGTGCTTGGCTGAAGCTGCTGGCGGCGAAGAGCCCGGCCAGCAGTAAAGTACGAAGGGTCATGGAGTTTCCTCTGCTATTTAGCGTATTCTTTTTATTTGTTTGTTTAATAGTCATGAATGTCTCTGTTTTCATAACCGAAAATTCGATCCCGTAAAATCTTGTCGCTGTCTGTACCTAAGATGCCCAAGCCTTTTAAGTGTAGCTGGAACATATATTGGTAATCTTTGGTGTTGTCACTGCGAGTATGTTCCTCGTAGGTCACTTGAACGCGCCAGCAGCAGTTTTGGTATTCGATACCTAACAAGCCTTCGATGCTTTCAAAGTGCTCCTCATCATCTTCTTTTAAAACTCTGTCGGCTTGGCTGTAGGGCCAAATATCCTGTTTCTTTTGACCGTAAAAAGCCCAGCGATCATTAACCGGAGCAAAGAACGCCAGGCCCACCTGCTTTTGGCTTGTCTCTTCAACATGGCTGAAGTTTAGGTCGAATACCCAGTCATTGTCACTTTGGAAGTTTAATTGCGCGCTGGCTTTTTCTATGGGCTCTATATCGGCGTCGGCATGGGGGTCATACTGGATATCGGCCTTGGCACGCCAACCTGGTGAGAATAACCACTGTACTTCACCGGCAACCGAAGAACTACTGGACAACTCCTCATCGGTGTAGGTGTTGTCCATTGGATCTTTTAATACTTTTCGATCCTCTAAGTAGCGAATTTGGCCTAGGCTGGCGCGAAATACTTCCGCTCCTGTGTCGTTTAAAAAGCGACTGGTAAGGCCCAGGCTGATTTGCTGAGTATCGCCGACACGGTCTATGCCGGTAAAACGGTTGGGGCTAAATAGTTGGCCGTAGCTAAATGATGTTTGTGTGGTGTCAAACAAGGGGATATTGCTTTGATTTACATAAGGAATGTGGGCCAGCATAATTCTGGGCTCAAGGGTTTGAATGAAACTGTCACCAAACCATTGCAAGTTTCGTTCAAAAAAGAGGCCGCTGTCCAAGCTGGCAATGTGGATGTTGCGATCCACTTCATCTTGATAACCACCATCTGTATCTACATTTTGGAAGCTATACAGAGTATGCATGACAGTAAGTTCAGGTTTGATGAAGCCGTAACTTTTTTCAAGTGGGTAACTTAGGGTCACTTCGCTGTGAAAGCGTTCGCCGTCCATTTTGGCCACACCGGTGAGGTCTTCATGGTCTCGGGTAAAGCGAGTGGCTTCTATATCTATTTCATAATTGAATTGGTTCACGTCATAACTGCCCAGACGGGATAGTTGGACTTGAGGTAAACGGTGATAGGGTTTAACGGTAATGGCTTCATCTGGCGTTTGGTATTGCTCCATGAGGGTTAACAGCTTCCAGGTGCCATCGTTATATTCAACTTCAACATTTTGTTTGAGGTGGCTGCTGCGATTAATTAACCCTAACGAACTAAAATCATCACTGTAATCGCTGTCGCTTACTTCTTCGTAATGAATGCGGTCCTGCCAGTATTGGCCAAAATTACCCGAGTGATAGAGCGCCTTGGACCAACGCTCGCTGGGGCGCTGTTCATCCAGCTCATCTGGGCTTAAGCCATCGGTGTTGTCAATGTGGGCGCTGTCACTGCCAATGTAGCCAAAGCTAAACTCCCCTTCGCCCAGTACATTCAAATAGCGAAATTCATTCTCCACAAGTAAGCCATGGCCATCCAAGTACCTTGGGGTGAGGGTATCGTCGTAGTTGGGGGCAATATTGAAATAAAAGGGTGTGGCAAAATGCTCCAGATTCACCACTGTATTTTCCAGGGTGAGGTTACCGTTATTGCTGATACCTTTTGCGCTTAGGCTTATTTGTGGGCTCAAAAATCCCGTTAAACGATCTTTACCCAAGGGAAAGCGAAAATAGGGTAAGTACAAGACAGGCACTTCTTTAATGCGTAAACGGGCGTGATAGGCCTCGCCGTAGCTTTTCGCTTGATGCAGGTTAATTTCGCTGGCCATAATATCCCAGTCATTTTGACCCGGTTCACAAAAGGTGTAGCTGGAGTTAATCAAGTAGACGCTGTTGTCGGCATCAATGGTCAGGCTTTGGGCATCCCCACGCA
>MAAD01000106.1 GCA_002162985.1 Bermanella sp. 47_1433_sub80_T6 | reverse complement strand
CAATCCGGTTTATAAAATTTCCTTTCTTTGAGCATATTATCCTTATAAAGTAGTCCGTTGTTGAATGGGCTACATTAAGGAAGTGCTGTGCGCTCTTTGCACATTAATATCAGCGAGCAAACCCTGTCTTTATTGGATGATGATCAAGTGTTTAAGCACTTCTCTATCTCGTCTGCCTTAAATGGTATTGGCCAGAGTGAGGGGTCTGGTCAGACGCCACTTGGCCCTCACTATATTCGCGCCAAAATAGGCGCAGGCATGAAACTTAATACGGTGTTTGTGGGCCGGCGTAATACCGGTGAAATATACGATGCCAGTCTTGCTGCTCAATATCCCTCTAGAGATTGGATTCTTACGCGTATACTCTGGTTATGTGGCAAAGAGGTGGGTTTTAATCGTTTAGGTAGGGTGGATTCCATGGGCCGCTATATTTACATTCACGGTACGCCAGACAGCGAACCCATGGGTGAAGCAAAAAGCCATGGCTGCATACGAATGCGCAATGAAGACGTACTAGAGTTATATGACTGGGTGCCTGCCGGGTGCCCTGTGATGATTGTCCCGTAATGAGTTTTGTATAAGCTCTATAATTGACCAATAAACCAATTCTTAATAGTGAACTGATCCGTGTTAGCGACCTTTATTACCGACATTCAAGGGCCTGAATTAACCGCCCAAGAAAAGCAGATGCTCACCAGCAAATATTTGGGTGGCATAATCTTATTTACCCGACACTTCGAGTCGGTTGAACAGCTCAAAAACCTCACCCAAGAAATTTCGCAGATTAACGAAAATTTGTTAATCACAGTGGATCATGAAGGGGGGCGAGTACAAAGATTTCGCCAAGGTTTTACTCGAGTACCCGCTATGGGCAAATTAGGTGAGCTTTATCAATTGTCCCCTGGCAAGGCCAAACAGGCGGCCAAGAGTTGTGCCATCGTGTTGGCCAGCGAATTACTGGATGTGGGTATTCATCTCACTTATGCGCCGGTATTGGATATTGATTACGCTCGTAACCAGGTCATTGGTGATAGAGGTTTTTCCATGGAGCCTGCAGACATTAGTGAGCTTGCCGAGCAATTCATGGTGGGCCTTAAAGAAATGAATTTCGCGGTGGTGGGCAAGCATTTCCCGGGTCACGGTTGGGTGAACCTGGACAGTCACGTGGCGTGCCCGGTGGATGAACGCCCATTTAAAGCGATACAAGAGGCGGATATGCAACCGTTTCAAAATCTTTTACCTCGCATTGATTGGATGATGCCGGCCCATGTGGTGTATAGCCAAGTAGATGATGAACCAGCCGGATTTTCAAAGGTATGGCTGCAAGATATTTTAAGGCAGTCTTTAGACTATAAAGGGCGCATCGTCAGTGACGATCTATCCATGGCCGGGGCGGCAGTGAAAGGAAATTATTGGCAGCGTGCACAGGCAGCGCTTGCGGCAGGTTGTGATATTTTGTTGGCTTGCAACTCAAGTGAGGCCTCAGTTGAAATATTGGCCGGCATGGCATCGGCAGATATAACGCCAATGTCTCTGGCTCAATACAAACCCGCCGTTGAGCAAGGGGCTCCCTTAAATGATGCACGTTACTTGCTGGCTAAAAAGGCCCTGTCTGATTTGGAGTTATTAGCATGACCCCTTGGTTGGAATTGCTGGAAATTTGGTGGGTGAAGGCCCTGGCAGTGTTTGTGCTGGGAATTGTCGTTTATGGCTTGGCCCTGAAGCTTGTGCAAAAATTAAAAATCAAGGCAGGCCATACTCGAAATTTGTTTGACGATGCTGTGGTGGGGGCGCTGGAAAAACCACTTAATTACGGCATCTTGTTGTTTACGGTCTTGGCCGTGTTGAATGTATTTGAATTGCAATTTGACTTGGCGCTTTTACCTGAATCGTCCAGTACCGTCGCTTTGCCTTTTGCCGGGTTGTTTTCCTGGTTTGTGTTGCGCCTTATTCGAATACGTGAAAATCAGATATTAAAAGGCGTGGTGGAAACCAAGTCCGATAAAACCACCATTAGTATTATATTTAAACTGCTGCGAATTTCTGTGGTGGTGTTGACCTTATTAGTGGTGTTTCAAACCCTGGGTATTTCCATTAGTGGTGTTATTGCATTTGGTGGGGTAGGGGGCGCAGCCATCGCATTTGCGGCCAAGGATTTATTGGCGAACTTCTTTGGCGGCTTAATGGTGTTTTTAGATAAGCCGTTTAAGGTAGGCGATTGGATTCGCAGTCCAGATCAAAATATTGAAGGCACGGTAGAAAATATTGGCTGGCGAGTGACCCGTATTCGTACGTTTGATAGGCGCCCTTTGTATGTGCCTAATGCCGTGTTTACTCAAATTAGCATCGAAAACCCGCAACGCATGCACCACAGGCGCATCTATGAAACCATTGGGGTACGCTACTCTGATTTCTCTCAGGTAGAAAACATCTGTAAAGACATCGAGCGCATGTTAAAAGATCATGTGGACATCGACAGCGAGCAAACCCTAATGGTGAATTTTAATCGCTTCGCTGATTCATCCTTGGAATTTTTTATCTATTGCTTCACCCATACCACTCACTGGCAAACGTTCCATCGGATTAAGCAAGATATCCTCGTGGAAGTGGGGCAAATTATACTGCAGCACGATGCTGAAATTGCCTTTCCAAGCCACAGTGTTTATGTGGAAACGCCCGGGCCGGTGGTGGAATAACCTATTAAAGATTTAAGAGAAATATCATGAGTCAACCAACATTGACCGCCATTATTGGTGGTACGGGATTAACGCAATATCCAGGGCTTGAGATAGAGCGAGAAGAGTTGATTGATACGCCCCTGGGCGCTCCCAGTGCGCCTTTAATCTTCGCATCCTTGCATGGTCAACCGGTGGTGTTTATTGCTCGTCACGGCCATCCTCACAAGTTTCCACCGAATAAAATTAATTACCGGGCCAATATGTTGGCATTGCAACAGGTGGGGGTGACTCACATCATTGCGGTAAATGCGGTGGGAGGCATCACGCCTGCCATGGGTGCAGAAGCCATTTGTATTCCCGATCAAATTATCGATTATACCTTTGGCCGTGATGACACCTATTTTGATGGTGTGTTCAAGCCACTGGATCATGTGGATTTCAGTTATCCCTATGATGGCGCGCTTAGTGAAAAGCTGTTTGCTGCCGCCAATAGTATTGAAGAAAAAGTACAAATGGGAGGAGTGTACGCCGCCACCCAGGGGCCCAGGCTCGAGACTGTGGCCGAAATTTTAAGGCTGGAAAAAGATGGTTGTCATGTGGTGGGTATGACCGGTATGCCGGAAGCGGTACTGGCACGAGAACTGAGTATCCCATATGCCTGTATTGCTTTAGTGGTGAATCCAGCTGCCGGCAAAAGTGAGGGAGTGATTACCATGGACGATATTTACCTGGCGTTGGAGCATGGCGTGAGCAAGGTGCAAAAAATAATTTCGGCCTATCTACAGCAGGATTAACGCCGCGTCCATGCTGCGCCTTTATGTTCAGGATGAACGGTCAGAATTGTATTCCTAACAAATTCTAAGTGCCTACGTCCAAGTAGGCGATGGCGCGATGCTAAGGATGGCAAGGAGCGATAGAGTTAAATCCTTTCATTTAGGACGGAGTTTACTTCCGTATTTTCTGCTTCTTCTTCCAGTTTTTTGTTCAGTGGGTGTTCTACCGGAATAATGCGTATCAGGGCGGCCACATAGGGGTGGTCCAGGTAATGAATCTCTTTGCTGCGCATGCGGCGTTTTTGTCTAAGGCTGATGGTTTCGCTCAGGCTACGCGCTTGCTTGGGGATGTATTGCAACTGAAAATCGCTGTGCAAATAGCGGGATACGTGTATTTCGATAAGTCCCTTTAACTTAGGTTGGCCCAGGGTCTGGACGGAACTTTCAAAATATACCGGCAGGCTGTGTTGATCGCCATAAACCGGTTGTACCCATTGCACATTGTGCAATATAGGTTGATTAACCGGGTCTAGTTTACCGATAATTTGGTTCCAGTCATCGTTGATATCTTGCTCGATGAAGGCTTGGCCGTTGCTGTTTTCGTGATGCAAGGCCATTACCGCATTCATGCCTGTTGTGGCCAGGGTAAATTGGGCATCCGTATGTAATTGCAGGGCATCGGCCATCTCTAGTTGCAGCTCTTCAAAGGCAAATGCTTCGTTTAGGCTCGAATCCGGCTTTTGCTGAAAAAAGGTCAGATTTATCTGATACCAGCGCGCTTTTTTTACGCTTTCTTCTGCTTGTGTTGGGGCATTTAGCAATAAAAAGCTCATGACAAATACGATGTGAAAGATGTGTTTCATAAATTTCCTGGCACTGACAATAACGCCAATACATTATCAATGGTTTTAAAGCGAGATTCAGCGTCGGGCATATCAAAAATAAACTTTAAGGTGTTGGCACCCTCAAGTTTGTAGCTGGCTGGTTTGGTTTGCACCAGTCGCACCATAGTGTAAGGGTCTACAGTGGTGGTGCTGCCAAATTCAATGCGGCCCTGTTTTTCTCCGGCATCCAGTTTAACTATGCCTAGGGTGTTTAATTGAAATTTAAGTTCGGTGACACGAAACAGGTATTTAACCTGATTGGTCAATAAACCAAAGCGGTCAATCATTTCAACTTGCAAGTCCCTTAGCTCACCCTTGTCTTTGGCGCTGCTGATACGTTTGTAGAGTATTAGGCGGCCGTGAACGTCGGGAAGGTAGTCTTCGGGAATCAGGGCCGGAATACGTAAGTTAATCTCGGCGGTGTTTTCCAGTGGGCTATCAATGTTGATTTCTTTGCCCGCTTTAATGGCGGCCACGGCTCTGTCCAGTAAGTCCATGTACAGGCTAAAGCCCATGTTTTGAATCTGGCCGCTCTGTTCTTCGCCCAGTAATTCACCGGCTCCACGAATTTCCAGGTCGTGGGTAGCCAGCATGAAGCCGGCCCCTAAGTCCTGGGCATTGCTGATGGCATCCAGGCGTTTTTCGGCATCTTTACTGATTTTTTTCTCAACCGGGGAGAGTAAATAAGCATAAGCCTGGTGATGGCTACGACCCACGCGGCCACGTAATTGGTGCAGTTGAGCCAAGCCAAATTTATCGGCGCGCTCTATGATAATCGTATTGGCGTTGGGTACATCGATGCCGGTCTCGATGATGGTGGTACATAGCAGCACGTTAAAACGTTTGTGGTAGAAGTCACCCATAACCGATTCTAACTGGCGCTCTGACATTTGGCCGTGGGCCACCCCGATTCTGGCATCGGGAACCAGCTTGCTTAATTCTTCGGCGGTTTTTTCGATGGATTTTACTTCGTTGTGCAAATAATAGACTTGCCCACCACGTAAAATCTCCCTTAAAACGGCTTCTTTTATTAGGTGTTCATCCCAAATTTTGCTGAAGGTTTTCACCGCTAAACGTCTGGCAGGAGGGGTGGCAATAATAGACAAGTCTCGCACCCCAGACATGGCCATGTTCAAGGTTCTGGGAATAGGGGTGGCGGTCATGGTGAGAATATCAATTTCGGCTCGTAGGGCTTTTACCCGCTCTTTTTGCTGCACACCAAATCTGTGTTCCTCATCTATGAC
This sequence comes from Bermanella sp. 47_1433_sub80_T6, assembly GCA_002162985.1. Taxonomy (GTDB): domain Bacteria; phylum Pseudomonadota; class Gammaproteobacteria; order Pseudomonadales; family Oceanobacteraceae; genus Bermanella. The sequence goes on along the minus strand of MAAD01000106.1, from coordinate 11,536 downwards.
TAATAAACCCAGGTTTTTAAACTTCACATCGGGCTGCAGTAATTTATGGGTGCCAATGACAATGTCGGCACTGCCATCTTCTAACGCCTGAATCGCCTTGGTTTTGGCTTGTCCGGTTTTAAAGCGTGACAGGCTTTCAATTTTAATGGGCCAGTCTGCAAAGCGGTCACGGAAGGTTTCAAAGTGTTGCTGGGCCAGCAGCGTGGTGGGCACGAGCACGGCCACCTGTCGGCCATTCTGCACAGCCATGAAGGCGGCACGCAGAGCTACCTCGGTTTTACCAAAGCCCACGTCACCACACACCAGGCGGTCCATGGGGCGGGGTTTCATCATGTCGGTGATAACGGCATTGATGCTGGTTTTTTGATCGGGCGTTTCTTCAAACGGAAAATCGGCGGCAAAAATTTCGTAGTCGTCTCGTGGAAATTCGAAACTGAAGCCGGGTTTGGCTTCACGCTTGGCATATACATCCAATAATTCGGCCGCGGTGTCGCGTATTTTTTCCAGCGCTTTACGCCGTTGTACCGACCATTTTTCACTGCCTAAGCGATGCAGGGGTGCCATGTCGGTGTCACTGCCACTGTAGCGGCTAATTAAGTGTAACGAGGCCACCGGCACGTAGAGCTTGGCATCGTCGGCATACTCCATCATTACAAATTCCGTGGTCTCACCGTCCAACTCGATGGTTTGCATGCCGCGATAACGGCCCACGCCATGGTCAATGTGTACCACGGCGGCGCCCATGGTGAGTTCGGTGAGGTTGCGAATGACATTTTCGCTTTGATCTTTCTCCTTTTTTTGGCGCCGTTGCTGGCGAATGCGCTCACCAAACAAGGCATTTTCACTGATGATCCAGGTATCGCTCTGGCCATTGTAAAAACTGTTTTCTAATGGGGCGGTGGTGATGGCGTATTCAAAATCGGTGTCATTGATGTCTCCCCATTCATCTATGATGTGCGGCATCACGCCAATGCGCTGCAGTAGTTCTAATAAGGCTTCGCGGCGACCGGCGCTTTCTGCACAAAAAATCACCGGTGAGGCATTTTCCATTAAGAAGGTTTCAAGCTTGGCCAAAGGTTGCTCTTGTTTGTGCTCGATTTGCAAATTGGGCAGCTCGGGCTGCTTAAAATTAAAGCGACCCACCTGCTCGGGCAGGGTATGGCTGTGAACGCGAATACGTCCGTAGTTTTTGAAGTGGGCAAAACTTTCGTTGTCGTTTAAATACAATTCTTTAGGTGCCAGCACCGGGTGGCGTAAATCGTGGCGGCGGTCTTCGTATCGGTGTTCGATGTCGCGCCAATTTTGTTGCAAGTTGGCTTCAAGCTTTTCATCAAAGATGATTTGGCAATCTTGTGGCAAGTAGTCAAAGAGGGTGGCGGTTTCTTCGAAAAATAACGGCAGGTAGTACTCTATGCCGCCGGGTGCAATTTGCTTGGTGACGTCCATGTACAGTGGAGACTGTTTAGGGTCGCAATCAAAAAAGTCAAACCAGCGTTGTTTAAAACAACGAATACCGTTTTTATCCAGCGGAACTTCCTTGGCAGGCAGTAATTCAATTTCTTGCACGTTGTCGGTGGAGCGTTGATTTTCAGGGTTAAACCAGCGAATGGTCTCAACTTCATCATCAAATAATTCCAGGCGAAAAGGTTGCTCGGACCCCATGGGGTAAATATCCAGAATGGCACCGCGCACACAAAATTCACCGTGTTCAAATACGCTGTCCACTGCTAGATAGCCGGACGAAATCAAATTGCCCTTAAGTTGATCTAAATCCAGCGTGTCGCCAACCTTAATGCTGAAACTATGGCCCAAGATGTAATTGCTAGGGGGCAGGCGCAGCTGCAAGGCCATGGCCGGAATCACCAAAATACTGTTTTTGGCCTGCGGTAATTTTACCAGGGTGCTCAATCGCTCTGAAATTATGTCCTGATGAGGGGAGAAATAATCGTAGGGCAGGGTTTCCCAATCAGGCAGGTTAAAGACCTTGCCATTAAAAAAATAACGAATTTCTTCGCTGAGGCTTAGGCTATGGGCGCCTGAGTTGGCTACCACCAGGGTGAGGCCAGAATACTGCTGGGCTGCTTGAGCGATACTGTGGGCGAGGAGGGAGCCTTGAACCTGGCCCCAATTGAGGATGTCTCCGGCTTTTTTGGGGATTACTGCGCCTGCCGTCATGTCCTGCCTATCTATTGGTGTATATGAAAGGCCGTAGTGTACGGTAAGCGCAGTTTGCTGTTAAGCACGGTAATGGCCCTAAATAACGGCTTTTGTACCATTTGGCGAGGAGGTTAAAGATTTTGACGTGGGTATTACCAATGTCTCGTTGAGCTTGGAGCGCTTTATAGGCATAATATCGCCCAAATTTTTAGACTAAAGATTGAGGAAGTGGCCTGTGAGTCAAGAAGTATGTGATGCCAGCTTGAACGATTGGAAAGTGCGTGAAGAAACCGCCGAATCCATGATCCCTTTAATCGGTGGTCTTTACCGCAAGAACAGCGTGGTATTGTCGGTTTACGGTCGTGCCATCATCAATCGTTCTGTGATTGATATTCTTAAAGCTCACCGCTTTGTGCGCCAGGTTGAAAGCCAGGAGTTGTCAGTATTGGAGACTTTGCCAATATTGAACATCATTAACGACCTGGGTTTAACCTGCTGTCACATTGACATCGGAAAGCTAGCGGTAAGTTTCAGCAAGGAAGCCAATGGTGCTTCTTTGAAAGATTATATCACCGCTCAGTTGCAGGATCTGATTACTCAGGGTTCCACCTGCAAAGAAGGCGATGATGTTGTGTTGTACGGCTTTGGTCGTATCGGTCGTTTGTTGGCGCGCATCATGATTGAAAAGGCCGGTGGCGGTCAGGGCATGCGTTTACGTGCCATTGTGGTTCGTAAAGCCAAGGGTGATGACCTGGTTAAACGTGCAAGCTTGTTGCGTCGTGACTCTATCCATGGATCTTTCAAGGGTACCATTCAGGTTGACGAAGAGAATAACGCTCTAATCGCTAACGGCACCTATATTAAGATCATTTACGCCAATAACCCAAGCGAAATTGATTACACGCAATACGGCATTAAAGATGCGCTTTTGATCGACAATACAGGTGTGTGGCGTGATGAAGATGGTCTTAGCCAGCACGCCAACTGTAATGGCATTAAGCGTGTATTGCTGACCGCGCCTGGTAAGGGTGATTTGAAGAACATCGTATATGGCGTTAACCAGTCTGATATTAAAGACAGTGACACCATAATCTCAGCCGCTTCTTGTACCACTAACGCCATCACGCCAGTGCTTAAAGCATTAAATGATGAATACGGTGTAGAGTGTGGCCACGTTGAAACGGTTCACTCTTACACTAATGATCAAAACCTGATTGATAATTACCATGCGGGCGACCGTCGTGGCCGTGCGGCTGCATTAAACATGGTTATCACCGAAACTGGTGCTGCTAAGGCGGTTGCCAAAGCGCTGCCTGAATTGGCGGGCAAGTTAACCGGTAATGCCATTCGTGTTCCGACACCGAACGTTTCTATGGCTATTTTGTCGTTAACGTTGAAGAAGGGTGTTGAGAAAGATGACTTGAACACTTTCTTGCGTGACGCTTCATTGCACTCGGCTTTACATAAGCAAATTGATTATGTGAAAAGTCCTGAAGTGGTTTCCAGTGACTTTGTTGGTAATCGCTGTGCAGGTATTGTGGATGGAGAGGCCACTATCGTAAGTGACAATCGTGTTAACGTTTACGTTTGGTACGATAACGAATACGGCTACAGCTGTCAGGTGGTTCGCATCGCAGAGCAATTATGCGGTGTTGATTACCCAGTGTATCCACTGGTTAAATAAAGAATTAAAAAGCCGCTAATTAGCGGCTTTTTTTATGCCCAGGGATGGGCGGTATCCTGAGAATGCAGGAGCAATTCGAAGGGTGTGTTCATGGATGGGCGGTATCCTGAGAATGCAGGAGCAATTCGAAGGGTGTGTTCATGGGTGGGGTTGTATATTAAAAGTGCAGAGCAGGTTTTGATCTGTGTTCGAGGTTGTCTTTTCTAGCGATGATTTACCCAATAAATGAATGCCTTCTCCTGCTAATTTAGGAGTGCTTTTATGGTGTGTTTAAAAAACAGGCAGTTATTAAGGTTCTGTCTATACTTATTTTGGATACATGTGGGTAGAAGGAAACTTAGAGCTGGCTACCTAATGGCGGTGTGTCTATACTACCGCCCAGATTTTATAAGGACAGTTGTGTGAATTTCGTAACTGTCTGAAAAATAAGCAAAAACGCGTCGTAAATGGTTACGCAAGCGTTAAGATATTTTTTGAACTGTGATTAGGCAAGCATATGATCAAAATCAAAAAGGGTCTTGATCTGCCAATTTCCGGGAAACCTGAGCAAAGCATTACCAAAGGTAATGAGGTTTCCAAGGTTGCATTGGTAGGTTCTGACTTTAAGGGTATGAAACCCACCATGTTAGTTCAGGTGGGTGATAAAGTTAAAAAGGGGCAAGCCCTCTTTGGCGACAAAAAAACCGACGGTATTTTCTTTACCTCGCCGGCATCCGGCGTCGTAAAAGAAATCAATCGTGGGGCGCGTCGTGTATTTGAATCCATAGTGATTGACGTTGAAGGGAATGATGAAGAGACTTTCAAATCATTCTCGGCTGCTGAGCTTTCTGCTTTAACAAAAGAGCAAGTTCAGGAACAGTTGATTCAATCTGGTGCCTGGACGGCCATTCGCACTCGTCCGTTTTCTAAAGTACCTGCACCCGGTAGCAAACCCAGCTCAATATTTGTTTCTGCATTGGATACCCATCCTTTGGCGGCCGACCCTGAAGTGGTGATTGCGCAAAACAAAGAAGCGTTTGCTAATGGTTTGGCGGTTTTGGGTTGTTTAAGCGATAAAGTATTTGTAAGTCGTGCACCTAACAGCGGTATTCCGGTTGCCGGCGTGCAAGCGGTTGACGTGAGCGGACCACACCCAGCAGGTTTAGTGGGTACTCAGATTCATTTCCTGGATCCTGTGGGTGGCGATAAAGTAGTTTGGCACGTGGGTTATCAAGATGTGATCGCCTTTGGCCAGTTGTTTACTACCGGTAAAATTAATACCGATCGTGTTGTTTCATTAGCCGGACCTCAGGTAAACAAACCTCGTTTAGTTTCTACCTGTGTGGGTGCCGATTTGAACGCACTAACCAATAACGAATTAAAAGCCGGTGAGAACCGTGTGATTTCAGGTTCGGTGTTGGGTGGTCGTACCGCAGCGGGTAGTCAGGCCTATTTAGGCAGCTATGCCAATCAGGTTACGGTTATCGAAGAAGGTCGTGAGCGTGAATTGCTGCATTACTTCTCGCCGGGAATCGAACGTCACTCTGTGATGCGTATTTACTTGTCCAAGTTAATGCCTAATAAATTATTTGATTTCACCACCACTACTAATGGTAGTGAGCGCGCCATGGTGCCGCTGGGTGGCTACGAAAAAATTATGCCGCTGGATATTCTTCCAACTCAATTGTTACGTGCATTAATCGTTGAAGATATGGACATTGCCATCAATCTGGGCGCATTAGAGCTGGATGAAGAAGATTTGGCTTTGTGTACTTATGTTTGCCCTGGTAAATACGAGTACGGTCCTATTTTGCGTAATAATCTAGAACGCATAGAGAAAGAGGCATAATCATGGGCTTAAAATCATATATCGAAAGTTTAGAGCCTCACTTTACTAAAGGTGGCCGTTTCGAAAAGTGGTATCCACTTTATGAAGCGATTGATACTGGCTTGTATTCTCCACCATCGGTTACCAATAACAGTGCTCACGTGCGTGACGGTATCGACCTGAAGCGCATCATGATCACCGTTTGGTTATGTGCTTTCCCTGCCATGTTTTTTGGCATGTGGAACCTGGGTTTTCAAGCCAATACCGCCATGGAAAGCATGGGTGTAACATCTGTAGATGACTGGCACGGTAGCTTAATTTCTTTGTTGGCTGGTCATGATGCCGGCAGCCTTTGGGATAACCTGGTATTTGGTGCCAGTTACTTCTTACCTATTTATGCCGTGACCTTCATTGTGGGCGGTATTTGGGAAGTATTATTTGCGTCGGTGCGTGGCCATGAAGTTAACGAAGGGTTCTTTGTAACTTCAATCTTGTTTGCCCTAATTTGTCCGCCGGATATTCCTTTATGGCAAGTAGCCTTGGGTATTAGCTTCGGTGTGGTAATTGGTAAAGAAGTCTTTGGCGGAACCGGTAAAAACTTCCTTAACCCGGCCCTTGCCGGTCGTGCATTTTTATTCTTCGCTTACCCTGCACAAATCTCCGGTGATGCCGTATGGACCGCAGTTGACGGTTTCTCGGGTGCTACTCCATTAGGTTTGGCCGCAACAGGTGGTGTTGAGGCTGTTATGGAATTTGGCGTGACTTGGTTTGATGCCTTTGCCGGTACTATTCCTGGCTCTATCGGTGAAACCAGTACCATCGCTGTTTTCCTTGGTGGTGCGATATTAATGATCATGGGCATCGCGTCTTGGCGCATCGTTGCTGGTGTGATGTTTGGCATGGTGTCACTGTCTTTACTATTTAACTTAATCGGTTCAGACACCAACGCTATGTTCGCCATGCCTTGGTACTGGCACTTAGTCGTAGGTGGTTTCGCCTTTGGTATGGTGTTTATGGCAACCGATCCGGTGTCTGCTTCCATGACCAATTTAGGTAAATTTTATTTTGGTGCTTTGATTGGTTTGATGGTGGTGATGATCCGTGTGATTAACCCCGCTTTCCCTGAAGGCATGATGTTGGCTATTTTGTTTGCGAACTTGTTTGCGCCATTAATTGACCATTTTGTTGTTCAAGCAAATATTAAACGGAGGATGGCTCGTAATGTCGGCTAATAACGATAGCATTCAAAGAACCATTTTAGTTGCGGTATTGTTGTGCCTAGTGTGCTCAATATTTGTATCGGGTGCGGCGGTTTCTTTGAAACCCTTGCAAGTAAAAAACAAGCTTGAAGACAAAAAGAAAAACATTTTGTCTGCTGCTGGATTGTTGGTGGAAGGCAAAAGCATTGCTGAACAGTTTGAGCAAGTAACCACTCGCATTGTTAATCTTGAGACTGGCGTTTATGCCACAGATGTTGAATTGTCTGAATTGGCGGCTGCGGGTTATCCGCTGGCTACCTTTGACCAGCGTCGCCTGGCCAAAGATTCAGGTTACAGTGCAAAGCTGTCGGGTAAAGAAGATCCTGCCAGTATCAAGCGTTTAGAAAAATTTGCCGCCGTGTTCCTCATTGAAGAAGATGGTGCCCTGGATAAGATTATTCTGCCTGTTCATGGTTATGGTTTGTGGTCTACCTTGTATGGTTTCATAGCCTTACAAGGGGATGCCGAAACCATCGCAGGTCTTGGTTTTTATTCTCATACCGAAACCCCTGGGTTAGGTGGCGAGGTAGATAATCCTTCTTGGAAAGCGCTGTGGGTTGGTAAAAAAATTCATGATGCATCTGGCAGTATCGCCATTGATGTTATCAAGGGTCATGTGATTGCTGGCAGTAAAAAAGAAGCCAACCAAGTGGATGGCTTGTCAGGCGCAACTCTCACCAGTAAAGGTGTTAGTAACCTGGTGCGTTTCTGGTTGGGTGAAAAAGGTTTTGCCGGTTTCTTAAACGGAATCAAAGGGCAGGGGGTTTAACATGTCGACTACAATTAAAGAAGTACTCACTCAGCCACTGCTGAGCAATAACCCAATTGCGGTGCAAATTCTTGGTGTGTGTTCAGCCTTGGCGGTAACCACCAGCTTAAACGTAACTCTGGTTATGTGTGTGGCGCTAACGTTGGTAACTGCAACCTCAGGCTTTTTTATTGCGTTAATTCGTAATCACATTCCCGGTAATATTCGTATTATCGTGCAGATGACCATTATTGCCTCTTTGGTAATTGTGGTGGATCAGTTCCTAAAAGCCTTTGCCTATGACGTAAGTAAGTCTCTGTCGGTATTTGTTGGCTTGATCATCACTAACTGTATCGTGATGGGACGTGCCGAAGCTTTCGCCATGAAAAACCCGCCGGTATTAAGTTTCTTCGATGGTATTGGTAACGGTTTGGGTTACTCGGTGGTGTTGATTTTCGTAGCCGTGTTCCGTGAACTGTTGGGTTCGGGTTCATTAATGGGCTTTGAAATATTACCTCTGGTGACCAATGGCGGCTGGTACTACAGCAACGGTATGTTGTTATTGCCCCCAAGCGCTTTCTTCATTATTGGTTTGTTCATCTGGGCATTGCGTACCTACATGCCAGAGCAAGTTGAGAAGCCGGATTTTGTTATCTCGCCAAATACTGAAAACTCGGGAGCTCACTAATGGAACATTATATTTCTCTGTTTGTGAAAGCGGTATTCATCGAGAACATGGCCCTGGCCTTCTTCTTGGGCATGTGTACTTTCCTGGCGATATCTAAAAAAGTCCAGACGGCCATTGGCCTGGGTGTGGCGGTTATTGTGGTGCAGGCCATCACTGTACCCATTAACAACTTGATCTTTGTTTACCTGCTGAAGGACGGTGCGCTGGCTTGGGCCGGTTATCCGAACGTAGACCTTAGCTTCTTGGGTCTTTTAAGCTACATCGGCGTTATCGCCGCCATGGTGCAAATTTTGGAAATGGTATTGGATAAATATGTGCCGGCGCTTTATAACGCGCTGGGTGTGTTTTTACCCTTGATTACCGTTAACTGCGCCATCATGGGTGCCTCTTTATTCATGGTTGAGCGTGATTACGACTTTGGCGAGTCTGTGGTGTACGGCATAGGTGCAGGTGTTGGCTGGGCGTTAGCCATCGCAGCATTGGCGGGTATTCGTGAAAAACTTAAATATAGCGATGTGCCAAAGGGCCTCGAAGGACTGGGAATCACCTTTATGACGGTGGGACTAATGTCTTTGGGCTTTATGTCATTCTCTGGCGTATCACTGTAAGGACGTGACAAAAAATGGCTGAATATACAGAAATTATCCTGGGCGTTGTCATGTTTACCGGCATGGTACTGGCCCTTGTAGCGATCATCTTGGGTGCTCGTGCCCAGTTGGTGAGCAGTGGTGCGGTAAGCATTGAAATCAATGGTGACCCCACTAAAACCATTACCGCAGCGGCTGGTGATAAGTTGCTGCAAACTTTGGCAAACAACGGTGTGTTCTTGTCCTCTGCCTGTGGTGGTGGTGGTACGTGTGCGCAGTGTAAGTGTCAGGTGTTTGATGGTGGTGGTTCCATGCTGCCAACAGAAGAATCTCACTTCACTAAACGTGATGCCCGTGACGGCTGGCGTTTGTCTTGTCAGGTGCCTGTGAAGCAGGACATGAAGATCGAAGTGGAAGACGAAGTATTTGGTGTTAAGAAGTGGGAGTGTACGGTTGAATCTAACCCTAACGTGGCTACCTTCATCAAAGAGCTAACGCTTAAGTTACCTGAAGGGGAAAATGTAGATTTCCGTGCCGGTGGTTATGTGCAGTTGGAATGCCCTCCTTACGAAATCGATTTTTCCAGCTTCGATATCGAAGAAGAGTATCGTGGTGACTGGAAACACTTTAAGTTCTTCGATCTTAAAGCGGTTAACAAAGAAACCGTGATTCGTGCTTATTCTATGGCTAACTACCCGGAAGAGCAGGGTGTGGTGAAGTTTAATATTCGTATTGCGACGCCGCCACCACGTACCGAGGGTATTAACCCGGGCATCATGTCTTCCTATGTATTTGATATGAAGCCGGGTGACAAGGTAACCGTATACGGCCCATTTGGTGAGTTCTTTGCCAAGGAAACCGAAGCTGAAATGGTGTTTATTGGTGGTGGTGCCGGTATGGCTCCCATGCGTTCACACATCTTCGATCAGCTTAAGCGTTTGAAGTCTACCCGTAAGATTAGCTTCTGGTATGGCGCTCGTTCATTGCGTGAGCTGTTCTATAAAGAAGACTACGATACGCTGGCAGCTGAATTTGAAAACTTCAGCTGGAATGTGGCCATGTCTGATCCGCAACCAGAAGATAACTGGGAAGGGATGACCGGCTTCATTCACAACGTATTGCTTGAAGAATACCTGAGCAAGCACCCTGCACCTGAAGATTGTGAGTTCTACATGTGTGGGCCACCAATCATGAACCAGGCAGTAACTAACATGCTATTGGATTTAGGTGTTGAACCTGAAAACATCATGTTAGATGACTTTGGCTAAATTAGCAGATGTCAAAAAAAGCCCATAAAACCTCGTTTTATGGGCTTTTTTTATGGATTTAAATTGGCTTTTTATAGGTATGGAGGGGTTAGCGGGTTAATCCTGGTGTGAGCTAGGTAATTCTTCATGCCGGGAGCATAAACATGTAAATCGGGTGCTTTAACTAAATGACTTAATTTCAATGGCTTCTTAAGGGTATCTGGAATGTATTGTCAGTGTTTTCAATCACCTTCGTTTTTACTTTTATCGATTCTGTTATCTGACAGTAATACATAGGTACCGAATTTGGGCGTGTTTCTATGTGTAGCTAAGTAAAAAGTATGCCAACTGTGTATCACTTTTGTTAAAAACCCCATGAATTGATTGATAATTAATCTATTTGGGTTATTAATATAATGAAGAAATTCATTAATCGAAGTAAATGATCATGAATGCGAAAGAGAATTTGGCGGTGGAGCAGTATCTAAAAGTAGATGCTATCGCTGAGGATGGAGCTAAGGTTGTTGACCTGTTAGGGAGTCAAATCTCCCCCCGTGGTGTATGCGCTATTTGCTCTCAAGCTCATATTGCCCAGCTGCACAGCAAAAGTCACACCGAGGCGCGACCCAGGTTTCAAACCTTGCTGTTAACCATAGAGTTAGGTTTTGCCAGTGGTGAGGTGCTTCAGCTGGAAACCTCTGCAAAAGTACAAAGTATTCGACGTGTTTCTCAGGAAGAATTTGAAGTCTATATGGGGTTTTGCGGCATGATCCCGGATGGCTATCGCCACATAGCGCGTTATATTGTTGATTCAGGTATTAGTTCAACAGAGTAAGGCAGGTTCAGTGTTTCTTGCTTGGGTTTTTCAATCAACAGGTTTACCAGTTGGTTGTATTCAACGCTCTTAATGCGGCCACCTATTGCCATTACTTTTTTTCTGACCTCTGCCTCAAGGGCAAATGACATTTTTAAGTTTAGTTCCTCCATAGCGATAAATTCTTGAGTTTTTAATTTCAATAAAACGCTTTTTGCCGCGTCGCCATATGCCCTGGCTAATCCCCCTGTGCCCAATTTTGTGCCACCAAAATAACGCACCACCACGATGATAATTTCACCAAGGCCGCTGTGTTTTAAGTGGGTAAAAATTGGCATGCCTGCGGTGCCACTAGGCTCGCCATCATCGCTGAATCCGTAAAAATTGCTGTTGTTGGGAGCGTCGCCGATAAAGGCGTGACAATGGTGGCGGGCATCCGGGTATTTATCTTTAAGCTGTTGAATGAAGCGCTTTGCTGCGGCACTGCCTTTACAGTGCTGGGCATAGGCGATAAAGCGACTGCGCTTCACTTCAATTTCAGCCCA
>MAAD01000269.1 GCA_002162985.1 Bermanella sp. 47_1433_sub80_T6 | reverse complement strand
TTTACTATCAGAGGTCATGAGCCCCAACCCTATGACCGATACTGCGAGGCTCGCCAACCCAGAATTATATTCACTGCGCGCCCTGCGACGCCTTTCGGAGTCGGCCCAATTTTTTAATCTGTCCCCCTCCATCACACTGAATTGCTTATTTTTTGAAAACGGAAAGTTAAATTGGATGTCGGTGACCTTTTGCCATGTGCCACTGGGGTTATGAATAGAGATATCAATATAAGCAAAATAGTCACTGCAGGCTCGCTGATTGAATCGAGCACTGATTTGTAGAGGCGACGCCGCACCGTTTGCGGGTTCAAATTGGGCATAAGAACCCAGGTGGTTTGACGCACACCCCCCTAACAGGAGCGCCGTGAACAAGAGGAGCGTGATAGTTGCTTTCATAATAATCCTTTGTGAATGAGTAATTAAACTGCATGTCCTGGAATTAGTATGAGCACTGTGTAGAAAAAATAAGTAACAAGATGTATCAGTTTTTAATGTTCTATTGCCGGGATTTAATCGATCTAGTCCCGACAACAAATCCAAGCTATTCGCTATATCACGGACGAATAGCCGCCCACATATCCCTTAAACGAAAGAAATTTGACCCTAGTAAAAATCCGGGTTTGCGCAATAAGGTACCGCCAGGAAAGCTGTGATGTTTTACGTTACTCCAGACGTCATAACGCTCACTCTTGCCCATGATTTTTTCCGCCATTACCCGGCCCGCTATATGCGTGGGCACTACCCCGTAACCGGAAAAACCCTGCATATAAAATACATTGTCGGCGTACTCACCTAAATGGGGCATGCGATTCACGGCTAAATCGATATGGCCTCCCCATGCATAATCAATTTTTAAATCAGCCAGCTGCGGAAACACTTTTAACATGTCTTTTTGCATGGCACTTTTTATGCTCTTTGGGTTCGCGCCACTGTAAATGGTTTTACCTCCAAACAGTAAGCGGTTGTCGGCAGATAATCGATAGTAGTCCAGGATATGGCGCATATCGCATACTGCCATGTTCCGAGGAAGCAACTTTTTGGCGCGCACCTCCCCTAATGGCTCGGTGGCGATAACAAAGGTACTGGCCGGCATGATTTTCTTTTCCAAGGCAGGCGCCACATTGCCAAGGTAACAGTTACCGGCCAACACCACTTGCTTGGCTTTTACCTTGCCGTGCCTTGTAAAAACAGTAGGTTCGTCACCGCCCGATATTTTAACTACTGGACTGCTTTCAAACACCTTCACTCCCAGACCACTGGCCGCTCGAGCTTCTCCCAAAACAAAATTAAGCGGGTGAAAATGCCCCTTGCCCATGTCGTACATGCCGCCCACATAGGCATCGCTGTCTATGTGTTGCTTCATGTCCTGCTGACTTACTATTTGGGTTTCATGGGGATAAGCCCATTTATTCATATCGGTAGCGTAGTGGTGTAAATCCCTCATGTGACTTTGATTCATGGCCGCCAGGAAAAAGCCTTTTTTAATGTCTGCATCGATACTGTATTTACGAGCACGCTGGTAAATAATGTTTTTGCCCTCTTCACTGAGCGCTACAAACATATTTGCCGCATCCAGCCCCCATGATTTTTCCATCTCGTCGTAGCCAGTTTTCCAGCCACCTAAAATTTGACCGCCATTGCGCCCGGAGGCAGCCCAACCCACTTTTACCGCTTCTATAACTACTACCTTAAAGCCGTTTTCGGCCAGCTCGATGGCGGTGGACAGCCCAGAAAAACCGGCGCCAACAATGCAAACATCCGCCTCAATATCTGTGTTCAACTGCGGGTAACTGGTGGTTTCATTGGCGCTAGCAGCGTAATAGGAATCCACATGCTGGCCATTAGTTTCTTGAAAAACTTTCATACCTAACTCCAAAATTCAGGAATACGGCGCCCGCAGGTCTAATAATTAGCACAAGGAGACACAACTATAAAAACGAACAGAATAGAAAAATAAAAGGAGAGGAGTTATTACCAGAAAGTAGAGAACATGATGGTCCACAGGGTGGCCGTCATGAAGGCATAGGCTTTAGCACCCACGAAGCTTACGCAGGCCAAGCCCTGTAAACATTTATTGATAAATTGAATGGACAAGGAGTTAACTCGCCTAGTTGAATAGTGTGATTAATCTAGCACTTACTGGGCTTGCTTCCAAGCACGGAGTAACCGTAATTAAACCCTCCGGAGTAATCACCTAGGCCTCTAGCGGTCCATAAAGCCCAGGGATACTATGCCCACTACCACAATGACACCACCCACCAACTGTACTTCATTTAATAACTGCCCCAACAAAGCATAAGCTAAAAATAATGCCGCCACAGGTTCACTATTGAGCATGGGGGAGTTACTGGCCATATCAAGCCGGGGAGCCAGTACAAATAACAGGGTAAAGGCTATGCCATACATCACAGCCAAGCCAGCTAAGCCCAACCAGCCAACACTGGATTGGGGTAAATCCAATCCCCCAGGTACCACCTCAGACAAGCCTATGATGCCCATGATGATGATCACCACTAACATGGTATAACTGCTGCGCACCGAACCGGCAACGGGAGCCAAATGATACTGAGTAAGCCACATGGTAATCGTTAAAAAAACCGCCGCCATGCTGGCGAGCACAATCCCCAGCAGGGCGTCGCCGTTTACATCTTCCATATCAAACGCCGCGCTAAGATCCAGTACTAATACCAAACCAAATAGAATGGTCATTAATAATATAAAGGTCTTAATATTGGGCTGGCGTTTACCTAATGCCCAGCTGGCAAGGATAAACATCATGGGCCAGGTATTCACCAGCAAGAGCGCCATGGCCACCGGAATGCGGGTGATGGCAGAATACAAACACAAACTTTGTAGGGCGATTAACACCCCCACCGCAATTTGAAATTTCACCAAGGGCTTGGGAATTTTAAACGTTGCTCGACCTATGAAGGCAATCAGCAACATTATGAGTAATGCTCCCCCAGAGCGAGCCAGTACCGCCAACAGTAAGCCGGTACCATCATCAAATGCAAAGCGGGCGGCAATGTGATTGCCAGCAAATAGCGTGGCGCACAACACCATTATGAATATGGCTAAAGGCCTGGGTAAATAATTATGCGGTGTTAGCATTTAAAAACTGTTCCTGCATTTTAAACTTTTTAGTTAAAGCCGCGTCCGTTCCTGGACATACCCTGATTTCTGTTCCAGACAGAATCAGGATACAGCCCTTCCCTGGGCATAAAAAAAGGGCTGAAAACAGCCCTTTTTTATTACTCAACAAACCAACAATTAGTCACACCACACACGGGCGTTTCTGAACATACGCATCCAGGCGCCATCTTCATTCCACTCATCAGGGCAATGACTGTTTTGCACGGCACGGAATACACGTTCCGGATGCGGCATCATAATGGTCACTCGGCCATTGGCAGCGGTTAAGCCGGTAATGCCCTGAGTCGAGCCATTAGGATTGGCCGGGTACGCTTCGGTGGTTAAACCAAAGTTATCGACAAAACGTAATGCTATATTGGCATTTTTGTTAACCGCTTCCAAATCGGCTTCGTTAGCAAATTCGGCATGGCCTTCGCCGTGCGCGATGGCGATTGGCATGCGTGATCCTTCCATGCCTTTCAGCAAGATAGAGTCACTGCTTTGTACTTCAACCATGGCCACACGGGCTTCAAACTGCTCCGACTGGTTGCGCACAAAGTGCGGCCAGTTTTGCGCGCCTGGAATCAGCTCGTGCAAGTTAGATAACATCTGACAACCGTTACAAACACCCAGTGCAAATGTATCTTCACGCTCGAAGAAGTTTTTAAATTGCTCGCGGGCGATGTCATTAAATAAGATGGACTTGGCCCAACCTTCACCGGCACCCAGAACGTCACCGTACGAGAAACCACCACAAGCCACTAGTCCGCGGAAACCGTCAAGCGTGACGCGACCCGACAAGACATCACTCATGTGAACGTCCTGCGTGCTGAAGCCGGCTTTGTCGAACGCGGCGGCCATTTCAATCTGACCGTTTACACCCTGCTCGCGCAAGATCGCCACCTTAGGGCGATTGCTGTCGCTAAATGCAGCGGCAACGTTATCATTCACATCAAAAGACAACTCGGCATGCAAACCCGGATCGTCGGCATCCAACAGATTATCAAATTCTTGTTTGGCACAATCGACGTTGTCACGCAGGGCCTGAATTTCATAAGAGGTTCGTGCCCATAAACGCTGTAAATCGATGCGGGTTTCATTGAGTAGCTCAACACCATCGAGGGTAACGCTAATGCTGTCTCGACTGTTGATATTGGCGATCACATGAGTGCAATCATCAAGCCCTGCGGCCTCCAGTTGCATCATCACAAAATCGGTATCGGTTTTACGAATTTGAATCACCGCGCCCAATTCTTCGGCAAACAAGGCCGGTAACACATCCGCTTCATTCTTGGCGATGGCATCCAGATTGATATCCAACCCTAAGTGACCGGCAAAACTCATCTCGGTAAGGGTTGCCCACAAACCACCGTCAGAGCGATCGTGATAGGCCAATAAAATATCGTCCTGGTTTAAACCCTGAATCACCGCAAAGAATGCCTTTAGGTCTTCGGCATCGTCCACATCCGGAGTCTCATTGCCCAACTGAGCAAATACCTGTGTAAAGGCAGACGCCCCTAAACGGTTTTTGCCACGGCCTAAATCAATCAATAGTAAGTCGGTGTCTTCATCATCGCCACGTAACTGCGGGGTTAATGTTTTAGCGGCATTCACCACTGGGGCAAAACCGGTTACCACCAAGGACATGGGCGAGGTCACTGTTTTTTCTTCATCCGTGCCTGCGTCGGTACGTTCTGCCCATTTGGTTTTCATGGACATGGAATCTTTACCCACCGGGATGGTTAAACCCAGCTCTGGGCACAACTCCATCCCAACCGCTTTAACGGTTTGGTAAAGTTTATCGTCTTCACCCGGGTGGCCGGCGGCAACCATCCAGTTGGCAGACAATTTAACGTTTTCCAATTTTTCAATGTTGGCGGCGGCGATATTGGTCACCACTTCACCCACCGCCATGCGGCCTGAAGCCGGAGCGCTAATGAGTGCAGCCGGAGTACGCTCACCCATGGCCATGGCTTCGCCATTTAAACCATCGTAAGACGCGGTGGTTACCGCTACGTCGGCCACAGGCACTTGCCAAGGGCCCACAAACTGATCGCGAGCCACGGTACCGGTAATGGAACGGTCACCTATGGTAATCAGGAAACTTTTACTGCCGACACTTGGCAACTGCAAAACACGTTGTGCCGCATCTTTTAATTCGATGCCGTCAAGATTAACCGCGGGTAAGTCCAGATCAAAACTCTTCACATCACGGTGCATGCGTGGGGCTTTACCCAGTAAAACTTGCAAGGGTAAATCCACCGGCTTATCACCGAAGTGGCTGTCGCTCACCGTCAGGTGTTTTTCTTCGGTGGCTTCGCCGATTACCGCAAACGGGCAACGTTCGCGATTACAAATTTCTTCAAATTGTGCCAAGTTTTCTGGCGCCACAGACAACACATAACGCTCTTGAGATTCGTTACACCAAATAGCCAACGGGCTCATACCCGGCTCATCATTGGGCACGTTACGCAATTCAAACTTGCCGCCACGATCGGCATCGTTTACCAGTTCGGGAAAGGCATTAGATAAACCACCTGCGCCCACATCATGAATAAAAACAATGGGGTTTTCTTCACCCATCTGCCAGCAACGGTCAATTACTTCCTGACAGCGACGTTCCATCTCAGGATTACCACGTTGCACGGAAGCAAAATCCAAATCTTCGTTAGACTCGCCGGTATCCACCGATGATGCCGCACTGCCGCCCAAACCAATCTGCATGGCAGGGCCACCCAAAACAATGAGCTTACCGCCCACTGGAATTTCTTTTTTCTGAACGTGTTCTTCACGAATATTACCGTAACCTCCGGCAATCATGATGGGCTTGTGATAACCACGCACCTCACCATCGGCTTGCTGCTCATAGGTACGAAAATAACCACACAGGTTAGGACGACCAAATTCGTTGTTAAAAGCCGCACCACCGATAGGGCCTTCTAACATAATGTCTAACGCCGAGGCGATACGCTCGGGCTTGCCATAACCACTTTCCCAAGGCTGCTCGTAACCAGGAATTTTTAAATCTGAAACTGTAAAACCGGTTAAACCCGCTTTAGGTTTAGAACCAATACCGGTGGCACCTTCATCACGAATTTCACCACCAGAACCGGTAGCTGCACCGGAGAATGGAGCGATGGCAGTTGGGTGGTTATGGGTTTCAACCTTCATCAAGATAGCCATCTGCTCTTGATGGTACTTGTATTCTTTAGATTCGGGGTTGGGAAAAAAACGACCAGCAACGGATCCACGAATAACCGAGGCGTTGTCTTTATAAGCCGATAGAATATTTTCACTAAAACACTCATAGGTGTTTTTAATCATTTGGAATAAGGATTTTTCTTGTGCTTGGCCGTCGATATCCCA
>MAAD01000198.1 GCA_002162985.1 Bermanella sp. 47_1433_sub80_T6 | reverse complement strand
CTTTCTACAGGTTCGCAATATATCCATGTTTGATATGGTAAAAAGACGTTAACAGAGCAATGTGACCAATTATGTTTTTTCTAGGAAAAATTCCTCAATCCGTTGAGAAGCTGCTGGATCGCCTGCAAACCTTGAGCGAAAGGTTAATGGAAGGATTTTCAGCCGAGTCTGTGTCCCAGACCTTTAGTAACGAGTCACAAATACTGGACTTGTTTGCCACAGAACAGCTGGGTTGCATCCGCAGTGGCGTGGTGACCATCGTCAGCAAGGGTGTGGAAGTGGCCTGCTACGAAGCCGGCGACCTGGTAGGGGTGAGCCGGGTATTTGGCCTGCCGTATTCCGACTTAAAAGTGGACGAACCAGTGGAGATCGACCTCATTCAGCGTGATCACTTTGTACAGTTTGTGAATAGCGACCCCATGCGTCAGCACAGGTGGAGTAATTACTTGCTAACCCTGGCAGCTTTGTATCAAGAGGTATTGGCCCATTTTCATGTGCAGGTTCAGGTACAGACCCCCAAGGGCTTTCAACAAATTAGCGAAGGAGATGTGATCATCCGCGAGGGGGATATTGCCGACACGGTATATCAGCTAATGTCGGGCAGTGCCGACGTGACGGTGAATAACGTCACTGTGGGTGAAGTGCTGAATGGTGAAATATTTGGGGCCATGGCGGTGTTTACCGGGGAAGAGCGTAACGCCACGGTCACCGCGCGCCAGGATTGCCAGCTGCTGGCGATCCCCAAGAACCAGTTTGTTGACCTTATCCGTGCCCAGCCAGAAACCGCCATTACCTTGCTGGACAACATGTCGCGGCGCATTAAATCTCTTAATGAGCAAGTGATCCGACAATCGGCGCGAATTGCCTAAAATTAAATGAGAATGTTTCTTGACTACATTAATGAGAATGATTATTATTCTTGTCGTTGTCATGTGAACCGCAGCAAGTAGCTCACACGGCACACTCTCTCTCATCAAGCTAATCACTTGTTTGGCCACCCTGGATTCCAGCGTG
>MAAD01000232.1:5104-6521 GCA_002162985.1 Bermanella sp. 47_1433_sub80_T6 | reverse complement strand
AAAAGTGAATTTATAAGTCAGATCAGGCAAAACCTACGTATGAGGGGCTACAGCCTACGAACCGAGAAAATATACCTCTATTGGGTAAAAGACTATATTCGCTACCATGGTCTGCAACACCCAATAAATTTAACCAGTCAGGATGTGGTGGCGTATCTTTCCTATTTGGCTAACTCTCGAAATGTGGCCATTAATACGCAAAAGTCTGCATTAAATGCTCTCGCCTTTTTATATAACCAATTTCTTAAACGGCCACTAGGGGAATTGGGTTTTAAATACGCTAAAAAGCAAAGGCGGCTACCCATAGTGTTAAGCCCAATAGAGGTTCAAACGATTTTAAGTCACCTCACTGGCCGCGATAACACCATCTTTTCTATTTTATATGGATCGGGGTTGCGCATTACGGAGTGCTTGCGGTTGCGTGTCCAGGATATAAACCTAAGCAAAAGCAGTTTAACGGTCCGCGATGGAAAGGGCGGTAAAGACAGACAAACCATATTAAGCCCGTCCCTCGAGGTATCTTTAACAAACCTCATTGAGTCGGCCATAGCGTTACAAAAGCAAGATAACCTAAAAGGCGTGGGTCCTTCGTTGCCTCATATGCTGGGTAAAAAATACCCCAACGCCTACCGGCAGCCCGCTTGGATGTTTTTATTTCCGTCAACCACCATTTGTCAGCACCCGGTAACTGGCGTTACCTGTCGGCATCACCTACACGACTCTGTGCCTCGCAAAGCGTTAAAAAAAGCAGTATTGGCAGGAGGGTTAAATCAAAAAAAGATAAGCTGTCATACCTTTCGGCATTCTTTTGCCACACAGCTTCTTGAAAATGGTCGGGATATTCGTACCGTGCAGGAATTACTCGGGCACACCGACGTGGCCACAACACAAATTTATACTCATGTGCTGGGCCAGCACTTTGCAGGTACCACAAGCCCGTTAGAAAGCATTAAAGGGGCTATAAACTAAAGTCTGTTGGTGTACTAACCCTTCAGCCAGCGCCTAGGATTTTGCGGGGTACCCTTGTAACGAATTTCAAAGTACAAAGCATCTTCATCATAACCGCCACTGCGGCCCAGCTTGCTAATTACCTCACCGGTTTCAACCCAATCTCCCACCGACTTTAACAAAGCCTGGTTACGGGCATACAAGCTCATATAACCCTGTCCATGATCCACTATGGTTAATAACCCAAAGCCTCTTAACCAATCACTAAACACCACCCGGCCATGATGAATGGCTTTCACGTGTGATCCGGCGCGGCCACCATACGTCCAGCCGGCCCATTTTTGTTTGTGGTTATCTTGCAAGCGGCCAAACAATTTTTTGGGTTTATGATTAAACGGGCTGGGCAGTTTGCCTTTTAACGATCTAAACGGGCGGCTTTCCTGGCTGCGTTCGTAGTTTAAAAAAACTT
>MAAD01000232.1:0-5095 GCA_002162985.1 Bermanella sp. 47_1433_sub80_T6 | reverse complement strand
TGCCTAACACGGCCATGAGTTGTTGGCGGTCTTGTTGCAAGCGCGCTAATTTTTTATCGCTTGAATTAATCGTAAGGTTTAGAGCGC
Source organism: Bermanella sp. 47_1433_sub80_T6 (assembly GCA_002162985.1). Taxonomy (GTDB): domain Bacteria; phylum Pseudomonadota; class Gammaproteobacteria; order Pseudomonadales; family Oceanobacteraceae; genus Bermanella. The sequence continues at coordinate 5,008 of MAAD01000232.1, read as the reverse complement.
GGGCGTTGGCTTTTTGTTTGCTTTGTTTGTCTTTTAGTAATTCGTGGCTGCTTTTTAACGTGGCCAGTTTGTTTTGCAAGCTTTGTTTTTGGCTGGCCACTTTGGCGGTTAACACATCTACTTTTTGTAAGGTGTCGCGGTAACTTAAAATTTGGCTTTGGTGGGCGGCGTTAAAATATTGCAGGTAATGCATGTTGCGCGATAATTGGCTGGCGTCTTGCTGGTTAAGTAGCAGCTTTAACTTAGGTTGTTGGCCCAGTTTATAACTGGCCAAAATAATATTTCTAAGGGTGCTTTGTTGTTGTTGCTGGGATTGGCTGAGCGTCCGCTGCTCGGCCTGTAGCTTTTTTAGCCTTTGTCGCTCCTCCTGCAAGGCGCTGCGTAAGGCTTCTACTTTTTTACTAATCTCGGCCACGTCTTTATCGCTGCCGCGCAATGCCTTCACCAAGTCCTGGTGATTGCCTTGCACTTGTTTTAAGTAGCTTTGTAATTCGTTGATGTCGTTGCGCAGCTTTTCAAGGTGTTGTTCACCCTGGGTAGCGTCGGCCGCATGCAGCGTGCCGGCGCTGGCCATAAACAAAATGCACAGCGCCACTCTAAGAGCGGTGCTGGTTTTGTTTAGCAGGCTTTTCACTCGTTGCTCTCGGTTAAAATTTTACCGGTCATTTCAGTGGGCTGTGTTTCACCCATCATGGCCAGCAAAGTAGGGGCGATGTCGCACAGGGCACCGTCTTCTTTTAGGTTGACAGCTTTACCCTGTGGGCCCACGTGGATAAGTGGCACAGGGCCTACTGTGTGTTGAGTCATGGGGCCGCCATCCGGGTCCAGCATTTGTTCGCAGTTGCCGTGGTCGGCGGTAATTAGGCATTCGCCGCCCACTTTTAAAATGGCATCGGTAATGCGCTTTAGGCACACATCCAAGGTTTCTACCGCTTTCACCGCCGCACCAAATACGCCGGTGTGGCCTACCATGTCGCCGTTGGCGTAGTTACATACAATTAAATCAAAGGCTTTATTTTCAATGGCCTGTACCAGGCGGTCGGTCACCTCGGGGGCGCTCATTTCTGGCTGCAAATCGTAGGTGGCCACATCCGGGCTGTTAATCAAAATGCGTTCTTCACCTGGGTACATGTCCTCGCGCCCGCCACTGAAGAAAAACGTCACGTGGGCGTATTTTTCGGTTTCGCTGATGCGCAGTTGGGTTTTGCCCAGGTTAGATACATATTCACCCAGGTCATTGCTGATGTGGGCCGGTGGGAAGGCAGTGGGTGCATCGATACTGGCGGCATACTGGGTAAGCATCACAAAGTCGCTTAAGTTGGCTTTGGCGCGACGCACAAAACCATTGCCGTCCTGGCCAAAGCTGTCACCGTCCACAAAGGCGCGGGTGAGTTCGCGGGCACGGTCGGGGCGGAAGTTAGCAAAGATAATGCTGTCGCCGTCTTCTACCTTAACGGCATCACCCAAAATAATGTCTTGTACAAATTCGTCGTTTTGTTCGCGCTCATACGAGGCCAATAACCCTTCAACGCCATTTGCGGCCTGGTATTTAGACGTGCCCTGGCTGTACATGTCATAGGCCAGTTGTACTCGGTCCCAGCGATTATCACGGTCCATGGCGTAGTAACGGCCTACCAAGGTGGCAAGCTTGGCTTGGTTGCCCAGCTCTAAAGACGCCATATGGGCTTCCATTTTTTCAATAAACGGTTGCGCGCTTTGCGGCGGTACATCGCGGCCATCTAATATGCCGTGTACGTATATGGCCTTGGCGCCACGCTGTTTGGCCATAGTGGCCAACGCTTCAATATGGTTGGTGTGGCTGTGTACGCCGCCCGGGCTTAATAGGCCAAACAGGTGTACGGCTTTGTTGGCAGCCACGGCCTTGTCGATGGCGGCGGTTAGGGCCGGATTTTCAAAGAAATCGCCGTCGCTAATGGATTTGTTAATGCGGGTGAAATTTTGATACACAATGCGCCCGGCACCCAGGTTCATGTGGCCCACTTCCGAGTTGCCCATTTGCCCGTCGGGCAGGCCCACGGCGGCGCCGGATGTTTCAATTTGGCTAGTGGGGTAGTCGTTTACCAAGCGGTCCCAGGTGGGGGTGTTGGCATGGTGTATGGCGTTGTCAGAGGCGGCTTCACGCACGCCAAATCCGTCAAGAATAATAAGTGCTACCGGTTTTGGCTGATTCAACATAAGGCCCTGACTATAGGTGGTAATGAACAATTATGCGGCGATTTTACATGGTTGCAGGCTGAGATGCCATGGTACCAATCTGCCCCTTGGGATGTGCGCTAAATCGGGTATACTGCCAGCCTAAATTTTGAAGGTGTGTTATGGAACAGTTTATTGAGTTTGCGACCAATCATTGGATCCTAGTGGGCTTGTTAGCAGGTTGTTTTGCCCTGCTGGCCTGGGATGGATCACACAAAGCCGGTCCTAAAGTGGGTACTCACGAAGCCACACGCCTTATTAACCAGGAAAACGCCCTGGTACTGGATATCCGCGACAAGGCCGATTTTAAAGGCGGCCACCTGGTCGATTCCATGAATATTCCCAATGCCCAGATAAATAATCGTCTGGGAGAGTTGGAAAAATATAAAGCGTCCCCAGTTATAGTGGTATGCAAGGCCGGTCAGACCGCCTCATCGGCAGCCAAGATCTTAAAAGAGAATGGTTTCACCGAAGTGTATCGCCTAGGCGGCGGTATCATGGAATGGTCCGGTAATAACTTACCACTTGTTAAAAAATAATCGCCACAACAATAAGAACAGAGAACATAGCCATGACAGATCAAACAGCAGCCCCAGAAGCAGCAGCACCAGCCACCGACGCCAAAAAAGGCCAGTTTGGCATTCAGCGTATTTTCACTAAAGACGTGTCGTTTGAAAGCCCAAACACTCCTGAAGTGTTCCGTCAGGCGTGGAAGCCACAGATCAACATGGATCTGAACACCGCCAGCAAAAAAATCGCCGACGACGTATTTGAAGTGGTATTAACCCTAACGGTTACCGCTAAAAACGAAGACGCCACGGCCTTTTTGGCCGAAATTCACCAGGGCGGCATCTTCAAAATTGAAGGTTTGGAAGGCCCAGCTTTACACCAAACTCTGGGTGCATTCTGCCCTAACCTGTTGTTCCCATATGCCCGTGAAGCCATTGACGCCCTAGTAACCAAAGGCAGCTTCCCAGCGCTTATGCTGGCCCCTGTTAACTTTGATGCTATCTACGCACAAAGCATGCAGCAGGCTCAAGCCAAAGCACAGGCCGAGAAAGAAGAAGCCGAACAGACTCACTAATCTTTGTAAAAAGAATCTGTGACACAAAAAAGCCGAGCAACTAGCTCGGCTTTTTACGTTCAGGACGAACGGTATAGCGCGGTGCCAAGGATGGCAAAGAGCGCATATGCCCAGGGATGGGCGGTATCCTAAAATTGCAGGAGCAAAAGCTAGGCTGTGTCTAATATCAATCGTACGAGGGCACCCCGTGCCCGATAAATCGGCTAACCCGCCCCTTCAAAATCCAACTGACGCCAGGCTTCATACACAATAATGGCAGTGGCATTAGACAGGTTTAAACTGCGGCTGTTGCCAAACATGGGAATGCGAATTTTTTCATCCTGCTCCAAACTATCCAAGATCTCATCGGGCAAACCTCGGGTTTCCGGCCCCATAACGATGGCATCGTCTTTTTCAAATTTCACTTCAGTATGATTTTTAACACCCTTAGTGGTGAGCGCATAACAGCGTTTGGGCTGCACCGCGTCCATGAAGGCCTGCCAGTTTTTATGGATGGTGAGGCGCTCCACCTCATGGTAATCCAGCCCGGCCCGCCTTAGTTTTTTCTCATCCATATCAAACCCTAATGGTTCAATAAGGTGCAAATTAAAACCCGTGTTGGCACACAGCCTAATAATGTTGCCGGTATTGGGGGGGATTTCTGGCTCAAATAATACGACGTGTAACATGGGGCAATCGATTTCCTGATGAAGAAGTTGGGATTTATTTGGAGTTTGATTAAGGATAACCCTTAATCCCACTCCTGTACGAGGCTGCTTGCAGGCGATCAGTGTCAGCCAGATTATTTATATCTGCTAATTATTTTCGCCTGCAAGCAGCCTCCTACCGGGGTTAGTACTTACCGGCAGGTTTCACAATTTTGGTGTTAGATATGTGTCAATTATATCCGAAAACCACTCTATAAACTGAAAACTTCAGTTCATTAAATAGACAATATGGCGCAACCCCTAATCCATAACTAACCTTTAAGCAGGAATCATGGTGATTAGGGACAGTCAGCTGAAAAAGTGGTTATCAAGCCCATTGGGGTGGTTTAAAAAGAAAGAGCTTAAGCCCGAGGGGGTGGTGGGTCTTGCTTGCTGTGAAACCGGAGTGGCCCTTAGCTACGGGGTGATGACGGACGGCGAGATGCAGGTAAAGCTGTGTGAGTTTGTGCATCTGCCGCCAGAGGAGCAAGCCGGCCATGTGAAAGACTGGTTGCAACGGCACAAGCTTAAAAATACCGACTGCCATTTTGTGTTGGGTGATGATCAATACGAGTTACAACTGTTGGAAACCCCTCAGGTTGAGAGCGATGAGCTGCGTGAGGCGGTACGGTGGCGTTTAAAAGACTTAATTAGCATGCCCATCGAAGAGGCGGCGCTAGACATCTTCCCATTGCCAGACGATGCCTATCGGGGCCGCATGAAGATGATTTATGCGGTGGTGGCTAACAAACAGGTCATCGAAGATACCCTGGCGTTTATCGCCAAAGTGGGTTTAACCCCCAGCGTTATTAATATTCCGGAAATGACCCTGCGCAACATTGCCATGTACATTCCCGAGATGGAGTTTGGCTCGGTGGCGTTATTAAAGATGCGTCACGACAGCGGTTCCATGCTCATGTACAGCCATAATTCCTTGTATTTAACCCGCCAAATAGAATTTGGTTACGCCAGCTTTGCCGCTCAGGAAGGGGCCTTTACCCTGGACAATGACGTGGTGGTTGAA
>MAAD01000262.1 GCA_002162985.1 Bermanella sp. 47_1433_sub80_T6 | reverse complement strand
GGGTTTCTTCCTTACCAGACAGCTATAAGCGTTACTTGGGCAATACTTTCCGTAAGGTGCTAAGCATTAGTGGAACCCCGATTCGATTCGAATTTAAATCGGGCGATAACCCGTTTAGTGACCGCAAAGAAGATCGAATCTTCAACAAGTCCAAGCGTAAGGAAAGAGTGAAACAAACCGCCGATATTCGTAAAGCCAAGCACGGCAAAGTGAAAACTAGGCGTGGCAAAGAAAATAACAAACCAAAATAAATAAACGCCCGTAAGGGCGTTTTTACTTTCAGCTGCTGGCGCTGAGCCCGGGTAGTTTAATTTGAAGGCGCTGTGAACCCCTCCCTGGGCGCTTGGCTTTGGCATCCATGCCAAAGACACTTTCAAATTAAACTACCCAAGCTCTAAGCCTAATTGTCTCAATATTTATAAATTTAAAGTAGTAAGCAATTATGAATGCACCATACGGAACTAATGATGCCAGTTATCAAGCGGCAGGGCAGTTTGAAGGCTTAATAAAATTAGTGGAAGATTTTTACGGTTTTATGCAAACCCTGCCAGAAGCCAAACACGTGCTTGAAATGCATAACCCGGATTTAGCGGTATCCAAAGACAAGCTGGCGCGCTTTTTATCAGCCTGGACCGGCGGCCCCAGATTGTACAAAGAAAAATATGGCGCTATCTCAATTCCATCAGCCCATAGTCATTTGGCCATAGGTAGCAGCGAACGGGATGCCTGGTTGTTATGCATGGAGAAGGCGTTGGCCCAACAACCTTATGAGCAGGATTTTAGGGAGTACCTGCTTAAACAGTTGTCGGTGCCGGCAGAGCGCTGTAGGAACCGTGACTAATTGAATGTTTCAGTTGCTGTTAATTCGTAGGCATAAAAAAGCCCAGTGATCTTCCTTGGAATAATGCTCAATTACGCACTTTTCTCAGGGATAAAATAAATCAGCTCATTGTGAATTTCAAAATTCACCTCTTTAAGTTTCTGATTTAAACAGGGGCCACTTATGCACAGGCCATCTTCGATGCGAAAC
>MAAD01000266.1 GCA_002162985.1 Bermanella sp. 47_1433_sub80_T6 | reverse complement strand
TTGGGCGCTATTTGCCGTCTTAATCACTTCTTCATAACTACTTTCTTTTTCGTTTACTTTTGCCTTATCTAATATAAGGTCAACTACCTGTTCTTCAAGGGCAAGCGCTTCTAATTGTGCACGCTGCTCTTTATTACCTTTGTAGAATTCCTTAACTTGCTCAGGATCCTGGTAAGTAGAGGCCATTTCTTCAATTAAAGTTTCAACTTTGGCGTCGTCTGCCTTAATTTCGAACTGCTCAATAGAAGCATTGATCAATAGACCTAATTTAACACGACGCTCTGCTTGCTCTAAGAAAAGCTCACGTGGCAACATGCCAGGCTTAAATTCTTGACCGCCACCAAACTGCTGGAAAGCCTGTTCTTGCAAGCGCTGAATTTCCTGGTCAACCAAGGCTGTCGGCACATCAATTTCGTTGGTCTTAACCAAACCGTCCAATACCTGGTTTTTGTTTTGACGCTGGATCGCTTGCTTAAGCTCACGCTCCATGTTCTTACGAACCTCAGAGCGGAAAGTGTCTTCAGAGTCGGCTTCAACACCAAACTTCTTGAAAAACTCTTCGTTTAGCTCAGGCAATTCAGATACTTCAACCGACCCTACCTTGATTTTAAACTCGGCATCTTTGCCTTTAAGTTCTTCAGATTGGTAATCTGCAGGGAAAGTCACTTTAATGGTGCTCTCGTCGCCCGCTTTCATGCCAACAATCTGATCTTCAAAGCCAGGAATCATGGCCTTAGAGCCTAGAGTCAAACTATGATCTTCCGCTTTACCGCCGTCGAAAGCTTCGCCGTCAACGTAACCGTCAAAATCAAGCTTTACACGGTCGCCGTCTTTAGCGGCATCGGTAGTTTCAGTAAAGGTGGCTTGCTGCTTACGCAATACGTCTACCATGGTATCCATATCAGCGTCGCTAACTTCAGCTTTTAACTGTTCAACTTCGATGGCATCCAGACCTTCAATCTTTACTTCAGGGTAAATTTCGAAAGTTGCTGAGAACTGGAAGTCTTTACCAGCTTCATCTACAACAGGCACCACATTAGGCATGCCGGCAGGATTTAATTTCTCTTGGGTAACAGCTTTAACAAAACCTTGCTGCATTTGCTCGCCCAGTACTTCTTGGCGAACGCCCTTACCATAACGCTGCTTGATGACACGCATGGGGATTTTACCCTTACGGAAGCCGTCAATACGGGCAGTACGGGATACATCTTGTAAACGCTTGGCAATTTCTTGCTCTACGTCAGATGCTGGGATGTCTATTACAAGCTTACGTTCTAAGCCTGCTAATGTTTCTACGGAAACTTGCATTAATGCCTCACACACGGATACAGAAGCTAGTGAAAATCAGGATTGGCTACTTTATTGATACGGCCAGCGGTAATCAAGCGATTTTTAGTGGAATTTCAAGGTATTTGGCGATTTCTGGCTATGTTTTGAGCAGTGCGCCACTTTACATCTGTTTTTTCATCCAGTACTGTACAGCTATACAGTACTTATAGATAATTTAAACAGGTCCTACAATGAGCGCACTACTTAAGAGTCAAACAGAACAAGCCCTTCACTATTGGATGTTATGGATAGCCCCTAACGCCCTGCAAACTCAGCAGATTAAAAAGCTGCCTGCCAGCGACAGGCAAAGAGTGTTAATGCTGCACCCTAAAAACCTGGAGCAGCTCACCGGGGCCATTGAAGTGGCCATAATGAGCGACTTATATCAAATGATCACCCTGCCCCGCGCATTGCTGCCTGCCAATCAGCAGCAAAAACTGGAGCTACTGGCCATTCGCCACCACACGGTACTCACCTGGTTAGGTGGCAACAAACGTTTGAATAGTGCCAGCCAGTTAACGCTTATTTAAGCCAGGTTGCTCAGTAACGCTTCAACCCGCTTCACATCCTCACTGGTATCAACCCCATGACCTGGGGGTTGGTCAATGACGGACATGTGAATTTTCACGCCATAACTCAATGCCCTTAACTGTTCAAGGCACTCGGCCTGCTCCAGAGCCGTCATTTCCATCTCTTCATACTGCTTTAAGAAAGAAACCCGATAACCATACATGCCTATGTGTCGATACACGGCAGATTGCTGGGTAATGTTAGCTTGCCCCTCTTTGTAGAGTTCACGATCCCAGGGGATTGGCGCGCGACTGAAATACAGGGCAAAACCTTGGTTATCCAATACCGCTTTAACCACGTTAGGGTCAAACGCATCACTTGCCTGGGTAATGGCAGTACATAACGAGGACATGCCAGCCTGCGGATTTTGCAATAACCCCTGGGCAGTTAGCTCAATTAACTCTCGAGGAATGAGTGGCTCATCACCCTGCAGGTTTACAATTACATCTGAGTCCTGCCAGTTCATTTCACGTGCCACCTCAGCGATGCGCTCAGTACCATTTTCGTGGTTGGGTGAGGTCATCATAACCGGTGCGCCAAAGCCCTTGGCCGCCGCCATAATACGAGCATCGTCGGTGGCAATGACGATATCTTTAACCCCTGTGGCCACAGCGCGCTCATATACATGCTGAATCATGGGTTTGCCGGCTAGATCAATGAGAGGCTTGCCAGGTAAACGACTGGAGCCATAGCGAGCAGGAATAACAATTTTGTAATCGGACACGGTAATACCTATAGAAATTTTTAAACCGGTTTATCTTCGAATTCTGGCAACATAGCCTTGATGTAAGCTTGTTTTAAATCCATGCGACTGGCCAATATCAAATCGGCCACCTCCCTGGCGACGCCCTTGCCACCCGCTGCGCGAGTCACAACATGGGCATACTCCCGAACCATAGAATAGGCATCCGCCGGAGCTAGCGATAAACCTACCTTTTGCATGACCTTGAGATCGATGACGTCATCACCACAATAGGCCACCTGATCAAACTGAAGGCCTAAATGGGTGGTCAGCTCTTTTAGAGCGAGCAATTTATCCTTGCAGCCGGTATAGGCATGTTTAATCGACAAATCCTGAATGCGACGTTTCAATGGCAAAGAGTCTTTAGCGCTGATGATGGCCACTGCCACATCGAACGCTTGCAGTAGCTTAATGCCGACCCCATCCTTCACATTAAAATGCTTCACTAGCTCCCCGTCCTGACCATAAACCAGAGTGCCATCGGTCAAAACACCATCCACATCCAATACCAATAGCTTAATTTTTTGCGCTTTTTGCTTTATTTGCTCACTTAGCATTTCACTCATTCTTTATTTTTCCAGATGGCGATCATAGATATCATCATATCGAACAATGTCGCTCTCATCCAAATAAGAGCCTGTCTGTACTTCAATAATTTGCAATAGCTTTGAAGTTGAATTGGTGAGCCTGTGCTTTTCATTGCATTTAATGGTTATGGCCTGCCCTTGAGTCAACTCACTTTTCACTTCATCAAGTTCCACCACTGCCTCACCAGCGATCACTACCCAGTGCTCACTGCGATGACTATGGCTTTGTAATGAAATTTGGGCGCCGGGTTGCACACTTAGCTGCTTCACCAGAAAATTATCTCCCTGAGCCAACACCTTAAATGATCCCCACGGGCGACAAACATCCAGACCAGCTAACAGATCCATGCGCTTCGCATCCACCAGTAATTCGGTAATGGCATTTAAATCGTGTATGGAATCCTGATGGGCCACCAGCAATAAATCATCATCATTAACGACTACTAAATCATCCACGCCCTTAACCAAAGAGATTTTATCCCCCTTAGTAAAGGCGCTTGGCAATCCCAATTGCTTACGTCGTAACAACAATGACTTCCAATTCCCTAAATCGTCCCAGTCACCACTGTATTTTAACGCCTTAAGATTTTCAGATTTCTCAAGTACTGCGTAATCAAATGAAATACTGGCAGCGTCACGCATTTCGGCCCCCAACAACGTAAAGTCATAGAACTTTTTACGGGATTGATAGGCGTGACATATATGGTTGTATAGAACTGGCTGGTATTTTTCAAAGGCGCTGACCAAGTGCCTGGCGTGGGCCAATACAACGCCTGCATTCCAGAAGTAATGATCTGATGCCAAAAATTTTTGCGCGGTATTAAGGTCCGGCTTCTCCACAAACGCCACCAGTTCAGTGAGCAAACCCTCCCCTGCAGCCAAATTAAGGTAACCAAACTGTGTGGATGGGTAACCTGGCTCTATGGCCAACAGAATAATCTCGCTTGAGGTAAGTTTTTCGAAACCAGACTTAATGACTCGAGCAAATAATTGGCTATCGGGCAGAAAGTGATCACTGGGCAAGATAAAAACCCTGGCCTCAGGATCTTTTTGTAAGGCATGAAGACAGGCAATTAATACCGATGCAGCGGTGTTTTTCGCCTCCGGCTCCAGCAGTACACACTCGTCACTTAAACCCAGGGGCGCTAGTTGCTGCTTGAGTAAAAACCTGTGCTGTTCATTGGCAATAATAAGCGGAGCCTGATTTGAACATAGACGCGCCCGCTCAATACTTTGCTGTAGCAGTGTCTGCCCCTGTTGCAGTAAGTCAAGAAACTGCTTGGGGTGATTTGACCTGGAAATGGGCCATAGCCGGGAGCCACTGCCCCCGGCCAGTACAACTGGATAAATGGCCATTTAGATCTCTATCAAATTAACTTAAAACAGACTCAATCTCTTGAGAGATACCTCGGTATTCTTTCTCAAGTTTTTTCATGGCTTTCTTAGAGACACCGCCTAGTAGATTCACTGCGTTACGCACGCGAGCACGGCTTAAATCCGGACCAATCATGGCCATAGAATCCAAAACCGAGAAAGAAGCCGGTGTACCCGCAATGGCCACGAAGAACGGGAACAATAAGTCTCTTATTTTCACGTCCATTACCTTGGCTAATGCAAATAAACGCTGCTCTATATTCTCTTTATCCCAATGGCGAATGGCTTCCAGTTGCCACAAACCCAACTGAAGCACCTTAACGATCTGCTCTTGCTCCAGTGACTTATGGGCAAAGTCTGCATCGCTGATCTTTGGGTGACCGCTAAGCATGAAGCCGGCCAGGGGAACTACGTCAGAAAAAGTACTGATGCGAGGTTGAATATGAGAAATCACTGGCTGCAAAAACTCTTTATTCACCCCCCAATCCATGAAGCGCTGTATAAACTCCTCCTCCGAGAGCTCTTTTAACCATTGACCGTTTAACCAGGACAGTTTTTCCACATCGAAGATGGGCCCGCCCAGGGATACACGTTGAATATCGAAGTTTTTAAACATTTCATCGCGACTAAACTTCTCGGACTCATCTGGCATGGACCAACCCATTCGACCCAAGTAATTAAGTAAGGCCTCAGGCATGAAACCGGAGCGATGATAATACATGATGCTAGTAGGATTTTTACGTTTGCTAAGTTTGGACTTATCCGGGTTACGCAATAAAGGCATATGACACAATTCAGGCATATCCCAGCCAAAATACTTGTAAAGCAGCTGATGTTTGGGAGCCGAACTTAACCACTCCTCACCACGAATCACATGAGTGATTTCCATTAAATGGTCATCCACTACGTTGGCCAGGTGATAGGTGGGCATGCCGTCCGACTTCATGAGCACCTGGCAATCAACCATATTCCAATCCATGTCTATGTCACCACGCAACATATCCTTGAAGGTACAAACTCCCTCTTCTGGCACATGCAGGCGAACTACATAAGGTGCGTCATCCAGCGCACGCTTGTTTACCACATCCTCAGGCAATTCCAGGTCACTGAATTTTAGTGCCGAAAAACCACCGGCTTCCTTCTTGATTGCCCTTAATTCATCCAGCTCTGCTGCCGTGCGGTAGCACTTAAAGGCATGGCCCGAAGCCAGCAACATATCTATGTGGTCACTGTAAATCTCACTGCGCTCACTCTGGCGATACGGCCCCTTATCGCCACCCACGTCCGGTCCTTCATCCCAGTCCAGCCCCAACCATCTTAGGCTGTCAAAAATGGCTTTTTCAGACTCGGCATTACTGCGCACCTGATCTGTATCTTCGATGCGCAAGATAAACTGACCGCCATGTTGACGGGCAAACGCCAAATTAAACAAGGCGATAAAAGCCGTACCAACATGGGGGTCACCAGTTGGAGAAGGAGCAATTCGAGTACGTACGGTCATGTCGTGTCCTAAAAATCAGGGATAAGCGCTAAAAATGCGGATTATAGGCCTAACCGACGCTTTGGCCAATAATTTCAGGTGGACTATGCTTAATGAAACCTTTCATGCAGCCCTTCCAGCCCCATGCGTATACTGTTTTTATGCATATTTTTGTTCATTAGCCCCCAAAGCCTGGCTCAAGATATACTTCCTGTCGGCAAGCAAATGGTGGGTGAATTTGACATATTCATGGATTTTACACATCAGCATGACGCCGTCAGTGTTCAGCATTTAGGCTCGGGGGATTGGCAAACCATAAACCACAGCAATATAAATCTTGGATATACCCAGGCCACCGTTTGGATTAGGTTTCGCCTTTTAAATCCTCAATCCGAACCTGTTCACAGATTGTTGGATGTAACCTATCCGTTGCTTGATTTTGTAAGCCTGTATGAAGTATCAGACAACCAGCTTCCCACATTAATTATGCGCAGCGGAGATAGACTGCCATTTACACAGCGTAGCTTCAAACACCCTGGATTTATCAGCGCCCTCAACCTGCAAGCCAGACAGCAACATAATTACCTGGTTAAAATAAGAAGCGGCGCCCCAATTCAGACTGAGCTTATTCTATGGAGTACAGACGCTTTTCAAGGGCATTATCGCCTGCAATCCAGCATCTTGTTTTTTTATCTTGGGCTTATTCTCAGCAGTGCCGCCTTTAATTTCCTGGTTTTTCTATATCTAAAGGAAAAGGTATACCTAGCCTATTCCCTGTACGCCGCCAGCTTTGCTTTATTTATGACCAGCCAGCATGCCATATTGTTTGAATACGTCTTTCCTGCTGCCCCTGAGCTGCACCACTGGTCTCAATTACTGCTCTCCAATATGGCCATATCGTTTACCGCCCTATTCAATTTGTTATTTTTAAAGATAAAGACGTTCAGTAGATCAGGCTGGGGGCTGCTGACCTTTATAACGCTGCCCTTTTTATTGCTATTGAGTAGTTCTGCCATGACTTTCACCATGGCCATTCAGGTTACTGTATTTGGTGCGCTCATTATTATTCCTGCCATTTTTATTATTGGGTTATTTAACGTCAAGAAAAATGCCGATGGCTGGTTGTTTATTGCCGCTTGGGTGTGTTTATTCATTGGCATCGTTACGTTCCTCTTATCCAAGATAGGCCTGATTGGCTTCAGTCCGCTAATAAATCATTCGATACTCATTGGCTCGGCCCTGGAGTTATTAATATTTGCCGCTGCCTTGGCGCGTCGCATACACAGCGAAAAGGTTAAACGCATACAAGCTCAGCAGATTATTATCGAAGGCAGCAAGCAAACCGCTAAATTACACGAGGATATTATCTACAGCACCACCCACCACAATATTACCGGGCTACCTAATCGCAATTACTTTGAACGTTGGCTGAACCTGCACCTGCGCAAGGAAAAACCCTGCACACTGGTTTTATTTCATCTTTCTCGTTTACATGAAATTGACAAAACCCTGGGTCGCGACATCAGTAACGAGGCCCTGGAAGCATTTGGATTAAAACTTAACAGTGAAATTCAGTTGCTGGAAAATATTGAAGTATTGGACAGCAAGGAGAGTTTTTATGTGGCCACACTCAGCGCCAGCACCCATGGCCTGATCGTTAATAAAGCCATTAGTGAGGCGCTACTCTCTCAACTGAAGCGTTTTCAGGAAAGCTTAAATATGGCGCTCATGATCGACAATATGGAAATTGACCCCTACGTGCACTGCGCCTATGCCCTTTACCCCGAACATGGCCGAGATGCTCAAATTCTAATGCGCCACGCGGGTATCGCTTTGGATGTAGCCCCAAACTTTGAACAGCACATCGTGCAATACACCAAAGAAATCAACCCCTATAACGAACGCCGCTTAAAGCTTATGGCAGAACTTAAACGGGCCATTGGCAGCAATACCCTTGATTTGCATTACCAGCCCCTAGTAGACACCTATAATGGGCAGTTCATCGGTGCAGAGGCGCTTATTCGTTGGCCCCATGTTGAATATGGCTTGATTATGCCGGATGAATTCATACATATAGCCGAAAAAACCGGCGTGATTCAGGCTCTTAGCCTGTGGGTGATCCGCACCGCCGTGCAGCCCTTAAAAGCCTGGGTGAATATCAACCCCGATTTTTTGCTGTCGGTGAATGTTAGCGCCTTAAATTTGCAGGACAACAAGTTTATATCCGCGCTGCACATATTATTTGAAGATGACCTTAAGCTGGCCAATAACATGATTTTGGAAGTTACCGAGTCGCAAATGATGACCGATACCCAGCATGCCATGAAGAACTTATGGGACTTAAGTGAGCTGGGCTTTCACATCGCTATAGACGACTTTGGCACCGGTTACAGCAACCTGGCTTACCTCACTAAATTGCCCGCCAGTGAACTTAAAATTGATAAGGCATTTATCCTTAATTTGGAAAACGAGCCTCAAAACCAGGTGCTAGTGGCCACCGCCATTCAACTGGCCCACAACCTGGGGCTGAAAGTAGTAGCCGAAGGAGTGGAGTCGGAAGATACCCGAATATTACTGGGCAAACTGAGCTGCGACTTCTGCCAAGGCTTTCACTTTAGTCGTGCTCTGCCTCTACAGGCCTTCAATGGTTTGTATGCCGAAAACCGTGCCTAGGCTGGCCTTTGCATAACGCTAACAACTTGATGGCATGAGCTGAGAGCAAAATATTATTAGCTAAAATTCGCCACCCATCCGCAATCCTGACCTAACCTTAAGTAATGAATTCTGATCTAGAGGGTTACATGAGGTCACTGCTATCCCTGTGCTGCCTAATGCTGAGCTTTCAATCTTTGGCCGATCACAGGGTATTTGTGGGCCTGTACTCTGACCATTACGGCTATGATCAATATAAAGATTACAGTGCCACCGGACGCAGCTATAAAGAAATACGCCCGCTTAATCAAGGAGGGCCAAAAGCCAGTAAGCTCATTGGGTATATGTATACTACTCAGGGCTATACATTGGGGGCTTGCACCTTTAAAAACAGCTTTTACGAAAGAACCCATTGCCTGCTGGGCCTGCTTAGATATCCGGTCACAAACAACCTGGTATTTGAAACGGGTTTGAACCTAACCTACGGATATCGCCCCGCACTCATTATGCAGATGGCCAGTTTAAGTATGAGCAAGAAGTTATTACCCATCCCCATCGTTGGTATCACCTTCGAGTATAAAAAATCATCCCTCTCGTACAATTACATGGCCCCGGGCATTACGGCAGTGGTATTCGCCTGGAAGCTGTAATGAAGAAGTTTTTAAACGCCTATGAAAACCGAATTACCAAATACCAGCGACATCTGGCTGCTGAAAATGAATACCTGGCCGCTGTAAAAAGATCAAATGACACACCAGCTCAATTACATATTCACCAGGCCGAAATACGCAGGCTGACGGACCTTATCGAACTGTGCAGGTTAATATGCGAGGATATTAACGAGTTTGAAAACGAGGTAAATGAAAAGTAAACCCGCTACCAGCGTTTGCCCGCGGTTAGAAACCAGGCCTCGGTATCATCACTGCCGAAGGCAGCCTCCAGGCGCACAGGTAAATCATTAATGTTAAAGCGTGCCCCGGCCCCTACGCTGTAAAGTGAATCATCGGCGAGATCAGATAGAGAGTCACTGGCTTGACCCGCCTCAGCAAAGGCAACCAGTTCGATACTCTTCCCTTCCCCCACTGCCCAAGGCAGGGCTAGGGTCAGCTCAACACCCTCCAGCATGGTATTAGCAGCCTTGATATATTGTTCGCTGTAGCTGCGCAGACCGTAGGCGCCACCAAGAGGTTGTGCGCTGCCGTTCTTGTTTGAGTCTACTATGTAATTGGCCAATTCATTTTCAAGCAAAGTGCAGGCTGACGCAGTGCATTGACCATTTATCTCTGCAAGCACCTCAGACACCTCGTCATATTCAGATTTCTTAGCCAACACAAAACCATGACTGCCGCGGGCGTAGGTGGTTACCTTGTGCCCTTTCATGAAAGGCCAAGCATGGCTAACACCGTAATTAAGTTGCCCCTGGTCACTTTGGCCTGGGCGAAACAATAGACCGGCCAGTTCGATATTGGCTTTTATGCCACCCTTGCCTGGGGTTAATTTTCTTTCGTCATGGCTAAGCCCAATGGCCGCCGCCGTCGAGAATACATCGTGCAGGCCAGATTGATTAATGGCGATATCCACACCGTTTTCGTCGGCATAACCCTTAAAAGAGACCAGGCTTAACCCCAAATTTGAGTACCAGTGTTGCTGCTGATTGATTTGAGTCTTAAGGCTGGCAAACTGAGCAAAGCCACTGAGGCTCTGCTCGTATGGCGTGCCGGTGTCAGTGCCTCGCTGATATTGAGTATCCAGTGTAATATCAGATACAAAGACAGTGGTAAGAGAAAGTTTGCCACCGCCCCAAGGGAGCTCACTCACAGAGAGTAACGCAGCCTGCGCATCCCCTAATGCCACACCCGCAATGGCTGAAAAATCGTCTTCACCCAGATTTTTGGCCTGCACGGCCACACCTGCAATATTGCCAATACCCTCCAGGTGTATGGCTGCAGGTAATACAGCTGTTTGATGTGTCTCATCTGCTTTAACCAAATCACTGACCAGCATAGAAACCAAAATAAGAGCGCTAAATTTATACCTGATTGCCATTTCCATATTGCATTACTCGTAGTGGTTTATTTTCCTGAGATTGACACTTTGCAGTTTAGTTCACCTGGGAGGCTATTGTTTGTCGTTAATCAATCCGGCAAAATCACCTTATCAATCGGGCCAGATTTGCAATTTCACCTTCCCACGGTTTTAGCTGATCAAATTTTGCTAGCGTCATATCTTCGAAGCGAAATTCGGGGATTACCACCTCGCTAATCAGAGCAAGCTCCCCAGTGATCAACTCGCTGGCCTTCCAGGTCCCGCCCTCAACCATTAACTGAAGCTGCTGCCCCTGCTTTAAATTGCGCCCCATTTCCACTTGATAATATTGGCCCTGCTCATTAATCAGGTGGTAACGAATCACGCCATCACCATGATAAAAAATGTAAGATATCGGACTTATTCTTATGAAAATGGCCCACCGGATTATCTTTGGTTAATAAATAATAAATACTGGATGCCATGGCCTGTCCAGAATCACTACCTGCTATTCGGTCCGAGCAAAAAGTGCGACGGAAGTGGCCGCCCTCAATGTGCTTTTCTAAATCAAGCTCTTCGATAATGTCATTAACGTTCACGGCCGCCCCTTTAAAAATATCAAGTTCATACCTATGTCTCCTTTAATATTAATGAGTCCGCAGTGTTATTACCCTCAAACAGTTCAATCTTGCGAGCAGCAATTTTAGTGGCCTGCACTAAGGCCTGTGGTGCCCTTCCCAGCATTGAGATGGCATCACTCACATAATGATTGTTCACCGTACTCACATCCATCCAGCCGCCTTGAGCTGCTATTTCCACCGAGGAAACATTATTCATAACACCCAAGGTGGCCATAGTTTTACGAAACGTGTGGGCGGTTAATTTACCACCTTCGATTTTAGCTTCCTTCATAAGGTTTTTAAGAATAATGTTTACGCTGTTGCGATGAAATGGCGTGCTTCCCGCCGCCGCCTTACCTAGAGCGCTAGTCTCATTGAAGATGTAGCCTTGAGTGATGTTGTTTGTTTGCAAGTGTTGACGCAACCAACTGGCCGGACAGAACAGCTCCCCCGTAAAGGGAATAACAGAGCGCACCCGTTTGCCCGTTTTAAACGGGTCGCGGTCAATAATAATATCCGCTTCTTCTATGTGTATGTTTCGCAACCAATCAAATTGCAAGTCCCCCAGCATGCCGGCTCGGTAACCGGTCACGTATGCAATACACGCCAAGGCTCGATTGCGAATGGCCACCTTACTGCCGTATTTAACTGTCAACAGAGCAATGAAGCGGGCCCCTTCCTCCACCGTGAGGTCGCGGCTTTTATGTTCAAATATGCGCTGATTTCTCTCTTGCCTAACCAGATCAGCCAGGCAGCGCTTAATGTCTTTATGGCACGCAGGGTCTTCATCCCAATGGCGTTCGTGCCAGTCAGACAAGGCAGCTCGGTATACTCTAAGGCTGGCTACCTTTTTACGGTTAACCCGCTCGATGGCACCCACATCCTGGAAAAAATCAACAATTTGAGACTTGCTGGCTGGCAAATGGCCACCCCACTTTGCAAACTGGGCCAGGCAACTGGCGTACTGTTTTTCGGTGGCCGTCTTAGGGGGGTTATTCATCTTTATTTTGTTCTAGTGCGGCCAGGACTTGCTGCAATGCATCATCAACCACGCCTACCTTGCCATTCACATCCGCCACTTTGCCGTCCACAGATTGAATGGCCGTCACCACAGATTTAACGTTGATGGCGTTAGTTTTTCGAGCTTCTAAAAGATCCCCTACCAAATCGCAAATGGGGTTTAACGCCGCCAGGCTTTTATCCAGGGTGTTGCTAATACCGCTCAATGTGAGTTGCTCTTGTAGTAAGAGCGCTTTTTTCTCAAGCTGCTGCCTTGCTTGACGCAATGCATCATTACTGCCCGACAGCGCTTCTCTTTGGGCACTAACCTCATTAACCAGCTTTTTATTGGTGATGCGGTACTCATCCAGTTCGTCGCTCAACCCCTTGAGCTTACTTGAGTACGCCGACAGGGTTTGTGCATTAGCCACTTGCAACAACGCCATTGAGTTGCTGTTTTCGGTAATGAGCTGCTCCAGGCCTTTCAGTTTTGCTGTGGTGCCTCGTAACTCAGATTGAACCTGGCTATAACTATTGTTTAGCTCCCGCTCACGGGCTTGCAGTTCAAGTAATTGCGCTTTTAGTGATTGGTTATCCGCCTGCAGCATGTCGCTTTGAGTGGTCAGTTTGGCATTACTGGCTATGATCTTGTCGTGATCCTTGTGGTGCTGTTGCTCTTGCTTCGAGAGTTTCTCCACATAAAATTCTTCCTGCTCCAGCAGCTCAATATTTAACAGGCGGCGTTCGTCCGCTCTAATTTCCGCTTTTAACGCACTCAGGGCATCCACTTCTTTGCTGGGCTCATCCTTTACGGGCAAAAATAGCTTAACGCGCCGCACGTTCTCAGCCACCTTGTTAAAGCCACCGCCAATTAGTTCATAGGCATTTCGCACTGTGTATTTAAGGCTTTGGGCCTCCAATACAAAATAGGCAAAGTATTCATTGCTTAATTGTCCATCCAGCACGGCTTTTGGCGGTTTGCTGGGAGCTTCACCCAGGACAGCTAATACCCTGGATTGAAATGACGTTCTCACACCATATTCATCAAGCAATTCACTCATATAATATAATCCAGTAACGTTATTTTGTTATATAACTCTAATTATAGCACAAGAATAGACCATAATATTACAGTGCATAATAACCATTATGCACTGTCTATTTTTGTGAAAACCCACCTCTTAGAGCCACCAGTACCGATAGCCTTATTCAATGGCGAGCACCTAGGGCCATCGCATAGCTTTTGCCCTCTCTCTAGAATCGCCGTGTTATAATTCGCCCCCCGGTATTTTTAGCGAGTCGAAGCCGCCACTAGCATTCGACACACAAGCCTAAAATCATCCCATTAAGTTAAGCGCCAAAGGTTAAATCGCTCGATGGTTATGCAGTCAACAACTCCAGAAAACATTCAAAATGCTTTAAAGCCAGGCGCTCGCCGATTCTGTACCGCTCCTATGATGGATTGGTCGGATCGCCACTGCCGCTACTTCTGGCGAACCCTTAGTGACAATGCATTCCTGTATACAGAGATGGTCACCACGGGCGCCATTATTCATGGCAAGGGCGGCCCAGATCGCTTTTTGCAATACAACGAACAAGAGCATCCGGTGGCGCTACAACTGGGAGGCAGCAAACCAGAAGAGCTGGCCCAGTGCGCAAAAATTGCGCAAGACTATCTATATGACGAAGTGAATTTAAACGTGGGCTGCCCCAGCGACAGAGTGCAAAACAACATGATAGGGGCTTGCCTTATGGGCCACGCACCCTTGGTGGCCGATTGCATTAAAGCCATGCAAGACGCCGTGGACATTCCGGTTACTATCAAACACAGAATTGGCATAGATGATCAGGACAGCTACCAAGAGCTAGTAGATTTTGTGGGTACCGTCGCCCAGACCGGCTGCAACACATTTATTGTGCACGCCCGTAAAGCTATCCTGCAGGGGTTATCGCCCAAGGAAAACCGCGACATTCCACCCCTTAAATACGAAGTGGTAAAACAGCTTAAAGAAGATTTTCCAGACCTTGAGATCATCATCAATGGTGGACTGGAAACCATTGAGCAATTACAAGGTGCACTGGAATACACAGACGGTGTCATGGTGGGCCGCGAGGCATACCACAATCCAGGCCTACTCTTGGATGTGGACCACCATTTTTACGGCGCTCCAAAAAAAATCCACGATCGCAAACAACTGATTCGCGACATGTACCCTTATATAGAAAACCACCTAAGCCAGGACGGCAAGATGGCCTACATCACCCGCCACATGCTGGGCTTATTTAATGGCCTACCGGGTAGCCGCCAGTTCCGTCGTCACTTAAGTGAAGAGGCCTATAAAAAAACCGCTACTCTTGATGTGCTAGAAACCGCATTGGCTTTTATGCCCGAGCCAGAGATAGCCTAAGCCCCTACCCACTTTGCTACACTCGTAGCAAAGTGATTTGACATTTTTCGCCACTTTCCACACAGTGTTGCCATAACAAGATTCATTTTTAGCAGACGTACACGGATCAGTGAGCACCAAATGAACAAACTAGAACAACTTAAAGCCATGACCACGGTAGTGGCTGACACCGGCGACATCGAAGCCATCAAGCAATACCTGCCTCAAGACGCCACCACCAATCCTTCTTTGGTTTATAAAGCGGCACAATTACCCCAATACCAGAACCTGATTCACGATGCCGCTCAATGGGCGAAACAGCAAGAAGGCGACATCCTTGAAAATACTCTGGATATGGTATCGGTTAAACTGGGAGTAGAGATTCTAAAAACCGTGCCTGGCCTTGTTTCCACTGAAGTAGATGCCCGCCTATCTTTTAATACCATAGGCACCATCCACAAGGCCCGCCGCTTAATCGCTTTATATGAAGAAGCCGGCATTGAGCGTAACCGTATCCTTATTAAAATAGCCTCCACCTGGGAAGGCATTCAAGCCGCCAAGATACTGGAAGAAGAAGGCATAACCTGCAACCTGACCCTGCTATTTAGCATGGCTCAAGCGGTTGCCTGCGCACAAGCTAACATCACCCTTATTAGTCCTTTTGTAGGGCGTATTCTGGATTGGTTCAAGCTAAGCGAAAACAAAGACAGCTACCCAAGCCACCTGGACCCAGGCGTTATCTCGGTAAGCAGTATTTATCGTTACTTCAAGAACCACGATTACAATACAGTCGTCATGGGCGCCAGCTTTAGAAATACGGGCGAAATTGAAGCTTTATCAGGTTGTGACAAGCTCACCATTAGCCCGCAGCTTTTGGAAGCCCTTAGTAAAGACGACGGAGCACTGGAGCAGCAACTGAAACCATCCCAAGCATCTAGCGAAGCCAAATGGGATGAATTGAACGAAGCCCAATTCCGTTGGTCCATGAATCAGGACGCCATGGCCACCGAAAAACTGGCCGAAGGCATTCGCAATTTCACCATCGACCTGGTTAAACTTGAAAAGCTACTGCAAGAGCAGTATTTGTAAGCCCAATACCCAATAGAATAATAAGGCCCAATACCATGCTTCAATGTGTACTCGACTGGTTTAAGAAAGACAGCAGCGAACAAACAACCGACAGCAACTCCCCGCAAAGGGCGGCGGCAGCCTTGTTATTGGAGGTGGCTTACAGCGATGAAGAGTTCAGCGAACAAGAGCGCAAGGCACTGCCCGCTTTGCTGAGCAAACACACCAATTTGACCACCCAAGAGTGTCTGGAAGTGATTTCCATTGCCGAACAGGATGTAGATACGGCCACTTCACTTCATCAATTCACCCACTATTTAAATGAGAAATTTAACCTACAAGAGAAAATCAACCTGGTCATCACCCTGTGGCTGGTGGCATTAAGCGATGACAAAATAGACAAATACGAAGACCACATGATTCGCAAAATTGCCGACCTTTTACACTTGCGCCACAGCGAATTCATGCAATGCAAATTTAAAGCGGTAGAGCAGCATGGGTAAACAGGTATTAGTGGCCGGTGGATCCGGCGAAGTGGGCAGGCGTCTATTGCAGAATTTAATTGCACGCAATGATGTTGAGCAAATTCACCTGTTAAATCGCCACCCTCAAGACATTAGTAACCCCAAGATTATTCAGCATCAGATTGATTTTGAACACCTGGATGCCCTCGATTTACAGCGCGATTTTGATTTTAGTTACTGCTGTTTGGGCTCTACTATCAAGCAAGCGGGCTCAAAAGACGCCTTTGAAAAGATCGATCTTCACTATGTGCAGTCTTTTGCTCAACTGGCCAAAAGACACCATTGTCGTCATTTTGCAGTGATCAGCTCGGTGGACGCAAAAACCAAAACCAACAACTTTTACTTGCATACCAAGGGCCGCATGGAAGAGGCGTTAATTTCCATGGATTGGCCCGCGCTATGGATTTTCCGTCCCAGCCTATTGGTAGGTAAACGCCAAGAATTCAGGCTGACCGAGAAACTGGCGGGCTTCCTTATGACATTGGTGAGCCCGCTAATGCTTGGCCCTGCTAAAAACTATCGGCCCATGCCCATGGATAAACTGGCACAGGTTATGGCGTCAGCCATGGACATGCCGGCAAACAAGGTACAGATAGTAGAAAATAAACAGATTGAAGAGCTAGCAAAACGACAGGTTGACCAAGATATTAATCAACAGGTACCAGGGCTTTAGGTATTCATACCTTTCTCTTTTTTGGCCTTTAACATCGCGTCTAACTTGGCGCGACGCAGCGCGCACAAATCTATAATGCGCATTTTTTCGGCAGGCATTAACTCATTCCACTTTTGACGTTCGGTGCGACTGCGCAAGCAGCCCAGGCAATAACCTTTGGTATTGCTTTGGCAAACACCGACACAGGGGCTGGAAACAGGAAAGAGTTCAACTTGTTGCATGCCCTCAGTCTAGCCCACCCTTAGAGCCAGGCCAAGCGCTATAAAGCGCGCCTATACCCACTATATAGCCGTAAACCCATGAAATATTTTCAATTACCCTGTATTATCTGGCCCCTCTTTTTATGCCGCACTACACTGAATTTACCTTCAGTATCTATACACAGTACGGGCTACAAGAAGCAGGACTATGGCTTAGCAAGGAATTGCCAAGCTGTTCAGCATTAATTCGAGGCACAATAATGACCGATCGCATTCAAGTTGGCGGCCTACAAGTC
>MAAD01000240.1 GCA_002162985.1 Bermanella sp. 47_1433_sub80_T6 | reverse complement strand
CAGCAAGAGACCCTTATGCTGGGTGTGAGCTTGACCGGCAGTTATAGCGAGCCTACAAAATCTGTAGTGCGTCTGCCTCGTGGTGAGAATGGTCATTACTTCGCATCGGCCCGTATTAATGGTCACCCCATTCGAGTCCTGGTAGATACGGGGGCCAGCTTTATAGGGTTAAGCAGTCAAACCGCCAAGAAGCTGGGCATTAATTACGCATCAGGTAGAAAAGGCCGTAGTTCTACCGCAAATGGCATCGTTAAAAATTATACCCTACGCCTTGATCATGTGCAGATAGGTGGCATTAAGCTCTATGGTGTTATGGCCAGTATCATAGAAGGGAATTTTCCAGATATCCCGCTATTAGGCATGAGTTTCTTAAATAAGGTCAAAATGCATGAAGAGCAGGGCATGTTGATACTCACCGATACCCACTAAAAACCTTCCCATGTTTTCGTTGACTCTACCACTTGAGTGAGTAGAATGCGCCACCTCGATCAAGCAGCGGCTTTTAGTCTCTAACTGATTGAATTTGAAAGTAAAAACTTGAGATTTTAAAATCTTAAAACAAACTTTCAAAAAGAGGTTGAACATCAAACGAAACACTGTAAGATGCGCGCCTCGCTTAAGCAAAGAGCCTTAAAACTTCTTGTTTAAGTCGCTGTTAACGCCTTGATGGCAAACGAAAATTCCAGTTTTCATTTGAAGTCAAGATTAAGAAAAACGTTGACACACACAAGCGCTTCTGTAGAATGCGCGCCTCGCTTCAACGAAGCGACCTGGTTGACCCGAGCGGCAATCACGATCTTTAACAACGAATTCAGACAATTCGTGTGGGTACTTACCGAGAGTCGAGATGTACTGCTTCTTACGAAGCAAAAGACTTTTTCGAGTAAGTTCAAACACGGTCAATTTAGATTCTTTATTGAATCAAAGATTTATCAGTAGTTTTAAATACTTGAGCAGTCGGACTTAATTGTCAGACTTAAAAATTAAACTGAAGAGTTTGATCATGGCTCAGATTGAACGCTGGCGGTAGGCTTAACACATGC
>MAAD01000096.1 GCA_002162985.1 Bermanella sp. 47_1433_sub80_T6 | reverse complement strand
ATTGTTATCAATTAAGTCGATGGGGGTGGCTTTTTCTCCATTGGGGAAAGCGATGTAACGGCCCATGAATAAGTCAATGACCTGGCTCTTGGTCATCTGGGAGGTGGGGTTGTTAATGTTCACCACCACTACCAGGTCTTGTTCTGTTGCCAAGGCGGTAACGCTTAGTAATTGAAGTGTGATGATTAATAGGGTGAGTCTTAAGTGAGCCACTAGAATATAAAGCCCACATTGGTGAAGAGTGTATTAACGGTTTCCTTGGGTTGGTTGGTGAAGTCTTTATTTAACCAAAGTACACCGCCCTGTTCTTCTATACGGGTTTGATCCCATTGACACTTTAAGGCAATTTTTGGAGACAGGTTCCAACGTAGGCCCAGTGACCAGGTGGACTGATTGGTTGTGTAAAAATTTAAATTGGCCCCTACCCCGGCATATAGCTCTGTCCCACTTGGAATAGTGGCAAGGGTTGCCACGTCCACTCCTAATGAAGCCACATCAAATAGATGAGTATGGGTGGCGGCGTATATGCCATATAAGCTGTATTTCTGGCCATGAACTATCAGGCTGGTATAACCAGCCGTCACTGTATTGAAGTTTGATGCGGTGCTGGTTCTTGAAACTTCAGCCAGGGCACTCCAGTTTTGCCAATTATATTTGCCCCCCAGACTCGTATAGTCGGCAGCCTGACCCTTTGTTCTCAATCTTTCGATGGTGTCGTTACTATTGGGCCATATGGTCTCGAAGCCGGGTACGGATGCTGCCAGACCCTCTATACCACTCGCCAGCGCCTCTGTTGATGGGGACGTACTGGCGATACGCGATGAGGTATATCGGTATTGCAGGCTCCACTGGAAGGTTTCAAGGCTGAAGGATAGACCGGCTACGTCCTCCAATTTAACGCTTTCCCTTCCTACGTAGCTGGCCAGTTCGGTGGTGGTGGTACCAACAAAGAGTTTGCTGCGTAAACTTAGGTGACTAATGTGAGCGCTATGGGTGATATCTACGCCATCCAGGTAACGATAAGGCATCAAACCGTACACTTCTGACGGAGTATGGGCCCAGGTATAGCCAAAACCCACATCCCGATACTCGGTGAGTAAAAATAGATCCACCGCGGTTCGGCCTAAGCGAAATGACCATTCAGGATTAGCTGTGAAGCGCACAAATGCTAGCCTAGTGGTGGAATCAAGGGATAGGGTGTTTTGATTGTGGTAGACACTTTGAAATACAAGATCGGTGTTTGCAGGCAGGGCGTAATCAAGCTGCAGGCCCAAAATACTGCTGCTGGCATAGTAGGGGGTGTTGTTAAATGAGCCGTCACTTTGATCCAGGTCGGTGCGGTAACCATATGTCTTGGAGTCGGACGAAATCACCCCAAGGGAGCCAAAACCACTTAGGTGCAGGTTTTTTGGCTGCGCGTTCACCAAAGGGGCCAGTATAAGCCAGATAAGTATGAATATTTTCACTGGGTTCTCTAGTGACCTTGGGGCAGCTCTCGTTTTTAGTATAGGTCACTATTATTGGCCCTCAAGCGCTGAGGAATGCAAAGCATCTGGCTAGAGGGCTAAAATTGGTTGTACACCTTCATTAGAGGTATTGAAAGGTCCCATGGGCTCACAGTTTTTAACATTTATCACTTAAGTCATAGGGAAATGCCCCCATTGCAATATGGGTGAAAAATGCACAGTTGCCATAATGGGTGCAACCCAGAGGCAGAACCCATGACCAAAATTATCCACATCCAAGATTATCTAGACGCAGGTGATACCCTGGATCTTGCCAAAAACATGTTGCAAGAGAATCAGGATGATATGGCGTTGGAAAACCAGCAGCTATTGGCTGAAGTTATGGCGTTGGAAGCAAATTTGGAGAGTCAGAGCTATTTAAGCGTGAGCCTCAAGTCTCAGCTTAAAGAGCTGCAGGTGGAAAATGATATCCTGCTGGATGCTCTGGAAGCCAATGAAGAGCATGGCTTGCCAGTCATGTTAAACCAGGTGGTGAGTCCTGCACCTCAAGCCCCGAGTGCAGCTCACTCCCGTTATTGGGAGCAAGAGTACAGTCTGTTAAAAGATAAAATTCGTCACATGGAGCAATTGCTGGCCGATAAAGATAAGGCGTTACAGCAAGCCAGTGGGCAAAACCAGCAGCTGCTTAACGAGCTGTTGGCCAAGCCATAGGACTGGACTATCCTGACGGCGCGCCTGATTTTACCCTGCTGCAACCGCTTCGTTATTTCCCACCCACTAATCTTTCAATTAAGCGTTTCCTAGTTAGCCTGTCTTAGATGTTTTGCGTTATAACCTTCTGTTTTTTAAACTCCTTACTGCATAAGAAGCCCCTGGGTTCGTTCATATGTGCCTCTGACTAGGGTTACATCTAATCAAGTCTATACTTGGGTCATTGAATACTATTCTGTGAGTTTCATTTTTTGAAAATTATATTGGCCATTTGGTTTATGGTTTTTTCATGCCTGAACCACGCCTGTGAGGAATCAATTAATCTGGTATACGGCCCCTTTTATTCTGCTCGTTTCTATAATGAGTATATTTTCAAGTTTCATGAAAATATTGAGCGGATTACAGGCTGCCATATTACCAGCCAATTAATTCCCAGTTACGAAGCCTATTTGAAGCGCCTGACTCAAGGGGGTATCTACATGACGTTTGTGCCTGGGCACTACGAATATGCCCTGTCCCAATATGGATTTAAACCCATGCTAAAAGGGGCTGTTGGGGCCAAAATTTTGCTGGTCAGCAAAATAAAAAAATACAAGGATATGAATATTAGCCAGCTGGAGGGTGAAACCATTTTGGTGCCCAGTATTTACACCGATGCTTACCTGTATTTGATGGATTGGCTTGAGGAATCGGCCATGACCGACAAGGTTAACATTAGCAGTAACACCTCCCACGATGACATAGCGGTTAAACTCATTACCGATCGAGCCTCTGTGGGGGCACTTTCCACCACCATTTATAATCGAATGCCGACCAGTGTCAGAGATGACTTTTTTGTATTCAAGAAATCCGGTTCCACCCATGCAGTATTAATGGTGGCCGAAGACCTGCCGCACGTAATACATACGGCGATAATAGATTCAATTTCTTTAATTAATCTTGGTGTGTGGTTTGAGTATTATGGGAGAAGTCAGCCGGATGAACATTCTAGGGCATTCAAGAGGCAACTGGATGCTCTGTTAAAAAAATAGTAAACAAAGGAATTTAGTTTTAGTTGGCATTTTTGCGCATAAAAAAACCGCAAGCTGTAAGGCTTGCGGTTTTTGTTTTTTATAACTTGTGGCGGTGCTGGTTACACGTTAAAACGGAAGTGCAATACATCACCGTCTTTAACTATGTATTCTTTACCTTCCACGCGGAAACGACCCGCTTCCTTGGCACCGGCTTCACCGTTGTACTGAATGAAGTCATCGTAGCTAGTACACTCGGCACGAATGAAACCTTTTTCAAAGTCGGTGTGAATTACGCCGGCCGCCTGTGGTGCCGTAGCCCCTTTTTTCACGGTCCAGGCGCGTACTTCTTTTACGCCTGCGGTGAAGTAGGTTTGCAAACCCAGCAACTCATAACCGCCACGAATAACGCGGTTAAGGCCGGGCTCAGACTGGCCCATTTCTTCAAGGAACATGGACACGTCTTCCGGGTCATCCAGCTCGGATATTTCCTGTTCAATCTTGTTACATACAGGTACTACTACCGCGTTTTCGCTGGCGGCAATATCACGCACGATATCAAGGAAAGGGTTATTTTCAAAACCGTCTTCCGCCACGTTGGCAATGTACATAGTGGGCTTAACCGTGATCATGTGAAAGGTTTTTACACGTAGTTGTTCGTCGTCATCCATTGCAAGGGAGCGTACTGGCTGGTTATCTTCCAGATGCTTTAGGACTCTTTCCAGCAATGCCTTGTCGGCTACCGCATCTTTGTCGCCGCTACGAGCGGTACGGGTTACACGCTGTAATTGCTTTTCAACACTTTCCAGATCGGCAAAGATTAACTCAAGGTTAATCACTTCGATGTCGTCCTGTGGATTAATTTTATTTTCAACGTGAATAACGTTTTCATCTTCGAAACAACGAACCACGTGAGCGATGGCATCGGTCTCACGGATGTTGGCTAAAAACTTGTTACCCAGGCCTTCACCGGTAGATGCGCCTTTTACTAGGCCTGCAATGTCCACAAATTCCATAGTAGTTGGGATGGTTTTTTCAGGGCTTACAATTTCGGCCAGAGCATCCAGGCGAGCGTCGGGCATGGGTACGATGCCGGAGTTAGGTTCGATGGTGCAAAAAGGGAAGTTTTCAGCGCCGATACCGGATTTGGTCAGTGCGTTAAATAAGGTAGATTTACCAACGTTTGGTAATCCAACGATGCCACATTTAAAACCCATTTGGATTAGCCTCTTGTTTTAAATAGTTGTAGGAGGGCAGCCTCTGCCCGATAGTTTGTGTCGTTATTTTTACAGATCGGCCACGGTGTGGCCTCGTACTACGCTTTGAAGGTGTGCAACCGATTCATGGCTCCAGGCCAATCTCCGGTCACTATGCTGTCGATTTCGCGAATGGCTTCATCGATCACTGCACTGGTTTTCTGCTGATCATCTTTGTTAGCACGGCCCAATACATGGCCGGTAACCTTGCTCTTGTCGCCCGGATGTCCGATACCAATTCTTAAGCGATAAAAGTTTTTGTTGTTGCCCATCTTGTTAATGATATCACGCAGACCATTTTGTCCGCCGTGACCGCCACCCAGTTTAAATTTGGCTGTGCCCACAGGCAAGTCCAGTTCATCGTGAACCACCAGGATTTCATTAACGGAAATTTTATAGAAATTTGCTAAAGCTTGAACGGCTTGGCCGCTTAAGTTCATAAAAGTAGTGGGGAAGATCATCCACACATCTTGGCCTTTGATTTGGGTTTTGCCCACTAGGCCGTGGAATTTTTTATCGGGTTTGAGTGACACGTTATAAAAACGTGCCAACTCTTGCAGTAAATCAACACCGGCATTGTGTCGGGTATTTTGATACTCGGAGCCTGGATTACCCAAGCCCACTATCAGTTTAATCTTATCCTTCACGCCGGTGCCTTTTACTGACTAGTTGTAACTATCTGTGCTGATTATTCAGCAGCAGGAGCTTCTTCGCCTTCGGCAGAATCAGCAGCTTCTTCTTCGTCAGCAACGCCCTTAGGAATAGCAACGTTTACTACAGATGCATCGTGGTC
This sequence comes from Bermanella sp. 47_1433_sub80_T6, assembly GCA_002162985.1. Classification (GTDB taxonomy): domain Bacteria; phylum Pseudomonadota; class Gammaproteobacteria; order Pseudomonadales; family Oceanobacteraceae; genus Bermanella. The sequence continues at coordinate 1,334 of MAAD01000096.1, read as the reverse complement.
CGCACCGTGAGTAAGCGCTAGAACCTTAACGCCTTCTGCCAATTTAAGTTCAGAAAGGTGAATGATAGTACCTACTTCGGCGTCGATCATGTCAACTTCGATGAACTCAGGAAGATCGCCAGCCGCACAGATTACTTCAACGTCAGACATTACGTGAGTAACCTTACCGCCTTGTAGCTTAACGCCTTTACATTCAGCTTCGTTGATGAAGTGTAGAGGGATGTGCTGCTTGATGATGGTGTCTTTGTTTACGCGCAAGAAGTCAACGTGCAAGATTTCTTGACGGTAAGCGTGACGCTGTACGTCTTTGATCATTACGTCTTCAGACGTACCGTTAACGTTTAGTTTAATGATGTGGCTGAAAAAACCTTCGTTTTCGAAAGCTTTGTTAAGCTCTTTCATTTCCATGGTTACTTGGGCGGCTTCTTTGCTTGCACCGTATACGATACCAGGAGTTAAACCCTGTTCGCGACGCAGGCGGCGGCTCGCACTCGTACCTGTAAGTTCGCGTAGTACAGCGTTAATTTCAAAATTAGACATTTTAATACCTTTAAATGTAATCAGCTCCAACCCCGCGACCAGGATTAGAGCTATTTTTATCTAGCGACTAAATTGCCGCTAAATATCATCATTGCAATGTGTGGCGAGGCTTACGCCTAGCGAAACATGGCGCTGATAGATTCTTCATTGTTAACCCGTCGAATAGACTCGGCCAATAAACCGGCCAAGGTCAGCTGGCGAATTTTGCCACAGCCCTTGGCGCCATCGGTTAGAGGAATGGTGTCAGTAACCACTAATTCATCTAACTCGGAATTCATGATGTTCTCAATTGCGCGCCCGGATAGTACAGGATGTGTACAGTAGGCCACAACTTTTTTCGCACCAAACTGCTTAAGGGCGTCAGCGGCCTTACACAAGGTGCCGGCGGTATCCACCATGTCATCAACGATGATGCAGGTACGATCCTGAACATCACCAATAATGTGCATAACCTGAGCTTCGTTAGCTTGTGGGCGACGTTTGTCGATGATAGCTAAATCGGCATCGTTTAATTGCTTGGCGATGGCGCGGGCACGTACTACGCCACCTACGTCTGGGCTCACTACGATTAGGTCTTCATATTGCTGCTTTTCGATGTCATCAAGCAATATAGGTGAGCCGTAGATGTTATCCATGGGTACGTTGAAGAAACCCTGGATTTGGTCGGCGTGTAGATCAACCGTTAATACGCGGTCAACGCCAGAGGTTTGCAGCATATCGGCCACAACTTTTGCACTAATAGGTACACGGGCAGAACGTACACGACGATCCTGACGAGCGTAACCGTAATAAGG
>MAAD01000004.1 GCA_002162985.1 Bermanella sp. 47_1433_sub80_T6 | reverse complement strand
GAAGCCGGCGACCCTTCATGGCGGATTTTGGATGTGCATCAGGCCCCATAAATCCCAAGTGTCGCCTTAACAAGGCATCCCACAAAGAACGATCCCGGCTTACCTTTTTCCAGCCGCTATTGATTTGATAGTGCCTAACCACGGCCTGGCTCAGGGCCTGATATTTTTGTTGATCCTGCTGATTTACATAATCTAAAAATCCCCGATCAAAGCTCCAGGACATGACCAAATACATGCTCAAAACCACACTGCCGGTGGCCAGCAGCAAGGTTGAAAACAACTTGAAACGAATACTCAAGTTGAGCTTGGATAATTTAAACATACAAATATGGGGTATTTCTTCTGGTGATGGGAACAGATGCTCCGCCAAGAATAGCGTCTATGAAAATTAAAAACTGTACTAAAAGACAATTTCCTTATTATTTGCACATTCAAGTGTGAGATAAATCATTAAGCCAGCTGTATCGTTATAAATATTAAAAAGCAATAACACTAAAAAAGCCGCTTCACAGTCAAACTCCACTCACGGGGCCGGGCATACACAAGTTCGGTATAACCAAAACCACTAAATTCATCGTTACCTGTAACCACATAGCTTTCATCGGTGATATTACGAACCTGCATGGCCAGGTGCCATTTTCCTCCGTATTTTTTAAAGGTGGCACCTGCATTAAATAAATGAACATTATCCTGAGCGATAAATTCACTGTTGGCAGCATCGTTATACACTTTTGAGCGATAACGCCAATCACCCCGCCAGGTCACATCACCATAATTTGCCACATGCATCACATAAGACACGGCACTAAACAGTGACCATTGGGGCGCATTCACAAAACGGCTGCCTTTATCAATGCCCTGAGCAGGGTCAAAATCATCCGCAAAAGATTTGTACTTGGTATCCAGGTAACCGGCAGACATGACCAAAGAAAGATCTGGGTTTAGCAAGGCGGTTAACTCCAACTCACCACCATACACTCGCCCCTCGGCCGCATTCCCTGTTCCCGGTGCCACCACGTCAATTACCTTAACCTGCACATTGGAATAATCGGTATAAAACACCGCGCCATTTAACCGCAGGGTATTGGTATCATTGCTGGTCTTCCAGCCAAACTCGTATACCGCCACGTCTTCAGGTTTAAACGAACCCGGCTCGGTGCGCGGGGGGAAAACCCGCTGATTAAAGCCGCCGCTTTTATACCCCTCGGAATAGGATAGATAGGTTAGCAATCTTTGATTCCAGCGATAATCCAGGCTCAGCAACCCTGAGAAATTATCAAAATTTCGACTAAATTCTTCTTTTGGCAAGATACGCTGGCCATCTACAAATCCAGCCCCTCCGTACACAGGCACCGTATTTTCATTAAAACGCACAATTTGATCCGGTAAAAAGCGTTTTGTCTCATCCGTATAGCGGCCACCAACTGTCATCGTCATTTTGTCAGTCAGCTCAATAGTTGCCTGACCAAACAGCGCCATGCTTTCATTTTCAATACCGCCACCACTCACCACATCAAATACCGGCAACGACACCACATTTAAATTATTTCCTTTTTCTTGAAAGTAATAAAGTCCTAACAACCATTGCCATGTTTTCTGCCCGGCACGATTGCTCACTTGCAGCTCCTGACTCAGTTGCTCGTGATCCATCACATCCTGTGTTTGAATAATATTAAACGTTGAATTGTCGGAATCACGTCCAAACTCACTCTCCAATTCACGCAGGGCTGTGATAGATTTAATATTAAAACTGGTGAATGGGTAATTCATGACCAATGACGTGCCGGTCACATCCAAATCCGATTTCACAAAATCTTGTTCACCTTGATGGGTAGTAAACTCGCCCCCTGATAAAAACTGCTCATCAAAGGTCCCCAACGCTGAAAACGGGCCAAATGTGGGCCCGGGGGCAGCTGGATTAAATCGCACCAGTTTCTGTGCTCGCCCCTGTTCTCGCCGGCGTGTTACTTGGGTGGTTAATCTGGCTGAAAATTTTCCCGCTGGATTGTAACTCACGATCATTCGGCCCAATTGTGCATCGGTATCATTTAGGTTGGGACCGCCGCCCAGGTTTTTAACATACCCGTCCTGATTAAGGTCTGCATAGGACATTCGCAACCGCCATGCCTCTGCCAGTGGAAGGTTAAACGACGTTTTAACATCCGCTCGATTGTCGGTACCGGTTTTAAGCTCCACTTCCCCCGTCATCTCATTGGATGGCCGCTTGCTGGTGATGTTAATGGCCCCGCCTATGGTATTTTTCCCAAATAGAGTTCCCTGGGGCCCTCTTAACACTTCAACCCGTTCAACATCCAGCAACTCCAAAACGGCCCCCACCGAACGGGCTATGTACACTTCGTCAAGATACAAACCAACACCTGGATCGGTGACCAGGGTGAAGTCAGTCTGCCCCACCCCTCGTATGAAAATAGAGGCCGCCGAACTGCTGCCCGAAATGGGAGCAGTATCATCAAAGACTAAATTAGGGGTGCTATTTGAAATCTGGGAGATGTTGGTCACTTGCAAGGCGGCAAGCTCATGGGCGCTATATACAGTTACGGAAACAGGAATGTCTTGCAGCTTTTCAGCACGCTTACGTGCCGTCACCACAGGGATGTGCATTAACTCTTTTAATGACAGCTCAAATAAGTCATCTATGGATTCCGGCTGAGCGGCTACACAGGAGTAAGAACCAAGCCCCAATATCAAAAAGGCCCCTGTTAAGATATATGTTATTGCCCTATCCATATTACTGCCTAGAAAGAGAGGTAACCATCTAAGGGATTATAGTTAAGCCTGCGGCATTTGCTCAATAGAGCAGCTTAACTTAGCAAGCTCTAATACTGCGACCATCCGTTATGTTTAGAAATAAACCGCACGATTTATAAAATACTATCCAATTGATAATGTTTTAACCTTTGTTGATACCAGGGCAGGTTTAATATCCTAGTTAATGCGTCACGCACTTTCACCTGTAATTCCTTATGTCTGCCCTTGGCAAAGGCAATGTAATTACCGGTTTCTCCATGGCCAGCCGATACCAGTTTAAGACCACTTCCCAAACCCAACCGATTGATTAAAGGGTTAATATCCCGGATGGGGCCCACCGTTAAATCCAAACGCCCTTTGTGTAACATCCTAAGAGTGGATTCCAGGTTATTCACCTGAATTTTATTCACCTGGTCTTTCATGGCGTACAACTCATCAAAATACGACCAACCGGTTATCCAACCCAACTTGGCGTTTTTGGGAAAGTGAGACATGTTTCCATCCCAATGCAGCGTACTGGCGGCATTACCATAAAAGAGATAGTTATCGACAAAAAAGACCACATCAATGAAATCTAAATACTGCTCTCTATCGGCCTTTTTATACACGCCAAAGATCGCGTCAAATTTTCTATTCTTCATGGAAATCAGGGCGCGCTTAAAGGGCAATATCTCAATATCAATTTTAATGGCCAGCATTTCGGCTATTTTATTGACAATATCCACCCCCAAGCCCTGCGGAACGGCTTTGCCATCTTGCTCTATCAGTTCGCTGATGCCAGCAAAATGAGACGAGACAAATTTAAGGTGCAGCGGTTGTTGTTCGGCGGCAACCAGGCCACTGCCAAGGCACAGCACCAACAGCAATATCCTCACTATGGCCACTCCCGGTTAATTTTCTCAATACTAAACGAATACCGCCTGGTTACAGGGTAGTTCATGTATTAGCATGCCCCAAACTCCAGGCCCACCATCTAGCCAAAACTGGCCATCCCCATTACCTGTCCTAAACTGAACATATTCCTGTCTTGTAAATGGCATTTACCACGTGGCCGAGACCAACTACAGCGATAAGAAGTTTTTAATTATCGACGACTTTGAGAGCTTTCAAAAGATTCTCAAACGCCTGCTACAGGGCCTCAATGCCCAAGATATCACCACTGCGAGCAACGGCTTACAGGCGGTGCAGTGTTGCCAGAATAGTAAATTCGACGTGATTTTCTGTGACTTTGACCTGGGTAAGGGCCTCAATGGCTTACAGGTGCTGGAAGAGCTGAGGTATAACAACCTGCTAAAAAGCAGCACTATCTTTATTATGGTCACCGCCGAGTCGGGCCGGGATGCGGTGGTGGGCGCCATGGAATACAAACCCGACGCCTACATGAATAAACCCGTTTCCGCCGGTGAACTGTCATCGCGCCTGGTGAAATGCCTCAGGCAAAAACAAGCCTTGTCCTCTATCCACCGCGCTCTGGATGACGGCGACTATCAAAAAGCCATCGAGAAGTGTGACGAACACATCGACGCCGAAAAAAGCCGCCACAAAAACTGGTGCCTTAAAACCAAAGGAGAACTGCTGGTTAAATTAGCGCGCCTTCAGCCAGCAAAAGCCCTCTACGAAAAAGTATTGGCCGATCGCCCTTTATTCTGGGCACGGCTGGGTTTGGCCCATGTATTGGCTGGTCTCAAACTGGATGAACCTGCCCTGCAAGCCTATAAACAGGCCTATACAGAAAATCCAGCCAGCCTGGAAGCCTTTGAAGGGGCTGCCAATATGCTGGTTAAACTGGGGGACCCCATCGCTGCACAAAAACTGCTGGAGCAAAGCTCCAAGGTGTCATCCCGTTCGGTAACCCGGCAAAAACTACTGGTGGATATTTGCAAGATTAACGGCGACTTTGAAGGGGCCGCCAAGGCCGGTCGACGAGTGGTGAAACTGGCTGAGTATGGACAACACAAAAGTGCCGATAACGATCTGGATTTGGCCGACAACCTCACCGAAGCGGCCTTAAATACCAGCAATGAAGAAAAAGCCAAGGAGCTGGCCAATGAAGCCCTGGATACTTTGCAAAAAACCGAAAAAAAATACCAGGGAGAAGAGGTAAAGATTCAAAGCAAGCTGGTAGAATCCCGCGCCCATGCCAGTTTGGAGCATGATAAGTTGGCTCAGGAAGCACTAAAAAGTGCCGAGCAGAAAATGGCCGATGCAGGGCTAAAACCCGATTTACGTACCCAACTGGAATTGGCCAAAAGTTATTTTCAAACCGGCCACAAGGACAAAGCCAATGACCTGCTAAAAAAAATGGCCACAGAGCATCAGGATGACCCGGAAATTTCTGCACGTCTGGATAAGCTGGTAGACGAACCCGTTACCGAGGCTGGCAAACAAGCGGTAGTGAAAATAAACAAGGATGGCATTGCTATGTTTGAAAAAGGTGAATTTCAAATGGCGGTTAAAAACTTCATGCAGGCCATTCAAAAATTCCCCAAGCACTTAGGCATCCGCCTTAATATTGTACAATCCTTTTTATACGACATGAAAAAAAATGGCCCCAGTGGCGAAAAAATAAGGCTGTGTGAGCAGCACATGAAAGCCATCAAAAATATGAGTGAAAAAAACAAACAATACAAACGCTATTTATCGTTTAAAACCGCGTTAGATACCCTTAGCCAACACTTAAAAGGGCAGCAATAGATATGGACTCAAGAGATCTGGAAATGTTATTGGCCTCGTGTATACACGATATGAAGAATTCCATTAGCATGATTTTAAATTCAGCCGACCAGTTAAACGAACCCGACAAATCGATCGAGCAAACCAATGAACAACTAGCCAACTTAAGATATGAAGCCAGCCGACTGAATAACGATTTAATGCACTTGTTGGGGGTCTATCGCATCAAGGAACGGGAACTGCCCATCATCATCGATGAACACGAAGTTCACGAGGTATTACGGGAACAGTTTTTAAGAAATGAAATTTTACTTAATAAATCCAACATGGAATTTGAACTGGATTGTGACGAAGATGAAATATGGTATTTCGACAACGAGCTCATTGGCGGTGTCATCAACAATATATTAGTGAATGCGGTGCGCTACAGTAAAAAGCGCATTCGCCTTAAAGCCAGGGTGAATAACCAGCAGTTGACCATCGAAATTTCAGACGATGGCTGCGGTTACCCGGACTCTATGCTGCATACCCCAGACAAACCGCAAAAATCCATCAGTTACCGTACCGGCAGCACCAGCTTGGGGCTTTATTTTGCCGCCAAGGTGGCTTGTTTGCATACTAAGGGGGCGCAAACCGGGCACATTACACTACAAAATGGAGGGGACCTGGGAGGCGGCATATTTACTATTTATTTACCCTGATGGTTAACCACCAAATTGGCTTTAACACCCGGCGCCGTAAGCTGTTTATTTCAAAAAAGTATAAAAATAAACCGTACGCTGCTAATCAATCTTAAAACCCTTAAAATGCCATTGCAGGAGTCATTTTGTGATGGGGTCATCAAGATTTAGAACTCCTTCACACTTCCCACCAGGAACCTGGCTAGAAACTTGAAGAACTGAGATTCTATACTAGACTTAATGGCCTATTTTTTTTCAATGGCTTTTTTCATAACTCCCATCCATTAAAGCTAGCGCTAATATTCCATTATTTTTTAAAAACCACAAATGTAGCAAAAAGTAATTGTCTAAGTACTTTTCATTATTTTATGTAACTCAAATTAGAAATTACACTAATTTAACTATCTCTATGGTTTCGATAAATGAAGTCTCTTGGCCTGGTTATTTTAATCTT
>MAAD01000248.1 GCA_002162985.1 Bermanella sp. 47_1433_sub80_T6 | reverse complement strand
CCCTTTTTTATTGCCCATAATTTTTGAACATAGAGACTTCTGTTATATGATAGGGCCATAGTGACTTCAAGGCTGAATTCAGAGTGACCAGTAATAAGAAATACAAAGTTGGCGCCATCCGCGAACGCAACAGTGACCGCATATTAATCGCCGCGGAAGAAGAATTTGTATTACACGGCTTCAAGGGCACCAGCATGCAATCCATTGCTGATCGCGCCGAGCTACCCAAGGCCAACATCCATTACTACTTCAAGAACAAAACCAACCTCTATCAGGCCGTACTTGAAAACATCATGACCGCCTGGAACGAAGTATTGGCCGACATGAATGAAGACAGTGATCCGGCCACCGTGCTCACTAAATTCATCCACTCCAAAATGCAGCTTTCCTATACCAACCCCAATGGCTCCAAAATATTTGCCATGGAGATCATTCAGGGGGCGCCTCACTTAAGAGAATACATCAGCCAGGACATGCGTATCTGGGTGAAGGAAAAGAGTGCCGTCATTGAGAGCTGGATCGCTCAGGGCAAGATGCGTGCGGTAGACCCTACACAATTGATTTTTATGATATGGGCCACCACTCAGCATTACGCCGATTTCAATACCCAAGTATTAGAAGTGATGAACCGCCGTGAATACGATGACGATGGTATTCAGAATATTACGAATTTTTTAACCGACATGATATTAACCGGTTGTGGGTTGACGGCTCCGCAGGCAGTTTAAAGATACAGTCCATCCATGGACATAAAAAAAGGGCCAATCAGTTTTCTGATTGGCCCTTTTTTTATACTATTGAACAGCTATTAAGAGCTCTGTTGAGCACTCTCTTGCGCTGCAACGTCTAACTCATCTTCACCCATTTGCTTGGGCAAACACAGGTTAAGGAAAATAGCGGTTAAACCACTGGTGGTTACAGCTGAACCAAAGATACTCTGCACCATTTTAGGCATTTCTTTCAATACGTCCGGCACCATGGCCACACCCAGTCCCAGGCCAAACGAGACCGCCATGATCAACATAGTACGACGATCAAGCTCTAAGGTAGCCAGAATACGGATACCGGCTGCTGCCACCGTACCAAACATCACCAGCGTTGCACCGCCCAATACAGGCTTGGGCATTTGCTGAAATATGCCGCCGATCACTGGGAACAGACCCAAGACAATAAGAATGGCAGCCGCCCAAAATGCCACATAACGACTGGCGGTACCGGTCAATTGAATCACCGCATTGTTTTGGCTAAAGGTAGTATTAGGAAAGGTATTGAAGCTGGCTGCGATTACCGAGTTTACACCGTCACCCAATACGCCATTTTGAATGCGTTTCTGGTACACAGGGCCAGTGATAGGCTGCTTGGAAACCAAAGAAGTAGCAGTTAAATCCCCTGCGGTTTCGATAGCGGTGATTAAGTAAATTAATGCCACCGGAATAAAGGCCGCCAAATCAAATGACATTCCGTATTTAAACGGCATAGGCAACACCATCAATTCAACGTTACCCAGGCCTGAAAAATCCACCTTACCCATATACATGGCAGCCATGAAGCCGGCAACTAAACCGAAGAAAATCGCACCTGAGCGGATGTAGATATTTTTGCTCTGGTTTAATACAACTATGGTCACCATCACAAACAAACCCAGCCCCAGATTTTGCAGGCTACCAAAATCGGCGGCTTTAAATCCGCCGGCCAAATCTGTCATACCCACTTTAATTAAGTACAGGCCGATAGTGGTGATAACGATACCGGTTACTAACGGATTAATGATGTTCTTTAATTTATGCAAAATACGGCTTAAGAATATTTCCACGAAGGCACCGAAAAAACACACACCAAAGATCAGGCTGAGTATTTCGTCCGGACCGCCCCCCTGGGCCTTGGCAATAAAGCCCGCCGCCAATATAGAGCTTAAAAAGGCAAAGCTGGTGCCTTGTATGGCCACTAATCCTGAACCCACCGGACCAAACGTTCTGGCTTGAATAAATGTGCCCACACCTGAAACGATCAAGGCCATGGAGATTAAATAAGGAATTTCACTGCCCAAGCCCAATACACCGCCTATGATAAGGGTAGGAGTAATGATGCCTACGAAGCTGGCTAATACGTGTTGTAACCCAGCCAGAAAGGCCTGGGGGACGGGGGGCTTATCGTCTAAGCCATAAACGAGTTCAGATGATCGGGACATACTTTTTCTCCGTTTTTATTTTCAGTATGAGTGCTATGCAAAATCATAACCACCTAGTCAGTTTAAAGCATTTTTTAAACATACATAAGTAAATAAGCGTACAAAATGGGCCAATATTGGTGTTTTATAAGGAGAAAATGTGGGAAGAGGACAATTTTTAAAAGTAACACTGCGCACCAAAATAATGACCTACTGGTCAGGCTTTGCTAATATGGTGCAGTTGCTCTGGCAGATTAACACGCGAGTCACTGCCATGTGCCTATGATGATTTAAATCTTGGGTGCGTGGTTATTTATTTACCATGTACCCGTAATAAGAGTGCATGACATGACCCAACCAAATCCTTCCTCGCAATCTGTAATGTGGATAAAAACGCCACAGGCTATTTACAGCGCCAACCAGCAAGACGCCAGCAATGGCATACTCATTAAAGGCAACACCATCATTGAATTGGTGGCCAAGGGTCAACAACCCACCCTTCCCTATGACCAAGTATTTGATGCCAGTAACCATGTGGTCATGCCAGGCATGGTGAATACCCACCATCACTTTTATCAAACCCTCACTCGCGCCTGCCCACCGGCTCTTAATAAAAAACTGTTCCCCTGGTTACAAACTCTTTATCCCATCTGGGCACAGTTAACGCCCGAACAACACGAAGTGGCCACCGAGTTAGCCATGGTGGAATTATTATTGAGCGGCTGCACCACGGTGAGCGATCATCATTATTTGTTTCCGCAAAGTTTAAGCCAGGGCATTGATCAACAAGTAAACGTGGCAAGAAACTTAGGCATGCGCGCCACCTTTACCCGCGGCTCCATGAGCCTGGGTAAAGATCAAGGCGGGCTGCCTCCCATGTCGGTGGTGCAAAGTGAACAAACCATCATGGATGACAGTGAGCGTTTAATTAAAAACTATCACCAGCAGGATGATCTCATCGAAATTGCCCTGGCCCCCTGCTCTCCTTTTTCTGTGACCCAGGATTTGATGAAGAGCACCGCACAGCTTGCCAAGCAGTATGATGTGAACATTCATACTCACCTGGCGGAAACCGAAGACGAAAATCAATTCTGCTTGGATATGTTTGGTTTGAGGCCGCTTGATTATTTAGACAGTGTGGGCTGGATGCATGATAAAACCTGGCTGGCTCATGGCATACACTTTAACGATGAAGAAATTAGGCGCCTGGGAGAAAACCGGGTGGGTATTTGCCACTGCCCTTCTTCTAATATGGTATTGGCATCGGGTATTTGCCGAGTAAACGAATTAAAGGCTGCCGGTGTGCGGGTGGGGCTAGGGGTGGACGGTTCTGCCTCCAATGACCACAGCAACCTCATGCAAGAGGTGAGACAAGCCTTGTTAATTCAGCGCCTACGTTATGAGGCCGATGAATTTACTCATCTGGATGCCTTGGAGCTTGCCACCGTTGGATCGGCACAGGTATTAAACCGTGGGGATATAGGGCAACTGGCAGTGGGCATGAAGGCCGATATCTCGCTTTATAAATTGGACGAACCCAGGTTCAGTGGCAGTCATGATCCGTTGGCAGCTATGGTGTTGTGTGGTGCTTATAAGGCTGATGCGGTGATGATTAATGGACAGTGGAAGGTGAAAGACGGGGAATGGTTAGCAGGGGATTTGGCTGAATTAATGGACCGACATGGTCGTGCGGCTAAAACCTTGTTTAAATCGGCCGGGTATTAAAATGTAGGAGGCTGCTAGCAGCCTCCTACAAAAATCATGTAGCAAATAAAACTGCCGACAATCACTACTTAGTGTTTGGACTTATATTTTTTAATTAAAAACACTGCCACTCCAGCCACAACAATACTGGCCAGAATTGATTCAATACCAAACCCAGCAACAGACCACTGAGCACTGTCCCACATTAAGTGCTTACCATGACCTTCGTGGGCCATAGCTAAAGTAGGTAAAAAGGTTGCGATTAAAACCAATAAATTTTTCATTCTTTAATTCCTGCTTTCTAAGTTTAAGCCGTGGCTAAGGCTGGATATTCTTGTGCTATGGTATCGCTACTACGCAGCATGCCTTGTTCAATAATAAACTCCACAATACGCTGAACACCCTTTCCGGTTTCCACATTGGCCATGATAAACGGCCGCTCACCACGCATTTTTTTAGAGTCGCGATCCATCACCTCCAGGGACGCCCCCACATGTTGAGCGATGTCTACCTTGTTAATTATCAGTAAGTCAGACTTGGTGATGCCCGGCCCACCTTTGCGCGGAATTTTATCGCCGGCGCACACATCAATGACGTACAAGGTTAAATCTGAAAGCTCTGGGCTAAAGGTGGCCGACAAGTTATCGCCACCACTTTCAATTAAGACCATCTCCAGTCCTTCATGGCGATCTTGCATTTCTTTCACCGCCGCCAAATTCATAGAGGCATCTTCACGAATGGCGGTATGAGGGCAGCCACCGGTTTCTACGCCCATGATGCGCTCTTCTGGCAAGGCTTTATTGCGAATTAAAAACTGCGCATCTTCCTTGGTATAAATATCATTGGTTACCACGGCGATGTTGTAATGGTTGCGCATGGTTTTACAGATGGCGGTTAATAATGCGGTTTTACCCGAACCTACCGGGCCGCCTACACCCACTCTTAATACTTGTTTTGTCATAATGTCTCCTACCCCAACCTAGCTGAGTATTAGAAAGCGTTTCCTGTATTTATAATCCGTTGAATTCAGGGATGAATTCGCCGAGCTTACATGGATGTATCCAAAGCGTGATTATAAATATAGGTAGCGCCTTCAAATTTTATGTTAATAACTACTTTTAATATTTACGATCTAAATAATCGTGAATATTGAAATTCATGCAGCGACGACGCCATGGCCAAACCAAATAACCCGGTGCCTATGTCATCATCTTCAATGGTCTTAGCCTCTTCTATGGCCAATTGCATCTTAGGAATAAGGCGCTGCAATATTTGCTGCGCTTGGGTTTGCCCTAAAGGTAAGGCTTTACAGGCACAGGTAACTTGATTTTCACACCAACTCCACACAAACCCTTGTATGGCCATGTTAAGCGGGATATCCACCAACACAGCCGCCAAGGCCGACATGCTAACCACGGTGGGCTCAGTTAACTCATCCAACCAAACTTGCCGGTTTACATCTTGCCCCAAGTGCCACTGCACATAGGCCGAGCCCACCTGCACATCTTCCAGGTACAACTCTTTGCTTTCACGAAAACACAGCAGTTCCTGATTCCAGCTTCTAACGCTGTCAAAATCCTTTTGCTGCCAAGCCTCATACATACGTTTGTAAACGGGTAAATCCAGCATGCCTATCCCGTATTGCAAGGCACTCACTAACCACTCTTCAATTTGCTCGGCATTTTTACACCACTGTACATCCAGTGCGTATTCCAAACCCTGGCTGTAGGCAAACGCACCCACGGGTAACGCCGGGCTGGAGATATGCAGCAACGACAATAAATTAGCCGAATTCCTACTCATGGGAATGTTCGTGAGAGTGGCCATGTTCGTGAGAATGAGAGTGCCCACCCTTACTGTAAGCCCCGTTCTCCGGCTCAAACACCGCCAGCTCATGTTTCACATGTACGCCCAAGCCATGCAACATATCATCCAGTACATAATCTTCCTGAAAACGTAAAAACCCCTCGCCAATTTGCAAGGGCACGTGACGATTCCCAAGGTGGTAACAAGCACGAGCAAACAGCACAGCATTGTCTATGTAGGCACTGGAGACCTGCTCTTGTTTGGCACAGACTTTAAGCGCCTGGCCGTTTTCAGAAATTAGAAAACTGCCATGGCGCAATACCTGGCCACGCTCAATTTGAAAACCCGCCTCTACTCCAGAGAGGGTGGTAAATTTTAAACGCCCACGTTTTCTGTCATCGAAGGTGAGTGCCACTTCTTCATAAACCGAGAGACCGGTGGACTCTTCAACGGATATTTTGTTAGTGTAAATAATCATGACCATTCCCAGTTAAATTCAACCCGCATTAAAATAAACCCGTATCAAAATAAATAGTATCGTTGCGCTAACGGTAGTTCTTGCGCAGGTTCACAGGTAAGCAATACCCCATCGGCTTTCACTTCATAGGTTTGCGGGTCCACTTCCAACACAGGCTGGTAGTCATTTAATTTCATATCTGCCTTGGAGATCGTACGGGTATTTTTCACCGCCCTTAATTGTTTCTTAAGGCCCAAGTGATCCAGCTTGCCATTTTCAAGCGCGGCCTTGGATACAAAGCTGATGCTGGTTTCATGCACCGCCTTACCCATAGCACCAAACATCATCCGGTAATGCACCGGCTGCGGAGTAGGAATAGACGCGTTGGGATCACCCATGGGCGCCCCGGCGATCATGCCGCCTTTAATTATTAAGGATGGTTTAGTGCCAAAAAACATGGGTTTCCACAACACAATATCTGCCAGTTTACCCACCTCGATGGAACCCACCTCATGCGAAATGCCCATAGTAATAGCGGGGTTGATGGCATATTTTGCGATGTAGCGTTTACAGCGAAAATTATCGGTACCTTTAACCTCAGCTTTTTCATCTTCTGGCAAAGGTCCGCGCTGCACTTTCATTTTGTGGGCACTTTGCCAGGTGCGGGTAATCACTTCCCCCACTCGGCCCATGGCTTGCGAGTCAGAAGAAATCATACTGAAGGCCCCCAAATCATGCAGGATATCTTCGGCGGCGATGGTCTCGCGACGAATACGCGAATCGGCAAAGGCCACATCTTCCGGGATATTAGGGTCCAGGTGATGGCATACCATCAACATGTCTAAATGTTCGTCCACCGTGTTCACTGTATAAGGGCGGGTGGGGTTAGTGGAGGACGGCAATACATTTGACTCACCACAGGCCTTAATAATATCTGGCGCGTGACCGCCGCCCGCCCCTTCGGTGTGATAGGTATGAATCACCCGACCTTTGAAAGCGTTTAAGGTATCTTCCACAAACCCCGATTCATTCAAGGTGTCGGTATGTATGGCCACCTGCACGTCGTGCTCTTCGGCCACGGTTAGGCAGCAATCTATGGAGGCCGGTGTGGTGCCCCAGTCTTCGTGAAGTTTTAAACCCATGGCACCGGCTTCAACTTGTTCAACCAGGGCTTCCGGCAAGCTAGCATTGCCCTTACCCAAGAATCCTATGTTCATGGGCAAGTCTTCCACCGCTTGCAACATCTTGCCGATATGCCAGGGGCCCGGTGTACAGGTAGTGGCGTTGGTACCAGTGGCGGGACCGGTGCCGCCACCTAACATAGTGGTGACGCCGGACATGAGCGCTTCTTCAATTTGCTGCGGGCAAATAAAGTGGATGTGCGCATCAATGCCACCTGGGGTTAAAATTTGCCCTTCGCCGGCTATGATTTCGGTGCCAGGACCAATCTCTATGGTGACCCCTTGTTGAGTGTCCGGGTTACCGGCCTTGCCGATAGCACAGATGCGCCCCTCTTTAATGCCCACGTCGGCCTTCACGACTCCCCAGTAATCTAAAATAAGCGCATTGGTAATGACGGTATCCGGGGTGTGCTTGGAGACCGACTGGCTCTGACCCATGCCATCTCGAATCACCTTGCCGCCACCAAATTTAACTTCGTCACCATAAACTGTGTAGTCTTTTTCAGGGGTGATAAATAGCTCGGTATCCCCTAGGCGAACCTTATCACCCACGGTAGGACCATACATGTCCACGTAGGCACGACGATTAATTTTTACCATGCTAACCTTGCACCTTTTCATTGTTTAGTGAACCCATCACGTCCCCACGAAACCCGTAGATTTCACGCTTGCCAGCAAACGCCACCAGCTCCACTTTACGGCTTTGTCCCGGCTCAAAACGCACCGCGGTACCGGCGGCAATGTTTAAACGAAACCCTTTGCTTTTTTCTCGATCGAAACTTAGTAACGAGTTAGTTTCAAAAAAGTGATAATGGCTGCCCACCTGTATGGGGCGATCACCCTGGTTGGCCACATCTACAGTCAAAGTGGTTAAACCCACATTAATTTCGATGTCTTCATCACTTACAATTATTTCACCGGGAATCATGGTTAACGCTCCGCTTATTTTTAATGTGCCAGGATATTAATAATTAGGCGATTGGATTATGGATAGTCACAAGCTTAGTGCCATCAGGAAAAGTCGCTTCCACCTGAACATCGTGAATCATCTCACTAATGCCATCCATCACGTCTTCACGGCTTAAAACCTCGCGCCCGGAATTCATTAATTCCGCCACGGTGCGACCATCTCGAGCCCCTTCCATGACAAAGGCACTGATCATGGCGATGGCTTCCGGGTAGTTAAGTTTAACGCCCCGATTTTTGCGTTTTTCGGCTAATTCAGCCGCCACAAACAATAATAGTTTGTCTTTTTCCCGTGGTGACAATTCCATGTTTAAACTCCGGTTTATAATTATTTAATTTCTAACTATTAAAATTAAAGATCATGTGTTCCAAATCCTGGGCGGGCAGGCCTGGCGCTGTAAAACTTGTGGCCGTACCTCTTCCCACAGTGATTCAAATGCGAAACGGGCATCTTCGCCGTTATCCGCCAGCACACGAGCAATCAAGACATTTTTCTTTTGGGTAATTGCAATGAATCCTGGGGCTATTTTTTCATTGATGGTTTGCTGGAATTCGCCGTAATCAAAATCAGGCTCGGCGGTGATTACAAAACTGCCAAACACCGACTTATCTTGCATACCGGCCCGAGACGTTTGTAGCAGACTTGCCGCCTTTAAATGTAATCGATCTTTAAACAACAGCTTGCCGTCTCGAGAAATTGTGAGGGTTTGCTTGAGGCTGCCGCTGCAAAACGCTTCATCACTGGCCTTACGACCAAGACAGGTAATTTCCCAGCCTATAAAGATGCCATCACCTTGTAACTCAACCAGGGTGCTTAGATGGGCGCTGGCACCACTGAAAATTATATTTTCCATGGGCAACCACTCTAATGAAGCACCCTCGGCCACCTTAAGAGATACATGCTGGCCTTGATCGAAGGCGGTAATATTGCGATAAAATTTTCCCGCCGACGGAGTCGTCATCAAAACTCGGGATTTTGGCCCCAGCTTTAAATCAATGCTGAGTTGATCGCCCCCCACTAACCCACCCGGTGGATGTAATAAATACAGGTGTTGTAAGTCGCCACCTTCCGGGAAAAAAGGCCGTTGCACGCGCAGGGGCCCATAATGACGGGTACGACCCAACCGGGTGCTGCCATCTATGGAAATAAACTCGGCACTGAAATGGGCCAACCATTGTTTAATATCCGGCTTAACCGACAAAAAGAGACTCCTGTTTATTATTATTTATAGCTGACTTTATTATACGTACAAGCTAACCAATTGGTCAGGAAATATAAACCATAAAATATGCCCATATGGATTATTTTCCACGCAATGTGCGTATAAAAAAATAAACCGCACAGTTACAGGGCAACTTTAAATTAAACGCCCAAAGATATCGCTTTATTTGATTTTATAAGAATAGACTGGGAGTTAATTGACAGTTAAAGACATACTACAAAACCCTAAAGTTTTGCAGTATGGGAGGGGAGATAAATAGCTCGTTATTGTTGAGTTAAGCTTTCATCTTAAGAAAGTTTTCCAGCAGGTCATGGCCATGTTGCGTCAAGATAGACTCGGGGTGAAACTGCACACCCTGAATGGCCAGGGTTTTATGCTGAACTCCCATGATCTCTTCGATGCTGCCGTCTTCATTTTGCGTCCAGGCGGTAAGCTCCAAACAATCAGGAATAGTATCCTGCTCAATCACCAAAGAGTGATAACGGGTGGCGGTAAAGGGCCGGTTCAAATCTGCAAACACCCCCTTGCCTTCATGAAATACATCACTGGTTTTACCGTGCATCACCTTCTTGGCGCGAATGATCTTGCCGCCAAAGGCCTGAGCAATACTCTGATGCCCCAGACAAATTCCCAGGATGGGTAATTTACCGGCAAAGTGATTGATGGCCGCCACCGAAATACCCGCCTCGTTTGGCGTGCACGGGCCCGGGCTGATCACTAGGTGATCAGGGTTGAGTGCCTCTATTTCTTCGATGGTGATCTCATCGTTGCGCACGACTTTTACGTCGGCGCCCAATTCACCAAAATACTGCACTACGTTATAGGTAAACGAGTCATAGTTATCGATCATTAATAACATTATTCATTGCCCTTATTAGATTGCGTCTGACTCATCTGCTGAATCATCACTTTTAACGATAAAATTTCTTTTTGTAAATCTGCCATGCTGGGCTCGGGGTGTGCAGCCGCGTCTTCCATGGCGTTTTCTTTTTCGATGACACTCACCACTATGCCTATCACCATATTTAAGAAGGCAAAGGCGGTAAGAAATATGAACGACAAATAATAAATCCAGCTTAAACCGTATACATCCATGGTCTCGTACATAACATTTGGATTATCTAGGTTAAAATTAGTTGACAACAATAGCGGGAGCCCTATCAGCCCTATATATAAGGCTGAACCTAAAAATAAACTTAAAAATCAACGTGTCAACATTGCCAATTGTAAAGCCCGCTCAATTGATCGTGATTTTACCCTGAAAAAACATAAGTTTACAGTGATCGTAATGGATATGTTGACAAACATGCCACCTTTATTCGATATGAAACTTAAGCTTATATGGGCTTTGTATGGAGGTTATTTTAGTAAATCAGGCTTTTGATTAGCGTTAATAACCCGGGAAATAACGTCAACCCCCTCTTTGGGATCAATTTCCAAAGCCACGCAATATTCAACGTATTCAACGATATCTATCTTCCGTCGATCTTGTTCCAGCTTGCCAATAACCGAATGATGCCTACCTACCAACTCCCCTACGTCGCGCAGGGATAAGCTCTTCTCTAGTCGTTTGGTTTTAAGCCAATTTCGAAGCGCCTGGTACTGTGTAGAATATACTGATGATCTCATTGTCTCGATAATAGAGACAGTATACAATGTCGCGAAATTCGAGACGCGAGAAAGGAACTCTCATTTCTACTATGAGGTACAGTAATGAGACGAATCAAACTCCCTTCTAACTTGTTTAAAATACTAGTT
>MAAD01000331.1 GCA_002162985.1 Bermanella sp. 47_1433_sub80_T6 | reverse complement strand
TTTCTAACCTGTGCTCCAAACGACGACGCACTGTGGAGGTACGATACTCCAGCCATTCTTTAACAATCATTTCCAGGTTTTTAACCTGAGGCAGACCATTGATGCCGATCATATTCATGTTTATGCGGTAGCTTTTTTCCAGATCGGTGGTGGCAAACAAATGATTCATCAATTGCTTCAGGTCCACACGATTCGACTTGGGAATAATCACCAAACGAGTAGGGTTTTCATGATCCGATTCATCACGCAGATCGGCCACCATGGGCAGTTTTTTCTTGGTCATCTGAGCGGCAATTTGCTCGATGACCTTGTTACCGGAACACTGATGAGGCAAGGCGGTTATCACCACGTCGCCATCTTCTATTTCATAGATAGCACGCATCTTCACACTGCCACGGCCGCTCTCGTACATCTTTTGAATGTCGGCCTTTGGAGTGATGATTTCGGCGTCGGTTGGGTAATCCGGACCGGCCACAAACTGGGTTAAATCCTGGGTAGTGGCCTTGGGATTATCCAGCACATGAATACAGGCGTTGGCCAGCTCACGTAAATTATGGGGAGGAATATCTGTGGCCATGCCCACCGCGATGCCCATCGTGCCGTTTAACAATATGTTGGGCAGACGTGCAGGTAGTGTTACCGGTTCTTTCAAGGAGCCATCGAAGTTAGGCTGCCAATCCACCGTGCCCTGACCCAGCTCGCCCAACAATACATCGGCGTACTTGGTTAACTTGGATTCGGTGTAACGCATGGCGGCAAACGATTTAGGGTCATCTGGGGAGCCCCAGTTACCCTGTCCATCCACCAGCGGATAGCGATAAGAGAACGGCTGGGCCATCAACACCATGGCTTCATAACAGGCACTGTCACCATGAGGGTGAAACTTACCTAGTACGTCACCCACAGTACGGGCCGATTTTTTATACTTGGAACCGGCTTTTAAACCCAGTTCGCTCATGGCATAGGTGATACGTCGCTGTACCGGCTTTAAACCATCACCAATGTGAGGCAAAGCACGGTCCATAATCACGTACATGGAATAATTTAAGTAAGCACTTTC
>MAAD01000051.1 GCA_002162985.1 Bermanella sp. 47_1433_sub80_T6 | reverse complement strand
ACCCAACATGACCATGGCAGTGAATGTGTCGGCTTTGCAAATCACCGCCGACTTCCCGGCCAAGATGGAAAACTTTTTAAAGCAATACGATATTTTGCCCAATACGCTGGAGTTGGAGATAACCGAAACCCTGTTAATGGAAAATATTGATTTTGTGCAGCCGTTATTAAGCAAAATTTGTGACTTGGGAATTTATTTTGCCATCGATGATTTTGGTACGGGCTACTCAAGTTTAAGTTATTTACGTTACCTGCCCATTAACAAATTAAAAATAGATCGTGCCTTTGTGCTGAACCTTGAAAACAACCAGGAAGACGTGGCCATGGTAAAAGCCATCATCGCCATGGCTAAAAACCTGAACCTTAAAGTGCTGGCTGAGGGCATAGAAACCAAGTCGCAGCTGAACATTTTAAAAGAACAGGGCTGTGATGCTTATCAGGGATATTATTTTAGCCGGCCAGTTGAAAAAGAAACATTTTATTCACTGTACATAGATGGCACTGCGGCCGTACAATCCAGCCATTAGTTTTCAGTTAAGTTATGGTTTAGGGCGCTTGTTACCCTGACTCTCACAAAATAAGACGCATATGGCCGATCACGAATCCATTCTGGCATTTACCACTCAACTGGCCGAACAGGCCGGTGACTTGATTGTGCAAATGCGTGCCAACTCTCAACTTTCTCTGGCTTATAAACAAGATATAGAGCTGGTGACCAATGCCGACATCGCCAGCGATGAAATCATCATTCAATCCATACGGGATAAATTTCCCGATCATCAAGTTTTAGCGGAAGAATCCCACCCGGATTTATCTAAAGTTGAACATAACGATACCCCGTTATGGATCATCGATCCCATAGATGGCACGGTGAATTATGCCCACTACCATCAACAGGTGGCCGTGAGCATTGCCTATTGTGTTAAGGGGCAAGTTCAAGTGGCCGTGGTGTATTGCCCGTTTCAGGCCGAGATGTTCAGTGCCATTCGCAATCAAGGGGCCTGGTTAAACGATCAACCCATTCGCTGTGGCGATAAAAAGCACATGGAAAAGGCCTTGATCGCCACCGGTTTTCCCTATGACAAGCGTGGAAAACTGCCCCAACTCATGAGCTACCTTGCCAGCATATTAGAGCACTGCGCCGATGTACGGCGTCTGGGCAGTGCCGCGCTGGACATATGCTGGGTGGCCATGGGCCGCCTGGATGGCTATTACGAAAGCGTAAGCGTGTGGGATTGTGCGGCGGCGCTGTTAATTGCCAGCGAAGCCGGGGCCAAGTGTGGCCACTTTGTAGACGTCCCTCAGGGTGTGCCAAAAGAGCTGCACCCGGAACATCTCTTGGTGAGTAACCCGCTCTTGTTTGATGGCTTGAAAAAAATACTTAAGGACGCCAACTTAAACTAGGCTGGGTAAAAATAGCTATTCTTTGTGCATCAATTCAAAGGCCGGTAAGCGGGCTTGTTCCTGCTGACTAAATTGACCACTCTTAAGCACATTAATTTTTTCTGCTTTTTCAACCTCGCTTAATTCTTCTTGAGCCAGTATGGCTTGTTTGTCTGCTAGATAACTTTGAACCTTTACCTGCCAGGCCTGCCTGTTTTCATCCAGGACTTGTAACCGCTCGGCCGCCTGCTGGCCAAACTCCTGACTGTTATAATCAAAAATATCCTCCATGCTGGCCCCTTGTTCTTTCATCTCCTGCGTCAACTTAAACACATGACTGATGCGAGTGGTTTCGTCGCGCATCTCTTGCACTTCACTGGGCAGACTTTGTTCTAAAGATTTCAACTGCTGTTGTTTTTCTTGTGCGGTTAATTGCTGACTGTGTTTAATTTCCAAACTGGTTAATACAAAATCATCATACAATTCATCAAATCCAAAAAAGGCATCCACCGCCTCCGATGGTAAATATTCGCGCCGTTTGTCACGCAACTGCTGAAGCTGAAATCTTAACTTCTGAATATCCTGGCTTTCATAACTGGCGCCCGCTTCAAACGAGCCCTCCAGTTCGGCCAGGGCATATTTATAGGCAATGTAATCGTCAAACAAATCCAATGCCTGTTGGCGAGCAGGATCCTGCAAGTTTAATTGAATATCGTCACGTACCATTTGCAAAACCTGCTCCAGGGGAAACTCACCCAGGGTAGATAAAAAATATTCAAAACGGTACTTGATGCTTTTGCTAAACAGCAGGTTACCGGACTCATCCACCGGGTACATGCCATCTATGTCGGTGCCCTTAAGTGAGCTGTTTTTTAAAGCGGGATTCATTACCACCTTGCTTACTCTGGTGGCTGAAGTACTGGTCGTGACTGGCTCCCTGAGTGCTGTTTTAAGGTTTAAATTATTATCCACCAGGGATTGCGAGGGGGACAAAACCCACAGGCCCAACAGGAATAAACTCCCAGCCAACACTAAAAATAATCGCATAAATAGTACTACAATAGGTTTATTAAAAAGAATATAGCTGCCACTAGCTTAAACCCAATGGCAGCTCAATTGAATGGCTAAAATGCCTTCAAGAACGTATTACAAACCGGCTTTTTTCAAACGGTTGGCATGGTTACGGAAGGTGGTGATGGGGTCGGTCTCAAACAAATGATGCAAACCCAACAATAGGTTCACCTCATCCAGGTGGTTCATGCGGTAATCGTCGCGAATCACCTGGCCCAAGTGACTGTCACAGGTGCCCACTAATCCGTCATTTTGCACACCACCAAATACCAGACCGCTAATGCCCAGCAGTGCGTCGCTGATATCCAGCACGTTTGTCACTGTGCTGCCACCGCTCCAGGAATAGTAGCGAATACCATTCACCACATAGTCCCCTTCACCACAGGCACTCACCGGAATACCTTGCGGGTGCTGTGCGTTGAACGCCAGCGAGCCTTCGGTGGTTAACGACGAAATCGCACCCAGCGCATCCTGGGGATTTCCGCCCACGGACAAAAAGTCAATGATGCTGCCCAACGCTTCCACCATGGCAAACGCCACCCCTTCCAAGGCAGAGCCTTCCGGAATTTCCCGTAACAAGTCGGCCACAGGGGAGCCCTTATTGACGCCGGCAATGGTGGTCACAGAGGCCACCAAATCAGGGCGCACCGAGGCCACATAACGAATGGTGGGTCCACCATGGCTGTGACCGATGAGGTTTACCTTTTGCGCGCCACTAACCGCCAGAATATTTTCAATCTGGTCAATGAGTTGCTCGCCGCGGACCTCGGTGTAGTGCACCGCACTTACCTGAGTTTGATAGACAGTGGCGCCGTCTTTACGTAATTCGGCGGGAATTTTATAGTAGTAATCCATGCCCAACAGGTTGTCCCAACCCAGTAAGCCGTGGGCCAGTACGATGGGATATTTGGTCTGGGTATAAGTGGACTTAAACCAGGAGTCCCAAAACCAAGCGTGACTTTGCATGGCAAATGTTGCCACGAATACCAGTGTCAGGCTTTTAATTATTTTTATCATAGCCGTTCCTTGTCTCATAAAGAGAGGTGTGTGAATGCAGCGCCTAAACGCCATTAGAGTAAATACTCCAAGGGCTGAATTATAGTTCAGTGTTGAATTCGGCCACTGGTCAGGTCACGCCCAATATTGGAACTTATTAGCCAACTTTATCCCCATGTGGCGGGTTATTTGTGAACAGACATGTGGATAAACAGTAGTATAACCAGTGATATTACTGGCCAATGCCCCCTTAAAAGAGGGTGCAGGAATGTTCAACGGGCCGGGAACTTACTAAAAAAAGCATTAATAATCAGCAATTTAGGAGGGTTTTCAAACAAGTGTTTATAAAATAATGGAAGGCGCAGTTTGTCCCCAGAAACTGTGCATAACTTTGTGGAAGGGTTGATGACAAGCCCCCGCAGGGCGCATCACTGCTAAGCCAATAACAATTCGGCTAGAAAATAACCGCTGCTTTTTTTTGGCTTTATTGATAAAAAAGTCTTGCAAAACCTATCCTGAAGCAAGTCAATTTTTAGCTAAAAATTCAGCCATTATCTTCATTTACTTTTCCCACTAATCTCAATGTGAGCGCATTAATTTCACTCAACAGGGCCTGATAATTCAGCGGCACTATTATGTTCTGTTGCTGAATATTTTCCTCATGGCCGGGCTGGGGTGCCAGCGGCCCCACTAACACTTCCGATAAAAAACCCACCAGCGCCGCAGCCGTTATGGCAGCATTTTGCGGGGCAAACTCCTGGCTGTGAACGCCGTCGTTGATTAAATCTTCAAAGGCCTCGGCATAGGCAAAGCGATAACTTAAACGCTCTTTCTCTACCAATGGATCCACCGGCTCGGCAATGAGGGCATAGGCCAGCCTGGGGGCTTTTAAGGCTCGAATGGCAAAGGTTTCCACCGCCGACATTAGGCGCTCACTCACCGTATTGCCTATTTGACTGGCGCGAATCACCGCCGCCAGTTCGTGTTCCGTGGCAAAACGAAACACCTCGGCCACCAGTTCAGCCTTGGAAGGGAAGTGTCGATAGATAGTGCCGGTGGCGATGCCACTGCGCTGCGCCACCGGCACTACGGCCGCCGCACTAAAGCCCCCTTGGGAAACCAAATGCCGAGCTTCCTTTAAGATGCGCGCGCGGGTGCCGGATTTTTTTGACTCGGTAAGTGTTGTTGCTCGATAGACCATAATAGGCTCCTGATTCCCCAGCAAGTACGGTAACATCAGCGGCCGGGTTATCTCTACCAGCACAAGGCATTATGAAAATTTTATTGCTCAGCGCCTACGACACCGACAGCCACCGCTCTTGGTGTCAGGGGCTGATGGCACACTTGCCCAATATTCAATGGCATTACCTGAGCTTGCCCGGACGTTTCTTTAGCTGGCGCATTCGCGGCAACCCGTTAAGTTGGGCACTGGGCAAAGACAAGCAAGTGCTGCAACAGGACTTTGATTTAATCCTGGCCACCTCCATGGTGGACTTGGCCACCCTGCGCGGCCTTGTTCCCAACCTGGCGCAAATACCGGCCATGATGTATTTCCATGAAAACCAGTTTGCCTACCCCAAGAGCGATCAACAACACACCAGCGTAGAGCCGCAGATGGTAAACCTGTACAGCGCCCTGAGCGCCCAAAGGGTGTTATTTAACAGCCAATATAATCGTGACAGTTTTCTGTTGGGTGCCGATAAGTTACTCAAGCGACTGCCAGATGAAGTGCCACCAGGCATTATTCAATCCATTGAAGAGAAATCTAGAGTATTACCTGTGCCCATAAAGGCGCACGTTGCCGCCAGCAAAGTTTCATCACATCATGAGACACTCACCGTCATTTGGAATCATCGCTGGGAATACGACAAAGGGCCCGAGTTATTAAAGGCGGTGGTGGACTTGGTTGAATCGCAGAGTTTGGACATAGAGTTTATTATTGCCGGCTTAAGTTTTCGTAACGTTCCCCCTGCCTTGCAACAATTACAAGAAAAGCACCCACGCTGCATTGCCCACATTGGTACCTATGCACAAAAAAGTGAATATCAGCTGGCATTGGATAATAGCCAGGTAGTGCTGTCCACTGCCCACCATGAATTTCAAGGGTTGGCCATGTTAGAAGCTGCCGCCCGTGGCTGCATTCCGTTGGCTCCTGACAGGTTGGCTTACCCCGAGTGGGTGCCCAAGGCGTGTCTCTATAAAAATGGATCAATGGATAAACAAGCGGCTAACATAGTGGCCAAGTTGAAGCATTGGCAGCAACATGGTTTGCCAACACCCGTGCCGGTGGAGCGTTATTTTTGGCCCAGCTTGATTGGCCAATACCTCAAGGAATTTAACGACTTACTAGACTAAACCACCCGCTTAAAAATAACCCCCGGCTATTCCATCGGGTGTTTATGAGCGGGTAATTGCACCACTTTATTTTTATTTTTTTGTGCGTACATCTTGCGATCGGCGTATTTCATAAGCGCCGCCAACTCAAGACCATCATCCGGATACATGCTATCGCCTATGCTGGCAGACAGTTTTACGCTGTGACCATCCAATACTTTTACCTGGCTAAAGGTGGCGTGTAAATTTCGCACCACGCGTTTTACATCTTCGGCCACGGTAATGTTTTCCAGCAATACCACAAACTCATCACCCCCAAATCGACAAGGCACATCGTCCACCCGTATGGTGTCGGTGATAATTGAAGCCGCTAACGATAAGATGTTATCCCCCATCTGATGCCCCAGTTCATCGTTAATATATTTGAAGTCATTTAGGTCAATATACAAGAGTGCCATCTTGTTTTTACGGCGCTGACAGCGGGCCACGGCCCGATGAAAGTGATCTTCAAAATAATGGCGATTGGCCAAACCTGTTAGGTGATCATAATTGGCCTGTTGATAAAGTTTTTGGTTAGCCTCTTGCTTGAGCACGTCGGCTTCAAATTGTATGCGCATATACAGGTGCAGCAAGACACTGATGGCCAGGGTTACTAGAAATACGATGGTAATTAAAAACAAATTAATTTGCTTAAGACTTAACTGGCGGGTGAGAGTAAGTTGAATATTTTGTGCTCCCACTTGTATCTGACTGTCTTGCACCAACAAAGGGAATAGGCTCAACTGCCATGGGGCCACGGCGCTTGTGGTTAAATCAAGAATGGGATCGTGCTGTTGATAAACCAGCGTTAAGCCGTAACCTGCTTCTCTGGGGCGTAAATTGGTTAATAGGGCCGTGGTCTTTACCACCAGCAAAGCATATTGGTCGGCCACCTCCTGGCCAGGTAAAAAGCTGGGTTTAATCATCACAAATGCCTGGCTGCCATCGCTTAACTCGATGGGCTGGCTTAAGTTAGCCAAACCGGAAGACAGGGCGTGCTCCATGGCCTGCTTAATAAATTGAATGGATGAGATGTCCAGCCCCAATATATTAAGACCGTCTTGAAACACTGGCTCCACAAATACCAGGGGGTAATAGTCACGATGAGAGTTCACGTCTGCCGGCATTAAGCCCTCGCCAAATTCGAAGCGACGCACCTTGATGGGTTCATCCAGGGTGACGGAAAGATTTTTTTCAAAGACAGGCACATCTACGCCCTTCACCCGCTGCGCCGCCTGGAACATATAGAGGTGGCTGTAACGCTCGATCATAGTACGGGT
>MAAD01000315.1 GCA_002162985.1 Bermanella sp. 47_1433_sub80_T6 | reverse complement strand
AAAACAATACAAGGCCAAGTCACGTGATCTGGATAAACAGCTTAGAAAAGCCAAAAATGTCAAAGAAGACGTGGTCGATAATACCGAACAGGAAGTAGAAAAAACACGTTTTACTGGCTGGCTACCCTGGACACTGTTGGTGTTATCCTGGGCAGCCTTTATTGGTTTTGAGATGTTGAAAAACGGCGGGGTAAACTAAGAAAAAGCTCTATTCGTCGATTTCTTCCGCGTCTCGAATACGTTCCAGACGCTCTTCCTCTTCTACCATAGCAGCCTTGATTTCGGCGATCACGGAATCTACATCCGCCGACTCATTGCTCTCTTCAAACTTACCGGTAAGCTCAAAGTCCGGGTCCATGTTGCCCTCTTCGTACATGGCCCAAATTTCTTTGGCGTACTGGGTTTCAAGTAACTCGGGGGCAAACTGGCCGTAGTAATTGGTCATATTGTCCACGTCACGGGTTAACATGGCATGGGCATTATTGTTGCCCGCCGCGTCTACCGCTTGTGGCAAGTCGATGATGATAGGGCCGCATTCATCCACCAACACGTTAAACTCGGATAAATCTCCGTGTACTATGCCTACGCTTAACATGCGCATAACGTTTTGCATGACCAGGGTGTGGTCTTCTTTGGCTTGTTCGGCGGTTAACGACACATCGTTTAAACGCGGTGCCACACTGCCTTCTTCATCGGTCATGAGCTCCATGAGCAATACGCCGTCAAAACAGCCATAGGGCTCGGGCACACGAACCCCCGCATCGGCCAGCTTGTAGAGGGCGTCTACTTCGGCATTTTGCCAAACTTCTTCCTGCTGTTTGCGACCAAATTTGCTGCCTTTTTCCATGGCACGGGCGCGACGACTGTTCCGGACCTTACGTCCTTCGTTATAGGTGACGGCCTGTTTAAAGCTGCGTTGAGCCGCATCCTTGTAGACCTTGGCACAAATAATCTCGTCGCCACGGCGTACCACGTATACGGTGGCTTCTTTGCCGCTCATTAACTGGCTTAGCACTTCGTCCACTAAGCCGTCTTCAATAAGGGGTTGTATTCTTTTCGGTGTTTTCATGGGGGCTTTTATACCCTAAATAGGCAGTAGATGGAATACATTGGTTAAAAATCATACAATTAAAACCCTGTATTCCTGCATTTTTGGCGTACTAGGCTAATCCTAGCTCAAAGCTGAACTGGGTTCCCTGCCCCAGTGTGCTGGTAACACGCAGTTGTGAACCATGCAGCTCTATAATACGTTTGCTGATTGCAAGCCCCAGGCCGCTGTTGGCGCCTTTTTCACTGATGCTGCTGTCTCGACTATTAGCCGCCCGAAAGTGGGCATCAAAGACGTGGGGCAAGTCGGTCTGGGGGATACCCGAACCGGTATCGCTGATGGTCACTAGCATGCTATTTGATTGAAGTTGAATGTGTACCTGCACCGATTCCCCGGCATCACAGTGACGAATGGCGTTATCGATAATATTGCTAAACACACTCTCCAGCTTCTCTATGTTGGCCATGGCCATTAAAGACGGATCTTTGGGCTCCACATCCAGGCTGACATTTTTGTTATCGGCCTTAAGGGTCAGTTTTTGCAATACATCCTGCGCCAGTTCGGCAATGGCCACGGGCTCAAAGGTAAGAGATACATCGTCCGCATCCAGATGTGCCAGTTCAAACAGCTGTTCAATTAATCGGCTCATGTGCTGGGCATTTTTCATGGCCACTGAAATGAGCTGCTGGCCTTCTTGAGGGGACAACTGTTGGTTTTTCAATTGCCAGGTTTCTAAGTACCCTTGTAGCGAGGCCAAGGGCGTTCTTAGGTCATGGGACACATAAGAGATTAATTCACGGCGCAGTTCATCCGTGTCTTTTACTTTTTGATACTGACTATTGAGGGTGCTGGCCATCTCGTTGAAGGTGCTGCCCAAGCGCTCTATCTCATCACTGGAATTCTTTTTCCATTTAGAGGTGGGCAACTGGCCATGTTCAAACCCTTCTTGCCTGAATTGTTGCATGTCGCTGGTAAGGCGCCTTAGGGGACGAGTTAACATGGCAAATAATAATAAAATCACCAACAAACCAAATAAAAGCGCCATGGACAGACTCCATACCGCCAAGGTGAAAATGTGGCTCTGTTGCAATAAATCCACTATGCCGTCGTAAATTTCACCGCCAATAATAATGTATAAATAGCCCACGAGTTTGCCGTTGTCGCTAATGGGGGCCACAGAAAATATCTTGTGTTTATCTAATGACCTGGGGTCGTCCCCTAAAATAGGCAAACTTTCGGTTTTCTCAATAAATTGCTGTATGGGTAACAGGCTGACTGTTTGTTTTTTAACCCGACCCGGGTCCGCCGAAAAAGTAAGTATATTGCCTTGTGGGTCTAGCACGTAAAACTCAAAGCTGGGGCCCAGGATCATCATGGAATGGAAAGCATGTTTTAACGCGTCATGATCGATGGCGCCATTTTTTAACAGGACATTATCGTGTACTACGTGTTCGGCCAGTTGCGAGTGCAGCTTTTGCTCCACTTCACTTTGGTAACTCTGACTAAGCTGTTGCGCCAGCACCAACATTAACAAGCCCATGAACACAAAGCTTAATAATAAACCGGCCAGTAATTTACTGTAAAAAGAAGAGATGATATTGGTCACTGTCAGCTTTTCCCGTTAGGCGTTTTGTCACTATTGGCGTGACCTTCAAACTTATAGCCCACTCCCCATACCGTTAAAATATATTGAGGTTTGGCCGGGTCTTTTTCCAGTTTGTTGCGTAAGCGGTTAATGTGAGAGTTTACGGTATGCTCGTAACCACTGTGCTGGTAGCCCCACACGTTATCCAATAATTGGGTACGACTAAATACCAGACTGGGCTGGCGCGCCATATACAGTAATAAATCAAATTCGGTACTGGTGAGCTCTATTTCTTCACTGTTTAACAATACCTGGCGTTTGGCGACATCAATGCTTAAACCGTCAAATACCAGTTGATCGCTTTCTACCTGGGGCGCTGTCATCATAGCCACTCGGCGCAACATGGCTTTTACCCTGGCTTGCAACTCACGCACGCTGAAGGGTTTGGTGAGGTAATCATCGGCGCCCATCTCCAAACCCACGATGCGATCGGCTTCCGAGTCACGGGCAGTTAACATTAAGATAGGCGTAAAAATATTGGCCGCACGCAGAGCACGGCAAATCTCCAAGCCGTCCATCTCGGGCAACATTAAATCCAACACTAATACGTCATAGTTTCCTGCCACGGCCATTTGGTAACCGCGCTTGCCGTTATCACAGGTGTCTACATCATGATTCATGTCTTTAAGGTTCATGGCGATCAAGTTATTAATGTCTTGGTCGTCTTCTATGACTAAAATTCTTTTTTTCATTGTGGTCTTTTTAGTGATCTATTTTTTGCAATTTTCTATGGCTGTAAGCTCAAACATTTAATTTAAAGCGCCAAGCCAATCAATAACCGGCTTGGCGCTTATCTTGCCATTACTGAACGCGTTTCACCACTAACCTGGCAATAGGCGAATCGAAACGGTGGGATTCATCCAATACCGATGAGGAATAACCATCGTTCTGCGTCACCACCCCAGGGTGGCGTGCCACGAAATCCACATCGTCACGCACGGCATTAAAGCCTTCGCCACCATCGGCAGGACCGGGAATGGTACCGGCCATTTCATCGTTCGCTTCGGTACCCGCATCATAAATGGGCAAGGCTTGATTCATGCTTTCGCCCACCGCTAGGTCAGATACATCCAGACCGGTTGTGCCGGTAAAGGCATCATTGGTATTCACCAACATGCTGGCCAGGGTAATTTGCATGACACTGGCCAAATCAGCCGTCACCGTGAGCGTATCACTGCCCCCTGGACCCACCGGTGCCGAGCCCGAGGCGCTGGTCATTAACATAGCGGCGTCATCACTTATGAAGGTGCTGTTATCACCACCTTCGGCCAATACTTCCAAGCCATCACTGGCCATCCCACCAATGCTCCAAGCCTTGTAATCAGCATCGTGTAACAGAGCGGCCAACGGAGACAACGGCTGGTTCGCGCTTAAGTTGGTCACCGTAATTTCAAAGCTGGCCATTTCGGCGTCTTTGTCATCGTCACTGCCACAGGCGGTTAACAAACCGGTACTGGCCAACATCAAACAAAGTGCACCGCTTTTAAGGGTGCGAATATTAAATTGTTTCATATGTATCGCTCCTATTTAACGGTAACCACAACTTTGGCCACTGGGTTTAACCAACGGTGAATGCGGCTGTCCACATCGCTCACACCACCCGTGAGATCGGTATCACCCAGGTTGCCGCGGTGGATATGCACCATAGTATTACTTTCTGTAGTGGTGACACCCGTGGCATTCATACCGGCGTCACCACCTGGTGCGGCTGGGATACCATCATCGCCACCACCGTTTACCGTATCTATGACTTCATCATTGACCTCGGTGCCAGCGTCATAGGCATTCAGGTAAATCGTATAACTGCCGGCTTCTGAAGGAATGGTCCAGCTATCGAGACCCACAAAACCATCGTTAGTGGGCAATACCATGGCCACGATGGATAACTTATCGTTAGCGCCGGTGTCCAGGCTTACCACTGGAGATGTGATGGCCGGTGCCAACAAACCACCCACAGGGTTTTCTGAGTTCACACTGCCAGCAGGGCTAGCCGCAATCAAATCCGCGATGCTGCCCCCTTCTGCCATGGGTTTAAGAGCAGCCGATGCCGTTTGGCCCACTTCAAACAAGTTACTTGCCGAAGTATGAGTGCTGATAAATAAGGGGGTAAAATGCAGGCCATGGGTCAGGTTAGTGACTTGAACATCTATGTTTTGTGAAAATGCCATGGATGACATAAAAGCTAAGGGTAATGCCGGAATAAGTGCTGTTATTTTCATGATTTGTCCTCGTTGGTGGAATGTCCTTATCGGAACCATTACCACTGTAGGCCTCAGATTTAACAGCAACTTCACGAAGTTATAACAAAAGTATCACAACAGATCATAATTCAATAAAAGCGTGATTTACCCTCTTCCAAATGACGTTTTTGAGGGTCACAATGATTGCATCACTTAATAAATTACGCATGAAAAAGATTGATCAGAGGAAGCAGTTTATGAATCTATTTGCAAAAACCATCTCCACCGCCCTGGTGGTTCTATTGGCGGCCTGCTCCAACGCAGAGTCCACCGCAACCGGCGCCGCCATGAGCGACAACATGGTGCCAGCCCAGCTTAAGGGTTTACAGGTAGCCACTTTTGCCGGCGGCTGCTTCTGGTGCACCGAGGCTGATTTCGAAAAACTGGAGGGGGTAAAAGACGCTATCTCGGGTTTCAGTGGCGGCACCATTAAGAACCCTTCTTACAAGCAAGTGGCATCGGGGCGCACCCGTCACATTGAAGCTGTGCAGGTGTATTACGATGAAAACATTGTGTCCTATGATGAACTGTTACACGCCTTTTGGCAGATGATTAACCCTACCGATTCCCGTGGTCAGTTTGTGGATCGTGGCCACCAGTATAGCCCGGCTATCTTTTATCATTCTGAACAACAAAAAATGGCCGCACAAAAATCCAGCAATGCTTTGGGTGCAAGCGGTCGTTACGACAAACCATTGGCCACGGACATTAGAGCCTTCAATAATTTTTATAACGCTGAAGACTACCATCAGGATTACTACAAGCGTAATCCGGTACGTTACAAGTACTACCGCTACAACTCGGGCCGTGATGATTACTTGAAAAAAATCTGGGGCAGTGAACTTCACTCTAAATTAAAAGATATGAACACCATGGGCATGAAAAAAAGCTATCACAAGCCCAGTGACAAAGTGTTAAAGCAGCAGCTCACAAAGCTGCAGTATAACGTGACTCAAAATGATGATACCGAGCGTCCCTTTGATAATAAATATTGGAACAACAAAAAAGCCGGCATCTATGTGGATGTGGTAAGCCAAGAGCCATTATTTTCATCTACTCATAAATATGAGTCCAAGACCGGCTGGCCGAGTTTTTATGAAACCATTGAAAGCAAAAACGTAGTAAAAGAAACCGACTATAAATTGATTTTCCCAAGAACCGAGTTACGTAGCCGCCATGGAGATTCACATTTAGGTCACTTGTTTGATGACGGCCCTAAACCTACCGGTTTGCGGTACTGCATAAACTCAGCTTCTTTACGCTTCGTTGCCAAAGCGGATCTTGAGAAAGAAGGTTACGGAAAATACTTGCAGTTGTTTAATTAACCACTGCTAAAAGTGGCAGCTGTGTAAAACAATAATAAAAGATTATAAAAAGAAGATTAGGTGCCTAGCAGATAGCGGGCACCTATTTTTACGCTTAATAACAGAATTATTCCAAAAATAACAAGCCATTTTCCTGGTCGATTTTAAACTTAAACTGACTTAAAAAATTCATGCCCAGCAGGCCATCGGCTCGGCTGTTCTCCCCCATATCCACTTCCAGCACACTTAAATTTTGCAAACGTGCATGATCCAATGCCA